>NZ_POUB01000113.1 GCF_003236335.1 Micromonospora deserti
CCCCACCACCCGGCCCTCAGCCCCCGCCGGTCTGCTTCCGTTCGCCTGGGGCACGGCGCTGGCCGACCGGCTCGCCGCGTTCTGCCGGACGCGCGAGGTCAGCCCGGCGGTGGTGTTGCTGGCCGCCCTCCAGGCCGTCCTGCACCGGTACGGCGACGACGACCGGGTCAGCGTCGTGGTGCCCGTACCGGTGCTCCCGCCGGAGTTCACCGGGCTCGTCGGCCCCTGCGACAACCTGCTGGTGCTCTGCGCCGACCTCGGCGGCGCGCCCACCTTCACCGAGGTGCTGGACCGCGCCGCGGCGGGCTTCCGGGCCGCCACCGAGCACCGCGAACTGCCCTTCGACCGGCTGGTCCAGGCGCTGCCCGTCGACCGGCACCCGGACCGGGTGCCGCTGTGCGACGTGCTGCTGGCCGTGCCCGGGCCGGAGGCCGAGCTGCGGCTGGCCGGCGCCGACCTGCGCGCCGCAGCCGTCCGCGACGGCGGCCCCACCGTCGCCGACCTGGTGGTCACCGTCCGCCGGACCTGGCCGTCGGTCACCGGCACGCTCGCCTACCGGGGCGACCGGTTCGAGCCGGCCTCGGCGGCGGGCCTGCTCGGGCAGGTGCGGACGCTGCTGTCGGCCGCGCTCGACGACCCGGACACCCGGCTGGACCGGCTGCCGCTGGATGGGCCACCGGCACCCGAGCCGGCCGACGACCCCGACAGCGCCCACCTCCCGCCGGTGCACGAGACCATCCGCCGGCACGCCGACCGGACCCCGCGCGCGGTGGCTGTGGCCGGGGCGGACGGCCGATGGACGTACGGCGAGCTGGAGCGGCGGGCTGCCGCGCTGGCCGTGCACCTGCGCGCGCTGCCTGTCGACGGGGCGCCGGTGGCGGTGCGGATGGCACCCGGCCCGTGGCAGCTCGCCGCGTCGCTGGCCATCCTGCGGGCCGGTGGCCACCTGGTCTGGTTCGGCACCGGAGACGCGGGGGAGCGGGGCCGGGCCGTCCTGACCGAGCTGCGACCGGCCTGCCTGCTGCGAGCGGGTGAGGACCCGGGCGACGAGCTGGCCCGCTGGTTCCGCGACGACCTCGGCGGCCGGGTGCTCGACGTCACCGCGCTGCCGGAGACGCCGGGGCCTGCCGGCCCCGAGCCGACGCTCGCTGGCGACCCGGGCCGGCGGACCGCGTACGTGGCCTACACCTCGGGCTCCACCGGCCGGCCCAAGGGCATCGCCCAGTCCCACCGGGCGTTCGCCCAGTTCGCCACCTGGATGGCCGGCGCGCTGGAGCTGGGGCCGGGCGCCCGGGTGGCGCAGTGGGTCACCCCGGAGCACGACCCGAGCCTCTGCGAGGTGTTCGCCACGCTGGTCGGCGGGGGCACGCTGCATCCGGTGCCGGAGCGGATCCGGGTGCACCCCGAAAAGCTGGTCGACTGGCTGGTCCGGGAGCGGATCACGTTCCTGCAGACCGTACCGAGCTTCGCCCGGGAACTGCTCGCCGTGATCGCCGCCCGGGAGCCGGCCGACCGGCCGGCCCTGACCCGGCTGGTGCTCATGGGTGAGGCGCTGCCGGGCCAACTCGTCAACGGGCTGCGCCGTGCCCTGCCCGCCACCCGGCTGTCCAACATCTACGGACCGACCGAGACGATCGCGGCCACCTGGTACGACATCACCGGCCCGGTGCCGGCGACCGTGCCGATCGGACGGTCCATCCCCGGGCGGCAGGTGCTGGTCCTCGACGAGGCGGACCGGCCCTGCCCCACCGGAGTCACCGGCGAGATCGTCGTCCGCAGCCCGCACGTCTGCGACGGCTACGTTGGGGCAGCCACCGGCCACCCGGCCTTCCGGGCCCCCGCCGGCCAGCCGGACGGCGGCACCGGCGTGCGGTGGTACCGCACCGGCGACCTCGCGCGGCGCCGGTGGGACGGCCTGCTGGAGTTCCGGGGACGCCGGGACCTCCAGGTCAAGCTCCTCGGCACGCGGGTGGAACTGGCTGACGTCGAGGCGGCGCTGGCCGCGCACGACGGCGTGGCCGAGTGCGTGGTGGTCCCGGTGACCGACCGGGACGGGCTGGTCGTCCGGCTGACCGCGTACGTCGTGCCGCGCCGCCGCCCCGACGGCACACCGGTCGCCGGGGTGAGCGGGTGGCGCGCCCACCTGCGCCGGCGCTTCGGCACCGCGATGGTGCTGGTCTCCTTCGAGACGCTGCCCGACCGGTTGCCCCGCACCGTCGCCGGCAAGGTGGACCGCCGCCGGCTGCCCGCGCCCCGGTCGGCATCCACCGGCCGAATCCCGACGACCACTGTGGAGCGGGCCCTGGCCGAGATCTGGTCGGAGCTGCTCGGCGGGGAGCGGTTCGACGCCGAGGCGACGTTCTTCGCCGCCGGCGGGCACTCGCTGCTGATCCCCCAGCTCGTCCACCGGATCCGGCGGCGCTTTGGCGTCACGGTGGCGCTGCGCGAGTGCTTCACCCACAACACGTTGGCCGGCATGGCCGCCCTGGTGGAGGCGGCGGGCGCGGCCCGCGAGAGTTCGGTACCAGCGGAATCGGCAGACCTCAGAGCTGTCACGGACGCGATGGAGTGAGTGCATTGACTGTGGCCACGACCGCCCAGGCGGTTGAAATCACCGGCGAGGACCTGGACATCGCCGGAGTCCGGCGGGTCGCCGAGGACCGCGCGCCCTGCGAGGTGGCGTCGTCGTCGCTGGCCCGGGCGGGCAAGAGCCGGATGCTGTTCGAGGACATCGTGCGGCAGGACGTACCGGTGTACGGGGTCACCACCGGCTACGGCGAGATGATCTACATGCTGGTCGATCCGTCGGAGGAGGTGCGGCTGCAGACGAACCTGGTCCGCAGCCACGCCGCCGGGGTGGGTCCGCTGTTCGCCGAGGACGAGGCGCGGGCCGTGGTCACCGCCCGACTCAACGCGCTGTCCAAGGGGCACTCCGCGGTCCGCCCGGAGCTGCTGGAACGGCTGGCGCTCTACCTCAACCTCGGCCTCACCCCGGCCATCCCGGAGATCGGTTCCCTCGGCGCCAGCGGCGACCTCGCCCCGCTGGCGCACATCGCCTGCACCGTGATCGGCGAGGGCTACCTGCTGCGCGACGGCCGGCGGGTGCCCACCGGGGAGGTGCTGCGCGAGCACGGCATCGAGCCGATGGAGCTGCGCTTCAAGGAGGGGCTGGCCCTGATCAACGGCACCTCGGCGATGACCGGTCTGGGTGCGCTGGTGGTGGGCCGGGCCATGGACCAGGTCCGACAGGCCGAGATCGTGACCGCCCTGGTCATCGAGACGTTGCAGGGCTCCACCAGCCCCTTCCTCGCGGAGGGGCACGACGTGGCGCGGCCGCACCAGGGCCAGATCGACACCGCGGCCAACATGCGGGCCCTGATGCGCGGCAGCGCCCTCACCGTCGAGCACCGGCAGCTGCGCCGCCAGCTGCAGGACGGCAAGCAGGAGGGCGTCAGCGTCCAGCGCACCGACGTCTACATGCAGAAGGCGTACTCGCTGCGGGCCATCCCGCAGGTCCTCGGCTCGGTGCGGGACACCCTGTACCACGCCACCAACAAGATCGACATCGAGTTGAACTCGGCGAACGACAACCCGCTCTTCTTCGAGGGGCAGGAGGTCTTCCACGGGGCCAACTTCCACGGCCAGCCGATCGCCTTCGCGATGGACTTCGTGACGATCGCGCTCACCCAGCTCGGCGTCCTCTCCGAGCGGCGGACCAACCGGTTGCTCAACCGGCACCTCAGCTACGGCCTGCCGGAGTTCCTGGTCACCGGTGACCCGGGCCTCAACAGCGGCTTCGCCGGCGCCCAGTACCCGGCCACCGCCCTGGTCGCCGAGAACCGCACCATCGGCGCGGCGAGCACCCAGAGCGTGCCCTCCAACGGCGACAACCAGGACGTGGTGAGCATGGGCCTGATCGCCGCCCGCAACGCCCGCCGGGTGCTCGGCAACAACCAGCACATCCTGGCGGTGGAGCTGCTCGCCGCGGCCCAGGCCGTGGACATCTCCGGGCGACGGGACGGGCTCAGCCCCGCCTCCGCGGCGGCCTACGAGTTCGTCCGCGGCATCACCCCCACGCTGGACCAGGACCGGTACATGGCCGACGAGATCGAGCGGGTGGCCGAGGCGCTGTCCCGGGGCGAGCTGGTGGCCGCCGTCCGGCAGACCGATGTCGAACTGCGCTGACACCCCGGCGGACGTTGAGGAGGTCCAGTGACGGACAACGAGGTCGACTCCGGGTTCGACGTGGTGGTGGTTGGTGGCGGCCCCTGCGGCTCCACCGTCTCCACGCTCATCGCCATGCAGGGTCACCGGGTGCTGCTGTTGGAGAAGGAGCGGTTCCCCCGCTACCAGATCGGGGAGTCGCTGCTGCCCTCCACGGTGCACGGGATCTGCCGGATCCTCGGCGTCGAGGAGGAGCTCCGGCAGGCCAACTTCATGCCCAAGCGGGGCGGGACGTTCCGGTGGGGCAGCAACCCCGAGCCGTGGACGTTCTCCTTCGCCATCTCCGCCAAGTTCGCGGGCGACGCCGCCACCGCCTACCAGGTGGAGCGGATGCGCTTCGACCAGATCCTGCTGGACAACGCCCGGCGCAAGGGCGTCGAGGTCCGGGAGGAGACGTCGGTCGTCGACGTGCTCACCGACCCGGAGACCGACCGGGTGTGCGGCGTGCGCTACACCGGTCCGGACGGGGTGCGCCGGGAGGTGCGCAGCCGGTTCGTCGTCGACGCCTCGGGGAACAAGAGCCGGATCCACACCCGCGTCGGTGGCCAACGGCGCTACTCCGAGTTCTTCCGCAACCTGGCCCTGTTCGGGTACTTCGAGGGGGGCAAGCGGCTGCCCGCGCCGAACCAGGGCAATATCCTCGCCGTCGCCTTCGACGCCGGGTGGTTCTGGTACATCCCACTCACCCCGGACCTGACCAGCGTCGGCGCGGTGCTGCTGCCCGAGGCGCTCGACCGCGCCCAGGGCGACCGGGAGCAGGCCCTGCTCGACCTGATCCAGCAGTGCCCGCTCATCGCCGAGTACCTGGCGAACGCCCGCCGGGTCACCACCGGCCCGTACGGCGAGGTCCGGGTGCGCAAGGACTACTCGTACATCCAGGAGAAGTTCTGGCGCCCGGGGCTGGTCCTGGTCGGCGACGCCGCGTGCTTCATCGACCCGGTCTTCTCCTCCGGCGTGCACCTGGCCACCTACAGCGCGCTGCTGGCCGCCCGGTCGATCAACACGGTGCTGCGCGGTGGGGCCGACGAGACGGCCTGCTTCGAGGAGTTCGAGGTGCGCTACCGGCGGGAGTACGCCCGGTTCCACGACTTCCTCGTCGCCTTCTACGACATGCACCAGGACGAGAACTCCTACTTCTGGAAGGCGAAGAAGGTCACCAACAACGCCGCCTCCGAGGTGGAGTCCTTCGTGGAACTCGTCGGTGGCGGCGCCTCGCAGGAGGCCGCCCTCGTCTCCGCCGGCACCTACGCGCAGCGGCGCGACGCCGCCTACCAGGAGCTCGCCGACCTGGTCGCGCAGCCGGTGCAGCAGGCGGGGGAGGATCGCGACCTGCTCCGGGCCACGCTGGCCCGGTCGGTGTCCCGGGAGGGCGCGCGGATCCAGATCCAGGCCGAACTCGGCGAGAGCGCCGACGAGAACGTCCCGGTACGCGACGGGGGACTGGTGCCGTCCACCGACGGCCTGCACTGGTCGACGCCGCCGCGGCCGGCAAGCTGACCGGGAGGGAACCCCATGACCGACACCCTGTCGCCCCCGCCGGCACCGGCCGGCGGCCCGCCGGGGGCCCGGGGAGAGACCGACATCCGTGTCCCGCTCTCCCTGCAACAGCAGTTCCTGCACCACATCGACCACGGCGACGACACCGGGCCGTTCGGCCCCCGGTACACCATCGTCGGGGGGTGGCGGGTCACCGGCGCGCTGGACCTCGACGTCCTGCGCCGGGCCCTCGACGACGTGGTGGTCCGGCACGAGACGCTGCGCACCTCGATCGTGCGCGACGGCGGGGAGGCGTACCAGTTGGTGCGCCACCCCGCCCCCGTCCCGCTCGAGGTGCGCGACCTGCGCGCCGGCCCGCAGCGGGACCGTGCCCTGGTCGCGGAGGACTTCGCCAACGAGGTCGAGGCCGACGTGTTCGGCATCGACGAGATGCCGCTGCTGCGCGCCGTGCTCGGCCGCTTCGACGCCCGGGACGCCGTGCTGGTCGTCGCCGCCCACCACACCGCGGTGGACGGCTGGTCCGTGCACCTGGTGGTGCGCGACCTGGTCGAGTGCTACGCCGCCCGGCGGGACGGCCGGAGCCCGGTGCTGCCACCGGTCCGGCAGTACCGCGAATACGTGCGGTGGCAGCAGGAGACGCAGTCCAGCGCCGTGGTCCGGCGGGCGCGGGAGTTCTGGCGGGAGAACCTGCGCGGCGCCCAGGTGTTCGCTATCCCGACCGACCGCACCCGGTCCGACGAACCCTTCGTCACGTCCTGGTACCGCTTCCTGCTCGACGAGGAGTTCCGGCGGGCGACCGCCGAACTGGCGACGCGCACCCGCAGCACCCCGTTCATGGTGTTGCTGGCCGCGTACCTGACCCAACTGCGGGAGCAGACCGGGCGGACCGACCTGGTGGTGCCCACGTTCACGCCCGGGCGCCACCCCGCCTGGGTGCAGAACACCGTCGGCTCCTTCTACAACTTCCTGCCGATCCGCACCGACCTGGCCGGCACCCGTGACTTCCCGGAGGTGGTCGCCCGGGTACGCACGGCCTGCCTCGCGGCGTACGCCCACGAGCTGCCCTTCATCCAGATCCTGGAGGAGGCCCCGGACGTCATGAACGAGGCCATCGGGCCGAACGCCGCGGCGTGCGTGTTCCAGGTAACCCAGTCGCCCGACATGATGTTCGGCCAGCAGTACGGCGACCTGCACTTCGCCGCGATGCGACGGCGGGTGGTCTCCGCGTCGGTCGGCTCGCAGATCCCCGACGGCGTGCTGTTCGGGCTGGAGGCGTCCCCGGAGGGCGGCTTCGTCGGCAGTGTCGGATTCACCACCAACCTGTTCGTGGAGAGCAGCGTCCGGTCGATGGTCACCACCTTCCGGCAGACCCTCGCCGACATCCTCACCGGCCCGGGACGGCCCTGATCCGCTGGCGGTGCCGGCGGTGACCCCACGGTCACCGCCGGCACCGCTGGACGTACGCCGCCCGCGGTGGCGCCGCTGTGTCCGCCGCGCGGGCGGTGGCACCGCCGGTCAGTCCCGCTGCGCCGCCCGCCCGGCCTGCCGTCGGGTGAGCAGTCCCGTGCGGTACAGCCACGCGGTGGCGTCCTGGACCGTCTGTGCCACGGGTCGCGACGGTGGGGCCGGATCGTCGCCGGCGAGCCGGATGTCGCAGTGGCAGGTGTAGACCGCCCCGTACTCCACCGGGATGTGCCAGGGCCAGATCCGTTGCAGCGCCAGCGTCGCGGCCCCCACCGGCAGCACCGCGGCCGACGGCAGGTACACCACCGGCAGCCGGCGGCCGGTGACCTCGCGTACGGTCCCGACGAACTCGCGGGTGGACAGGTGGCGACCCGGCGCCAGCAGCCGTCGCGGGCCCCGCCCCGGGTGCAGCGCCGCGACGTGCAGGTCGGCCACGTCCCGCACGTCGCCGACCGGGAAGCCGCCGCCCGGCCAGATCGGCATCAGCCCGCGCAGCAGCGCCCGCAGCCGGCCGAGCTGGTCGCCCAGGTGCGGGTCGTGCGGCCCCAGCGTCGCCATCGGGTACGTGATGACGACCGGCGCCCCCTGGTCCTGGTGCCGGCGGGCGACCTGCTCGGCGGCGGCCTTGCTGGCCATGTACCGCTCCCGGGGCCGTCCCACTGGCAGGTCGGTGCGCAGCGCACGCCCCCCGGTCGGCGCCAGGGCGGCGAACGAAGAGACGTGCACGATCGGGTCCGCCCCGGCCCGGCGGGCCGCGCCGAGCACGAGCTCGGTGCCGCCGACGTTGACCTCCCGCATCCGACGGTGGCGGCGGCTGTCGAACGAGTAGACCGAGGCGGCGTGCAACACCGCCGCGCAGCCCTCGACCGCCCGGGTCACCGACTCCTCGTCGGTCACGTCGCCGACCACGGTCTGCACGTCCTGCCCGGACAGCCCGAGCGGGGCCAGGGCGCGGTCCACCGCGCCGGGGTCGCGGACCAGCAGCCGCACCTCGTGACCTGCGCGGTGCAGCGCCGCGACGGAGTGCGACCCGATGAAGCCGGTGCCGCCGGTGACCAGTACACGCACGTCCGCTCTCCTCCGGGTGCCTGGGGTGGGTGGGACGACACGTCGACGGCGCCGGCCGGAGGACACCTCCGGGCGGCGCCGTCGATCGCCGGATCAGCCGGCGTCGCGGGGGCTGTTTTGGTAGGCGGCCAGCCGCCAGCCGCCCTCGTGCCGCACCAGCAGCCAGGAGGCCCGGATGGCGCGGGCGTCGGCCACCTCGGTCTCACCCGGCGCCAGGACGCCGCCCTGGGTGATCAGCAGCGCCACGTCGGAGCCGAGGAAGCGGACGTCGACGGGCTGCCCGGTCACCTGGGTGCCCCGGTACGGGCCGGCGAAGCCCGCGGCCATGAAGGTGTGGATCTCGTCGCGCCCCTTGCGCATGAGACCGGGCAGGATCATCGTGCCGTCGGGAGTGAACACGTCGGCGAAGGCGTCGGCGTCGTGCGCGGCCCACGCCTCCACGATGCGCTGGGGCACGGCCGCGACGGCGGCCTGGTCGTCTGCGGACACGTCCGGGGCGAGACTGTTCGTGGTCACCGTGGGGGTCCTTCCGTCGGGGAGGGATGGTCAGATGTAGAGGGTGTTGGGCTCCAGGCCGCAGAGGACCCGCCCGTACAGTTCGGCGTTGGTGGTCGGGTTCATCAGCGCGTGCAGGTTGATCGCCTGTACGTCCCGCGCGATGCGCTGGACCGGCACCTCGTTGTAGACCGACGAGCCGCCGCTGGCCAGGGCGAAGACGTCCACCGCCTCCTTGCCCCGCCGGCACACCGCGCCCAGGTCGGCTCGGGCGCGGGCCCGCTCCTCGAGGGTCCACTCCGTGCCGTCGACGCCCTTGCCGTCGACCAGGGTCGCCAGCCGCTGCGCGTGGAACTCCGCCTCGTCGCTCTTCATCACCGCGTCGGCGACCTGGTGGTGGGTCACCGGCGCCTCCCGCTGGCTGCCGTAGTCGGTGTAGGTGATTTTGCGCTCGGGCAGCCGCTCGAAGAACACCTCGCGGGCCGCCCGCGCCAGGCCGACGACGGTGCCCACCGAGGAGGCGGAGGCGACCGGGAGCAGGGGCAGCCGGTAGATCGGCGCCTCGGCGTTGGCCACCGACGCGCCCTGCCCTTGCACGATGGCGCCCAGCGGCAGCACCCGCTCGGCGGGGACGAACAGGTCCGACGCGACCGTGCTGACGCTGCCAGTGCCCCGCAGGCCACTGGTGTGCCAGTCGTCGACGATCTGCAGCTCGGACATCGGCACCAGTGCCAGGATCGGCATCGGCTCGCCCTGCGGGCTGATCTGCACCGCGACGATCTCCTGCCAGTGGGCGTGCAGGGCGCCGCTGATGAATCCCCACTTGCCGTTGACCACGACCCCGCCGTCGACCGGGGTGGCGGTCGCGGTGGGGCTCAGCGTGCCGCACACCCGGACGTCGGGGGTGGCGAAGACCTCGTCCTGCACCTGGTCGGGGAACAAGCCCACCATCCAGGTGGGGATCCAGTAGACCGAGGCGACCCAGGAGGCGGAGCCGTCCCCCCGACCCAGTTCCGCGGCGACCTCGACCAGCGTCTGGGTGTCCGCCTCGTAGCCGCCGAACCGGCTCGGTCGGCGCAACCTGAAGACGCCGGCATCGGCGAGCGCGGCGATCACCTCGTCGTGGACGCGGCGGTTTTCCTCGGACCAGCCCGCGTGCCCGCGGAGCACCGGTACGAGGTCGGAGGCGCGGCGGACCAGCTCCTCGCGCGTCGGGGCATCGGTGGTGAGCAAGGCACCCTCCTTGGACATGGTCGGCTAGGCGGATCGGGCGCCCGCCGTCGCCCCGGCGCGGGCGCGTACGGTCGGGCCGCTCTCCGCGCCGGGGCGGACGCCGGTCGGCGCGGCGGGTCACCCCGACGATCGCAGAGGCCGGACGCCCGCCGCATCTCCCGGAGTGCGTTGCGGCGGAGGGGCTTCGCCGCCCGTCACGGACCTCACCCGGCCGCGGCGGCGGACGGCCACCGCCAGCGGGTCGGGGTGACCGGTCAGAGGCTCGTCGGCAGGCCGAACGCCGGGAACAGGTCCGGTGCGAAGGCGGTGATCTCGACGATCCGGCCGTCGGCGATCCGGAGCACCTCCAGCACCTGCGGTCGGAAGGCGGTGTCGCCGGGGCGGCGCACGTAGTGGGCCGCCGCCGGCTGCCGGTTGGCCCGGGTCGGCACGCTGCGCCACTGGCCGAGGTAGGCCGGCGAGCCCGGGTCGAGCACGTCGCGCAGACTGGCGACGAAGGAGTCCCGGTTCCACCAGGCCGGATCCGGCATCCCCGGGATGCACGGCACCGGCATCGGCATCGTGACCCGGATGTCCTCCCGCAGCAACTGGGCCATCGCCCCGGTATCGGCGCGCTCCAGCACCCCCATGTAGCGGTGCAGGAGGGCCCGTTCCGCGTCGGTCGGGTCCTCCGTGGCTGCCCACTCGGTGCGGCGCGGCGGCAGGTGCTCCTTGAGGTTGGCTCGGGCCCGCTGCAGCGCGCTGTTGGCCGAGGCGACGCTGACCTCCAGCAGCTCGGCCGCTTCGGCGGCGGGCCAGCCGAGGACGTCGCGCAGGATCAGCACGGCCCGCTGGCGCGGGGGCAGGTGCTGGATCGCGACCAGGAACGCCAGTTCGATGGTCTCCTTGGCGACCACCGCCGCGTCGGGCTCGGCCTCGGCCGGCGCGGCGGGCTCCAGCAACCGGTCCGGGTAGGGCTGCAGCCAGTGCACCTCATCGGACGAGGTGGCCCGCGGCCCGGCCGTGCCGGGGAGCGGGCTGCGGGCCGCGCGGGGATGCCGGGGGTGGCGGCTGAGGAAGTCGAGGCAGGCGTTCGTCGCGATGCGGTAGAGCCAGGCGCGGAAGGTCGACCGCGCCTCGAACGTGTCCCGCTTGCGCCAGGCCCGCAGGAACGTCTCCTGGACCAGGTCCTCGGCGTCCTCGAAGGAGCCGAGCATCCGGTAACAGTGGACCTGGAGCTCGCGGCGGTGCCCCTCGACGAGACGGCCGAACGTCACCTCGTCTAGCGGCGGCGCGGTGGGTGCCTCGAGCTGGGTGGACTTGACCTTGACACGGCTCACGGAAGGTGCCCCGCTCCCGACAGCTGCTGATCGACGACGGTCGGCCCAAACGGTAGCACGGATCGGGTCGCGGCCAGCTCACTCTCCGTTGTCGCGGCCCCGACCGGTGCGCCGCGCGCAGCGCACATTCGAGGATGCGACCGGCCGGGCGTGGCCGTGACGCTGGCCGTGTGGCCGGTGCGACGCCGCCGTGCCGCGACGCCCGCCTCCCCGCGACGGCGACCCGCCGGGCGGCCGTGCCGGTCGGCGCGGAGGCGGTCGGGGGCGCCGACGGCGACGGCCGTGACGCCGCGGACCGCGTCGTCGCCACCGGGGTGCAACCGGCCGTCGTCAGGGAGGTTTCCGCAGTGAGCGATATCGGAAGACGCGCCATCGTGATGGGCGGCAGCATGGCCGGGGTCCTCGCCGCCCGGGTGCTGGCCGAGTCGTACGGCGAGGTCCTGGTCGTCGACCGGGACGAGCTGCTGGGCGTACGGGGACCGCGGCGCGGCGCGCCGCACACGGTGCACGCCCACGGCCTGCACGCCCGTGGTCACCTGAACATGGAGGAACTCTTCCCCGGGATCACCGACGAGCTGACCGCCGCCGGTGTGCCGACCGGCGACCTCGGCGAGATGCGCTGGTTCTTCAACGCCCGCCGGATCCTTCCCGCCCGCACCGGCCTGGTCTCGGTCACCGCCCCCCGGCCGGTGCTGGAGCACCACGTCCGGACCCGGGTGGCCGGCCTGCCCAACGTCCGGTTCCTGGAGCAGCACGACGTGCTCGGCCTGCTCAGCACGGCGGACCGGCAGCGGGTGGTCGGTGTCCGGGTGTGCGCCCGCGCCGACGGGGCCGAGCCGCAGGAGCTCGACGCGGACCTGGTGGTCGACGCGACCGGTCGCGGCTCGCGTACCCCGGCTTGGCTGGCCGAGCTGGGCTACCAGCGGCCGCCGGAGGAGCGGGTCAAGGTCGGGCTGGCCTACACCACGCGGCACTACCGGATGCGCCCGGAGATGTTCGACGGCGTGCAGTCGATCAACCCGGTCGCCTCACCCGCGCACCCCCGGGGCGCGTTCTTCGGGCAGGTGGGACGGGACCTGTGCATCCTGTCGTTGACCGGGGTGCTGGGCGACCACCCGCCGACCGACCCGGAGGGCTTCCTCGCCTTCGTCCGCTCGCTGCCGGTGCCGGACGTCTACGACGCGGTGCACGACGCGGAGCCCCTCGACGACCCGGTGTCGTTCGGTTTCCCGGCGAGCGTCCGCCGCCGCTACGAGCGGCTGACCCGGCTGCCCGACCGGCTCCTCGTGATGGGTGACGCGGTGTGCAGCTTCAACCCGGTCTACGGGCAGGGGATGAGCGTGGCCTCGATCGAGGCGCTGACGTTGCGCGAGCACCTGCGGCGGGGCGGGCCGCCGGAGTCGCTACCGTTCATGGCCGACATGTCCCGGGTGATCGATACTCCCTGGGACATCTCCGCCGGCGGTGACCTGGACTTCCCGGGCGTGCAGGGACGGCGGACCCTGATGGTCCGGGTCGGCAACGCGTACATGGCCCGGGTGCAGTACGCGGCCACCCGGGACGCCCGGGTGACCGAGGGGTTCATGCGGGTGGCCGGGCTGATCGACCCGCCGCAGGCGTTGATGCGGCCGGCGATGCTGCTGCGGGTGCTGCGCCACGCGCCGCGGCGACCGGCCGCTCCGCCAGCCGCCTCGGCGCCCGCGCCGACCGCCGGCACGGCGGCCCCGCCGGCTGCCTGAGCCGTCCGCCCGAACACCCCGCCCCGGGTCGGCCACCTCGCCGGCCCGGGGCGTCGGCTGTCCGACGCCGTGACCGCCACGTCCGGGTCAGGCCGCCGGTGGGCTTGACAGCCGGCCGGAACATCGGTGACAGGGGTCCTGGCCGGCCGCGAGCCGCTGTTTCCGCCGGCCGCGCGCTCAGACGCGGGCGCGGATTCCCACCCAGCGGGGCGGGGTGCCGCCGGCGAGCGCGCGGTCAGCACGGAGGCGTGTCCCGCCCCGCGGGGCGGGAGGCCCCCGCCGGACCGGTGAAAGCCGTCGCACCGCTGCCGGGACGGCGCCGGCCGCTCCAGGCACCCGGGGGGGTGGGTGCCCGGAGCGGCCGTGGTGCCGCTCCGGGCACCCGGGGGTTGGCTGCCCGGAACGGCGGTCGTGCCGCCCTGTCCGTCCTCGTCGGCTGCCGCTCAGTGCACGGGTTGCACCGAGCCGGGCGCCTCCTCGGTCGGCGCCGCGTCGGCCGGCGGCATGCCCGGCATGGGCATGTCGCCCAGCGCCGGCACGTGCCGCAGCCCGACGAACGCGACCACGGCCAGGCCGAGGAAGACGAAGATGCAGACCACCGCGACGTTGTTCAGACCGCTGGTGAACGCCTCGCGGGCCGACTCGAGCAGCGCCGCGCCGGCCGGGCCGCCCACCTGCTCGGCCACCACGGTGGCGCCAGCGATGCTCTCCCCGGCGGTCCCTGCCGCCTCCGCCGGCAGCTCACCCGGGACGGTGACCGCGCCCCGGTAGGTCGCGGTGCCGATGAGGCCGAGGATCGCCACGCCCAGGGCGACGCCCAACTCGCCGACGGCGGAGGAGAGCGACCCGGCGGAGCCGGCCTTCTCCGGCGGCGTGGAGGACATCACCAGGAACGGCGTCATCGGGCCGACGGAGGCGCCGCCGACGTAGACCACCCCGAGACCGACCAGCAGGGTGGTCAGCCCGGCGGTGCTGTCCACCTGAGTCAGCACCACCATGCCGATCGCCGCGATCACCGACCCGGTGGCCAGCACGAAGGCGGGGCGGACCTTGCGGGCGATGGCCGGCGCCAGGTTGCCGACAACGATCATCACGACGGACGGGATCAGCAGCAGCGTGCCGACCCGCACCGGGCTGAGCCCTTCGACCATCTGCATGTAGAGGCTGGCCATCAGCCCGGCGCCGCCCATCACGAAGGCGATCAGCAGGGCGAGCATCAGGGCCGCGGAGAGCGCGCGGATCTTGAACAGGCTCAGGTCCAGCAACGGGTGGGCCAGCCGCGCCTGCCGGCGCAGGAAGACCACGAGGAAGACCACCCCGGCGACGAGGGAGACCACCGGCAGCACCGCCCAGCCCTCCCGGGCCAGCTCCTTGAGGCCGTACACGAACGGCAGGATGGCCAGCAGCGACAGCGCCACGCTGAACAGGTCCAGCCGGCCGGCGTTCGGGTCCTTCGCCTCGGGGAGCAGGGCCGGGCCGGCGAGCAGCAGCAGCGCCATGATCGGGACGGCCAGCAGGAAGATCGAGCCCCACCAGAACGCGCCGAGCATCAGACCGCCGATCACCGGCCCGAGCACCACGCCGGCCATCAGGGAGGTGCCCCAGAGACCCATCGCGGCACCCATCTGCTTCGGGTTCTTGAACATGCTCCGCAGCAGGGCGAGGATCGACGGGATCAGCGTGGCGCCGGCGACGCCGAGCAGGGCGCGGGCGACGATCAGGACGACCGTGGAGGTCGCGAACGCGGCCAGCAGCGACGCGGCGAGGAAGGCCGCGCCACCGAACAGCAGGACCTTCTTCCGGCCGATCCGGTCGCCGAGCGTTCCCATGGTGACCAGGAACCCGGCGATCATGAAGCCGTAGATGTCCGAGATCCACAGTTGCTCGGTGCTGCTCGGGCCCAGGTCCGCCGTCACGTGCGGCAGCGCCAGGAACATCACGTTGAGATCCACGGTCGTCAACATGGTGGGCAGACAGATCACGGCCAGCCCGAGCCACTCCCGCCAGCTGGCCCGCGGAGCTGCGGCCGGGGCGCCCGGTGCCCCTGCCTGCCCGTCGACTGTAGTCATGCTCTTGGTCCTCTCGGTATCGGCCGCGCTGTCCTGCGGCTCAATGTTGAGACGGCACGATCCCGGGAAAGTCATCGCTCTGCGGCACCCCAGTGTCACCGGACGTTCCGGCGGATCGGCGGCCGGCGCCCGTCGAGCCGGCCCGACGTCGACGAGGGCGGTCGACGGCGCCGGTGGTCGTGACAGGGGCCGGCGTCTTCCCGGTTGCGCTCTGCGCCGTCCGGCCTTGTCCCGCCGTGGGGGCGCTCAGCATGCTGAGGACGGACCCGGCGGGCCCGCCGCCGTGCCGGCGCGACGGCCGGCCGGGGTCCGCACCGCCCCCGCGGCCCGGCCCGGCGAAAGGCGTCCGATGACCCTGGCAGACCCCGTCGACACTCCGGCCGCCGCCGCGCGCCGGACCCGTCCGATGACCGGTGACGAGTACGTCGAGTCACTGCGCGACGGCCGGGAGATCTATCTCTACGGTGACCGGGTGCGGGACGTGACCACCCATCCCGCCTTCCGCAACCCGGTCCGCATGACGGCCCGGCTCTACGACGCGCTGCACGACCCGCAGTCCCGCCCGGTGCTGACCGCGCCGACCGACGCCGGCGGGGAGGGCTACACCCACCGGTTCTTCACCACCCCCCACTCGGCCGACGACCTCGTCGCCGACCAGCAGGCCATCGCCGCGTGGGCCCGGCTGAGCTACGGCTGGATGGGCCGCAGCCCCGACTACAAGGCGTCGTTCCTGGGCACCCTCGGCGCCAACGCCGACTTCTACGAGCCCTTCGCCGACAACGCCCGCCGCTGGTACCGCGAGGCGCAGGAGAAGGTCCTCTACTGGAACCACGCCATCGTGCACCCGCCGGTGGACCGGTCCCGGCCGCCGGACGAGGTATCGGACGTCTTCGTCCACGTGGAACGCGAGACCGACGCCGGCGTCGTGGTCAGCGGCGCGAAGGTGGTCGCCACCGCCTCGGCGCTGACCCACCACAACTTCCTGGCCCACTACGGCCTGCCGGTACGCAGGCGGGAGTTCGCCCTGGTCGCGACCGTCCCGATGGACGCCCCCGGGATGAAGCTGATCTGCCGGCCGTCGTACTCGGCCACCGCCGCGGTGATGGGCAGCCCGTTCGACTACCCGCTCTCCTCGCGGCTGGACGAGAACGACACCATCCTGGTGCTGGACAAGGTCCTCATCCCCTGGGAGAACGTGTTCATCTACGGGGACCTCGGCAAGGTGCAGATGTTTGCCGGCCGGTCCGGCTTCACCGAGCGCTTCACCTTCCACGGGTGCACCCGCCTCGCCGTCAAGCTGGAGTTCATCGCCGGCCTGCTGGCCAAGGCCCTGGAGCTGACCGGGGTGTCCGACTTCCGCGGCGTGCAGAGCCGGTTGGGGGAGGTGTTGGCCTGGCGGAACCTGTTCTGGGGACTCTCCGACGCGGCCGCCCGCAACCCGGTGACCTGGCGCAACGGCGCGGTCCTGCCCAACCCGGCCTACGGCATGGCGTACCGGTGGTTCATGCAGGTCGGCTACGCCCGGGTCCGGGAGATCGTGCTCCAGGACGTGGCCAGTGGCCTGATCTACGTCAATTCCAGCGCCGAGGACTTCGCCAACCCCGACATCCGCGGCTACCTCGACAAGTACGTCCGCGGTTCGGGAGGGGTCGAGGCGGTGGACCGGGTCAAGCTGATGAAGCTGCTCTGGGACGCGGTCGGCTCGGAGTTCGGCGGCCGGCACGAGCTGTACGAGCGCAACTACGCCGGTAACCACGAGAACACCCGCGTCGAGCTGCTCAACGCCCAGCTCCTCGGCGGCGAAATGGACGGGTACAAGGCGTTCGTCGACCGGTGCCTCGCGGAGTACGACCTGGACGGTTGGCGCGTCGACGACCTCGCCTCGTTCGACGGCCTGCGCGGCCTGCGCGACGCGCTGCGCGAGCAGTGAGCGGCCGCCCCCGCCCCGGCCGGGCGCCCGGCCGCCCGCCGGCGGACGGTCAGCCGACCACGTGGCGCAACGCCGCGACGGCCTCCCGCTCGGTGTCGTAGATCGCCTGAATCCCCTCGCTGAGCCGGGTCAGGTCCGGCTCGGCGGGCAGTGTGCGGTCGTACTCGGCGAGCAGGTCCCACAGCGCGTCGGCGGCCTCCGCCCGTTCGGCGGTGGCCGTGTCGCCGGCCGCGACGCCGGCCGAGATCGTGGCGATCAACTCCCGCACCCGGGCATACTCGGGGACGTCCCACGGCAGCGCCGTCTCGGCCACCTCGTGCCAGCGCCGCGCCGCCTCCCGGAACAGCGCCGCGGCGTCGGCCGCCGCGTCGGCGGAGTCGCCGAGCAGGGGAGCCGCCTCGTCCAGGAAGTCGGCGTACAGGTCGCGCAGGTTGCCGCCGGTCAGCCCGGCCGGCTCGGCGTGCTCCCAGATGGACAGCAGGGTGGTGGCCATCCCGCCCTTGGCGTAGACCTGGGGCCAGCCCTTGGTGTTGCGCCGGTCGGTGACCATGCGGCTCCACTTGCCCCAAGCCGGCAGGGCGACGGTGTTGGCCCGGGCGTCCAGGTGCGCGACGCAGTCGGCGATGCCGGCCCGCACCGCGTCGGCCAGCGCGAAGGTCTCCGGCACCGTGTGTACGACGATCATGCGGTTCTTGGTCGAGCTGACCCGGGCGCGCGCCTCGCCGAGGGTGACCGGGTCGACGGTGAGCGGGGCGAAATTGCGGTCGTCGAGCCGGATGCCGTCGTCGGTGGCCGCGTACGCCACCAGGGGGCTGCGCCGGGCGCCGGCGAACACCGGTCGGCCCCGACCGGCCAGCGCGGGCTCGGGGGGCAGGTGCCAGTAGCCGACCACCTGCCGGTCCGGCGCGATGATGACCGGGGTGCCCTCGGCGAGCAGGTCGGTCAGGGCACTGGCGGCCGCCTTGCTGCTGCCCGTCGTGCGCACCTGGTAGCCCACGCCGAGCCGGTCCATGGTGCGCTCGGCCCAGTCGTGCAGGCTCCACCGGTACCGGAACCCGAGGATCAGGTTCGGCGTCTGCCCCTTGACCTCCCACAGCATGTAGCCGGCGCCGAGGCCGCCCCCGACGCCCAGCAGCATCGCCTCGCTCAGCTGCGGTCCGCCGGCGTCACCGCGCAGGTGGGCCAGCACGTTGGTCACGTTCGACGTCTCGGCGTGCAGCCCGCCGCGCAGTGCCCAGCCGGCGTCGGTCACGGGTTTCGGGGTCGTCCGGGCGGTGGCGAGCGCCGCCCGCGCGGTCGCGTAGCTCTCGCCGGTGCGGGCCATCCGGGTCCGGATCCGGGATTCGCTGGGCTTGCGGGTCGTCATGATCCCCCTCGGGGGGCTGCTGGTGGCCGACGGGACGGGCGGGTGCGGCGCCGCGGCTACCCGGACGGTGCGGGCCGCCCGGCCGGTGCCACGTCGGAGGATACGTGCTCCCGGTGGCCCCCGGGGGGTGAACCGGGGCGGCGCGGTGTGCCGGGC
>NZ_POUB01000114.1 GCF_003236335.1 Micromonospora deserti
GATGGTGGCCGGTGCGGCCCACCGCCGCCCCCACCGGCGAGCCGGCCGCACCGGCCACCATCCCCGCCATCCCGCGGCTGCCCCGCGCGTGACGACGAGCGACAACAGGAGTGAGAGAGCAATGAGCGACACGATCGCCACGCTGCCGGTGGTCGTCGAGAACGACGGCCGCCCGCTGACCGAGCTGATCGACGCGCGCCGCGCGGAGCTGCGCGCGACCCTCACCGAGCACGGCGGGCTGCTGTTCCGCGGCTTCGACGTGGGCGGGGTGGACGGCTTCGACCGGGCGGTGCGGGCGCTGTCCGGCGAGCCGCTGGTCTACACCGAACGGTCCTCGCCCCGGCACGCCATCGCCGGCCGGGTCTACACCTCGACCGACTACCCGCCGGACGAGGAGATCTTCCTGCACAACGAGAACTCGTACCAGGCGCGCTGGCCGCTGACGCTGTTCTTCTACTGCATCACCCCACCGCAGACGCAGGGCGCGACGCCGCTGGCGGACGTGCGCCGGGTGTACGACGAGATCGACCCGGCGGTCCGCGAGGAGTTCATCCGCCGCCGCTGGATGCTGGTGCGTAACTTCCACGGCGACTTCGGCACCCCGTGGCAGCACGTGTTCAACACCGACGACCGCGCGGAGGTCGAGACGTACGCGGCCGCGAACGGGATCGAGCTGGAGTGGCTCGGCTCCGACGGGCTGCGTACCCGGGCGGTGCGGGACGTGGTGCACCACCGGCCCGGCTCGGACACCCCCCGCTGGTTCAACCACGCCACGTTCTTCCACGTGAGCACCCTGCCGAAGGACTACCAGGAGGGCCTGCTGGCGATGTTCGGCGCCGAGGGGCTGCCGTCGAACACCTACTACGGCGACGGCGGTGAGATCCCCGGCGACGTGATGGACCACCTGCGGGCCGCGTACCGGGCGGCCAGCGTCCGCTTCGACTACCAGCGCGACGACGTGCTGGTGGTGGACAACATGACCGCCGCGCACGGGCGGGAGCCGTTCACCGGCCCCCGAAAGATCGCCGTCGCGATGGCCGAACCGCACACCCCCGAGAGCAACGGAGCGAAGTGATGGCCGAACCCCGATTCCTGGTCGTGCGCAACGACGAGGAGCAGTACTCGATCTGGTCGGCCGACCGTGAGCTCCCCGCGGGCTGGCACGAGGTCGGCTTCGCCGGCACCCGGGAGGAGTGCCTGGCGCACGTCGACGCCGTCTGGACCGACATGCGGCCGCGTTCGGTACGGGAGGCCAGCCGGTGAGCGCGCGGAGTGCGGCGGGGCGGAACTCCACGGCCGCGAACGGGAGGTGGTTCCGATGAGCCCGCAGGAGTGGACCTTCCCGGCCTCCTTCGCGCAGGAGCGGGTGTGGATGGCCAACCAGCTCGACGTGGGCTCGCCGGTCTACAACGTCTCGGCGCCGTGGCGGTTCCCCACCGGGATTACCCCCGAGCAGGCCACCGACGTGGTCAACCAGGTCGTCGCCCGGCACGAGCCGCTCCGTACCCACCTGCGGATGGCCGACGGCGCGCTGGTGCAGGTGGTCCACGCCGCCGAGCGGGTCGAGCTGCCCGTCGACGACCTGCGCGGGTTGGCCGGGCCGGAGCGGGCGGGGCGGCTGCTGGCCATCCGCACCGAGTTGGCCCGCACGCCGATCCCGCTGGACGCCCCGCCGCTGTGGCGAGCCCGGCTGGTCCGGCTCGCCGACGACGAGCTCGCCCTGGCGTTCGTGGTGCACCACGCGGTCTTCGACAGCCACTCGGCGGTGCTGTTCACCGCCGAGCTGGTCGCGTTCAGCCGGGCCGCGCTGGCCGGCGCCCGCGCCGACGTGCCCGAGCTGCCCATCCAGTACGCGGACTTCGCCGTCTGGCAGCGTGGCCAGCTCACCGGCGACGAGCTGGACCGGCAGCTGGGCTTCTGGCGGGAGCACCTGGCCGGCGCGCCGCCGGTGACCAACCTGCCGTTGGACCGGCCCCGCCCGGCCCAGCTCGGCTTCGCCGGCGACGAGGTGCACTTCGACCTGCCCGACGGGCTGATCGACCGGATCGGCCGGCTCGCCGCCGGCTCGGCCGCCACCCCGTACATGGTGCTGCTCGCCGCGTTCGGCGCGCTGCTGTCCCGGATCTCCGGCGACGAGGACGTGGTGGTGGGCGTCTCCACCGCCGGCCGGGACAGCCCCGAGCTGACGTCGCTGATCGGCATGTTCGTCAACCCCGTCGCGCTGCACTGCGACCTCGGCGGTGACCCCACCTTCACCGAGCTGCTCGGCCGGGTGCGGGGCGGGCTGGTGGACGCGATGGAGCACGGGCAGACCCCGTTCCAGAAGATCGTCGAGACGCTCGCGCCGCAGCGGGACCCGTCGGTCCAGCCGGTCTTCCAGACCGCGCTGAACTTCATCCCGGATTCCGGTCTCGACCCGGTCGCCCTGGGCACCACCAAGGACGACCTGGCCTTCGACATCACCACCGGCACCAGCCGGCTGGTCTACCGGACGGAGCTGTTCGACCGGGCCACCGCGGAGGCGGTCGTCGCCCGGTACGTCCGGCTGCTCGCTGCCGCGGTCGCCGACCCGGGGCAGCGGGTCTCCGCGCTGCCGCTGCTCGACGACGCCGAGCGGGAGCTCGTCCTGGCCACCTGGAACGACACCGCCCGCCCGGTGCCGGCGGCCACCCTGGTCGAGGAGTTCGAACGGCAGGCCGCCGCCACACCGGGCGCGGTGGCCCTGGTCCGGGACGGCGTCGCGCTCACGTACGCCGAGCTGAACGCCGCCGCCAACCGGCTGGCCCGGGAACTGGTGGCGCGCGGAGCCGGCCCGGAGTCCCGGGTGGCCCTCGCGCTGCCCCGCTCCGCCGAGCTGGTGGTGGCGATCCTCGCCGTGCTCAAGTCCGGCGCCGGGTACGTGCCGGTGGACACCGGCTACCCCGCCGGGCGGATCGCCTACCTGCTGGCGGACGCCGAGCCGGCGCTGGTGCTGGCCACCCCGGCCACCGCCGCGCTGGTGCCGGCCGGCGCGCTGGTACTCGACGGGGAAATCGGCGCGGACCGCGCCGGGACCGACCTGACCAACGCCGACCGGGTCGCCCCGCTGCGCCCCGACCATCCCGCCTACGTGCTCTACACCTCTGGTTCCACCGGCCGGCCCAAGGGCGTGGTGGTGGAGCACCGGGCGGTCACCGCCTATCTGGCCTGGGCCCGGGACACCTACCCGGGCCTGGCCGGGAGCGCCCTGCTGCACTCGCCGGTCTCGTTCGACCTGACCGTCACCGGTCTGCTCGGCCCGCTCACCGCCGGCGGGACGGTGCGGCTCGCGGCCATCGACGAGGCTGCCGCCCGCGCCGGCGGCCAACCGGCCTTCCTCAAGGTCACCCCCAGTCACCTGCCGCTGCTGGACGCCCAGCTGTCGCCCACCACCGACCTGGTGATCGGCGGCGAGGCGCTCACCGGGGAGCAGCTCGCCGCCTGGCGGGCCGCCCACCCCGGCGTCGCGGTGATCAACGAGTATGGCCCGACCGAGGCGACCGTCGGCTGCGTGGCGGCCCGGGTCGCGCCGGGGGAGGAGCTGCCGGCCGGCCCGGTGTCGATCGGCCGGCCCACCTGGAACACGCGGGTGTACCTGCTCGACGCCGCGCTCAACCCGGTGCCGCCGGGCGTGGTCGGCGAGCTGTACGTCGCCGGCGACCAGCTGGCCCGTGGCTACCTGCGCCGGGCCGCGCTCACCGCCGAGCGCTTCCTGCCCTGCCCGTACGGGCCGCCGGGGCAGCGGATGTACCGCACCGGCGACCTGGCCCGGTGGCGGGCCGACGGGACGCTGGACTACCTCGGCCGCCGCGACAACCAGGTCAAGATCAGGGGCATGCGGATCGAGCTGGGCGAGATCGAGTCGGCGCTGCTGGCCCGCCCCGACGTGCGCGAGGCGGCGGTCGTGGTGCGCACCGACTCCGGCGAACCGGCCCTGGTCGGATACCTGGTCGGCGCGGCCGACGAGGCCGCGCTCGCCGCCGACCTGGCCCGCGAGCTGCCGGGGCATCTGGTGCCGTCGGCGTTCGTCCGGCTCGACGCGCTGCCGCTGACGCCGAACGGCAAGCTGGACCGGGCGGCGCTGCCCGCCCCGGCCGCCGGCGCGGTCGACGACGCGTTCGTCGCCCCGCGCACCGACGCCGAGGCGCTGGTCGCCGAGGTGTATGCCGAGATCCTCCAGGTGGACAAGGTCGGCGCGCTGGACGACTTCTTCGCCCTCGGCGGCAACTCGCTGCGCGGTATGCGGGCGATGGCCCGGATCCGCGCGGAGGTGGACGTGGACCTGCCGATGCGGGCGCTGTTCAGCACCCCGGTGGTGGCCGACCTGGCCGCCCAGATCGAGCAGCGGATCGCCGCCGAGCTCGACGAGCTCTCCGAAACCGAGGTCGCCGCGCTGCTGGCGGCGGAGAAGGACACCCCCTCATGACCGATGTGAAGGATCCGGCCCGGGACGCGGCCCGCCAGGCGCTGATCGCCAAGCGCCTGCGCAAGCGGCAAGCCGCCCCGCCCGCGGCTCGGATCACCCCGCGCCCGCCGGACGCCGAGGTGCCGCTGTCGTACGCCCAGGAGCGGGTCTGGTTCATGGACCAGCTCGCTCCGGGCGAGGCGGCGTACCACATCGCGGTGCCGCTGCGGGTGCGTGGGCCGCTGGACGTCGCGGCGCTGCGCCGCGCGCTGGCCGACCTGACGCTGCGGCACGAGTCGCTGCGCACCCGGTTTCCCGCCGACGCCGACGGCCGGCCGACGGTGGTGATCGACGATGCCGTCGAGGTGCCGTTGACCATCGTGGACGCGCCCGACGCCGCCGCCGCGCAGGCGCTGGTGGACGCGGCGGCGGCCGAGCCGTTCGACCTGGCGAACGGGCCGTTGCTGCGGGCGCTGCTGATCCGGCTGGCCGACGACGAGCACGTGCTGTTCCTCGGCAAGCACCACATCGTCGGCGACGGCTGGTCCGTCGACGTGCTGCTGCGTGACCTGATCACTCTCTACCAGGGCGGGGAGCTGCCCGCCCTGCCGGTCCAGTACGGCGACTTCGCCCACTGGGAGGCCCAGGAACTGGCCGGGCCGGACGCGCAGCGGCACCTCGGCTACTGGAAGCAGCGGCTGGCCGGGATCACCCCGCTGGAACTGCCGCTGGACCTGCCCCGCCCGGCCACCCAGACCTACGCCGGCGACTTCGTGGAGTTCCGGCTGGACCAGGCCGCCGCCGACGGGCTGAACGAGCTCACCCGCTCCTACGGCGGCACGCTGTTCATGACGCTGCTCGCGGCGTACCAGGTGCTGCTGTCCCGGCATGCCGGGCAGGACGACTTCGCCGTGGGGGCGTCGGTGGCCGGCCGTTCCGCGCCGGAGCTGGAGGACATGGTCGGCATGTTCATCAACATGCTGCCGCTGCGGGCCGAGCTGGACGGCGACCCGACCTTCACCGAGCTGCTCGAGCGCACCCGGCGCAGCGTGCTGGACGGGCTGGAGCACGCCGAGGTGCCGTTCGCCAAGGTGGTGCACGAGCTGGGGCTGCCCCGCGACGTCAGCCGCTCGCCGGTGTTCCAGGCGATGTTCGTGTTGCAGAACTACGAGATCGGCCGGTTCAACGAGGTCTCGGACGCCGCCGAGGTCACCTTCGACTGGACGCCGATGGAGCTGCGGGCCACCCGGTTCGACTTCGAGCTGCACGCGGTGGAGGTCGCCGACGGGCTGTGGGGGAAGCTGGTCTTCAACACCGACCTGTTCACCCGCGACACGGTGGAGCGGATGGCGCAGCGGCTCACCACGCTGCTGCGGGCGGTGGTGGCCACACCGGACACCCCGGTCTCCGCGCTGGATCTGCTCCCGCCGGCCGAGCGGGACCTGCTCGCCGGGTGGAACGACACCGGCGCCGAGTTCCCGACCGCACAGACCCTGCACGGGCCGATCGAGGAGCGGGCCGCGGCCAGCCCCGACGCGGTGGCCGTCACCTTCGAGGGCCGTTCGGTGACGTACGCCGAGCTGAACGCCGCCGCCAACCGGATCGCGCACCGGCTGCGCGCCGCCGGAGTGGGTCCGGAAACCCTGGTCGGGGTTTGTGCGGAGCGGTCGGTGGAGCTGGTCGCCGGGCTGCTCGGTGTGCTCAAGGCCGGCGGTGCATACCTGCCGTTGGACCCGGAGTACCCGGCCGACCGGCTGGCG
Source organism: Micromonospora deserti (assembly GCF_003236335.1). Taxonomy (GTDB): domain Bacteria; phylum Actinomycetota; class Actinomycetes; order Mycobacteriales; family Micromonosporaceae; genus Micromonospora; species Micromonospora deserti. The sequence continues at coordinate 6,184 of NZ_POUB01000114.1, forward strand.
TTCATGGTCACCGACGCGGACGCCCCGGTGGTGCTGGTGCAGCAGCACCTGCGCGACGTGCTGCCGGCCACTGGCGCCACCCTCCTCGCCCTGGACGACGCGGCCGTCTGGGCCGACCAACCGGTCACCGACCCGGCCCCGGCGGCGGGCCCGCAGCACCTGGCGTACGTCATCTACACCTCCGGCTCCACCGGCCGGCCCAAGGGCGTGCCGAACACCCACCGGGGCATCGTCAACCGGCTCGACTGGATGCAGAAGACCTACCGGCTCGGCGCCGACGACGCCGTGCTGCAGAAGACCCCGGCCAGCTTCGACGTGTCGGTGTGGGAGTTCTTCTGGCCGCTGCGCGAGGGCGCCCGGCTGGTGGTGGCGAAGCCCGGCGGGCACAAGGACGCCGGCTACCTGCGCGACCTGATGGTCGCCGAGCGGGTCACCACCGCCCACTTCGTCCCGTCGATGCTGACCGTCTTCCTGGCCGAGGACGGCGTGGCGGCGGCGACGGCGCTGCGCCGGGTGATCTGCTCGGGCGAGGAGCTGCCGCTGGCCTCGGCGGTCGAGTTCACCACCCGACTGCCGTGGTGCGGCCTGCACAACCTGTACGGCCCGACCGAGGCGGCCATCGACGTCAGCTCCTGGCACTGCGACCCAGCGCTGCTGGCCGGGTTGACCAGCGTGCCGATCGGCGCGCCGATCGCCAACCTGCGGCTGCACGTGCTCGACGCCGCCGGCACCGAGTGCCCGGTCGGGGTCGCCGGCGAGCTGCACATCGGCGGGGTCGGGCTGGCCCGCGGCTACCACCGCCGTCCGGCGCTGACCGCCGAACGGTTTGTTCCCGACCCGTTCTCCGGGGAGCCGGGCGCCCGGCTCTACCGCACCGGCGACCTGGCCCGTTGGCGGGCCGCGCCAGCCCCGGCCGGTGCCGCCGACGGCACCGGGGACAGCGCGGCCGGCGGCGCCGTGGCCACCGCACCCGGCGGGGTCATCGAGTTCCTCGGCCGCATCGACCACCAGGTCAAGTTGCGCGGACTGCGGATCGAGCTGGGCGAGATCGAGAGCGCGCTGCGCGAGCAGCCGGGGGTGACCGAGGCGGCGGTGATCGTCCGCGAGGACACCCCAGGTGACAAGCGGCTGACCGCGTACCTGGTGGGCGGGGCCGAGCACGCCGCGCTGAAGGCGGCGCTGAAGGAGACGCTGCCCGAGTACATGGTGCCGAACGCGTTCGTCACCCTCGACGCGCTGCCGCTGAGCCCGAACGGCAAGCTCGACCGCAAGGCGCTGCCCGCGCCGGTGGTCACCCGGGAGGCGTCCGTCGCGTTGGTCGAGCCGCGCGACGACACCGAGCGGCTGCTGGCCGGGATCTGGTCGGAGGTGCTCGGCGTGGACACCCTCGGCATCGACGACGACTTCTTCGACCTCGGCGGGCACTCGATGCTCGCCACGCAGGTGGTCGCGAAGATCCGCAAGGCGGAGCACGGCGGCCGGCCGGTCGGCGTGATGGACCTGTTCCAGCAGCGGACCATCCGGGAGCTGGCCGCGTTCATGTCCGGCACCGGCGAGCCGGAGGGCCCGCGCCGGCTGCTCTACGAGCTGACCAAACCGGTCCCGGCGGCGCAGCGGGTGCTCACGTACGTCTGCGTGCCCTACGGCGGCGGCAGCGCCATCGTCTACCAGCCGCTCGCGGACGCGCTGCCCGCCGGGCACGCGCTCTGGTCCCTCGCGATCCCCGGGCACGACGTCGGGCTCACCGAGGATGCGCTGCCGTTCGACGAGCTCACCAGCCGGGTCGCCGACGAGATCCTGGAACGCATCTCCGGGCCGATCGCCCTCTACGGGCACTGCGGCGTGGGCAGCGCGATCGTCGCCGAGGTGGCCCGCAAGGTGGAGGCGGCCGGTCGGGACCTGGCCGCGCTCTACATCGGCGCGATGTTCCCGTTCGCCCGCCCCAAGGGGGCGTTCGCCGCCCTGCGTAACCGGCTCGAACAGCTGCGCAGCAACCGGCACTACGCCAGCTGGCTCAAGTCGATGGGCGTGGACACCGACGAGCTGGACCCGGAGCAGGCCGACCGGATCATCAGCAACATGCGGGCCGACTCCCGGGCCTCCGAGGAGTACTTCACCGGCCTGCTCGACCGGCGCGCCGTGAAGCTCCGCGCGCCGATCATCTCGGTGGTCGGCTCGGAGGACCCGGTCACCGACTACCACACCGAGCGGTACGCCGAGTGGCAGTTCCTCAGCGACACCCTCGGTCTGGTGGTGCTCGACCAGGCCGGGCACTTCTTCCTCAAGTACCGCGCCGACGAGCTGGCCGAGATCGTCACCCGGGTGCACCCGGCGGTCGCGGCCGGGGACGTCACGGCCCTGACCGCGTCGGCGCGCGGCGAGGACGCCGGCTGGGTGGTCGCCGACCACCAGCGGGTCGGCGACCACGAACAACCCGCCAAGACGGTGGTCAAGCCCAGCATGGCCCGGTTCGTGGCGGTCACCGTGGGGCAGTTGGTCTCCACCACCGGCTCCGCGTTGACCGCGTTCGCCCTGCCGATCTGGCTGTTCACCCAGACCGGCTCGGTGGCGAACCTCGGGCTGCTCTGGGCTCTCGCCCTGATCTGCGGCGTGCTCATGCTGCCGGTCGCCGGGGCGATCACCGACCGGATCAGCCGCCGGAAGATCATGATGATCGCCAGCTGCACGGCCGGCTCGATCCAGCTGCTCCTCGCCGCGCTGCTGTGGACCGACAACCTGGCGCTCTGGCACATCTACGGCCTCGTCGCGCTGAGCCAGGTCGCCGGTTCCTTCCAGCGCATCGCCTTCCAGTCCGCCGTGCCCCAGCTGGTGCCGAAGCGGTACCTCGGCCACGCGATGGGCATCACCCAGCTCAGCAACGGCTTCGCCATGCTGCTGATGCCGGTGTTCGCCGCCGGCCTGCTCGCCGCCATCGAACTCAAGGGCATCCTGCTGCTCGACGTGGCGAGCTACGTGGTGGCGGTGCTGACCCTGGCCGTGGTCCGCTTCCCCGACCTGCTCGGCTGGCGGCCCCGGGAACGGCTGCTGGTGGCCATCGCCAACGGGCTGCGCTACTCCTGGCAGCACAAGGGGTTCCGGCTGATGCTCGGCTACTTCGCGGTGGGCAACATCTTCCTGGCTCCCGCGCTGGTGCTCGTCACGCCGCTGGTGCTCTCCTTCGGCACCGCCACGCAGGTGGCGCAGGTGGCGCTCGCCGAGGCGTGCGGCGCGGTGGCCGGCGGCGTGCTCATGTCGATCTGGGGCGGCCCCCGGCACCGGCGGATGATCGGGGTGCTGGTCGGCAACCTCGGCACCGCGGTCGGCTGCGTGCTGATCGGCCTGGACGCCTCGGTGGCGATGATCTGCGTGGGTGCGTTCTGGCTGGCCATGGCGATGACCACGGCGCAGTCCATCTACGCCACCATCGTCCAGGTCAAGGTGCCGCAGCGCTTCCACGGCCGGGTGTTCAGCCTGAACCAGACCATCTCCTGGTCGACCCTGCCGATCGGCTTCGCGCTGCTCGCCCCGGGCGCGACCGCCCTGTTCGAGCCGATGCTCGCCCCGGGCGGTGCGCTGGCCGGCTCGGTGGGCGCGGTGATCGGCACCGGCGAGGGCCGCGGCATCGGCTTCGCGTACGTCTGCTTCGGTGCGGCGCTGGTGCTGATCACCCTCGGCGGCTTCGCGATCCGGCTGCTGCGCCGGTTCGACGTCGAGGTGCCGGACTCGCTGCCCGACGACCTGATCGGCGCCCAGGAGCGGGAGCGTCGCCTCGCCGCCCGGGCCGCCGAGCGGGCGGAGGAGAAGGTGCCGGTGGGGGTGTGAGCGTGTCCGGGGGCCCGTCCGTCGGGCCCCCGGCCGCTTCCCGTCGGGCTGGCGGATACGGCCCGGCTATCCGCCGTCGGGCCGATCGACGGCGTCGGACTCGGGCAGCTCCTCGGGGTCGGCGACCCAGGCCGAGAAGACCGGCACCCCGTGCCAGGGCGCGCCGGGCCGGCGGTCGGTGGCGAGCGCCACCACGGCGTACGGATGGCCGAACCGCAGCTCGGCGATCCGGGCCACTCCCTCCGGCGGCAGGCTGACCAGGTCGAAGTGCCCGGTCACCGCCGCGGCCTCGAAGCCGTAGCGGCCGTAGCGCGCCATCGCGGCCTGCCGGGCCTCGAACAGCCCGCTCCTGGTCAACGCCCTGTTCACCGCAGCGAAGCCGAGCCGCGGATCGCTCAGGTCGTGCTCGCTGCGGGCGGACCAGCACGGCAGCAGCGCCGTGTGCCGTTCCTCCCGGCCATCAGGGGCGCGGGTACGGATTCGCTCCTCCCGTACCGTCCACAGCGCCGTCTCGCCGAGCGGCAGGTCGAACAGGGACCGTCGGCCGGCCGGCTCGCTCCCGTCGGCCGCGCCGGCGCTCACCTCGTACCCAGCGGCGAGCACGTCGGCCGGCGGCACGTCCGGCGCGGCGGCGACCGAGACGACCACCAGACCCGCCTCCCCTACATTCGTGGCCGCCGCGCGCGCCGGCGCCGCGTGCACGATCACGTCGCCGGCCCGTTCCGTGGCGGCGATGGCGCAGCGGTGGCCGCGCCGAGGGCTGCGCAACACCCTGGTCAGCCGGTCGCCCCAGCCAGCAGCCGAATCGAGGGCGGCGGCCGGTGCCACCTCGAAGGGCTGCTCCCAGGAGATCCGGGTGGCCAGGGCGCTGGCCAGGGCCAGCAGCACCTCCGGGCCGACCTTGAGCGGGAACCGGTCGATCAGGCCGAGGGTGTGCTCCCGAGCCCACGCGTCGAGCCCCTCCTGGTCCGGTAGCGGTCCCCGCTCAGTGGACCGGGGCAGCGTGGTCCGCCAGCCGTCCAGCTGCGGGGTGTCGAAGTCCGGCCGGTGCCAGACCGCGGTGGCCGAGGGCACCAGCGGGTGCGGCTCCGCGAGCAGGGCGCTGGCGGCGTCCGCAGCGGCGAGACCCTCGGTGCCGAGCACCTCCTCCAGCGCCGCGCGGGTCGGGCCGGTGGCCGCCGGTGCGGCGAGCGCCAGCAGCAGCCAGGCACCAAGCGGGGAGGCCACGTGGTGCCGGTCGCCGGCGTGGGCGTGCAGGCGTTCGGCGTACCGGGCCAGGGGGGTGCGGATGTCCGTCGTCACCGCTCCACTGTGCCCGCTGGTCCGGCGCGCGTCACCACCATCGACCGGTCGTTGTCGGGGTGTTCCGTCGATCCGCGTGGGTCACGACCACAGCTCGAACGGCTCGTCGATCCGGTCGCCGGCCAGGAACGCGGTCAGCAGCCCGGGCAACTGACCGGGGTAGAACCGTTCGCGGCTGGCCACCACCTCGGCAACCGGCCACCACCGGAACCCGAAGTAGTCCTCCCGCTCGTAGTCGAGCCGGTGCGCCTCGTCCACGTCCGGCCCGGGCCCGGCCAGCCGCACCAGGACGACCACCTCGTCCTGGAGGTGGCGCCGCTGCCGGTGGATGAAGCTGGCCCGCCGCCGCCAGGTCGGCGGGCCGATCTGCGCGGCCGTCGCCACCATGCCGGTCTCCTCACGCAGCTCCCGCACCGCCGTGTCGAGGTACGTCTCGCCGGGGTCCATGCCCCCGCCGGGCAGCTCCCACCAGGTGCCCAGCCGGGGGTGGTCCGGGTCGCGGGTCTGGAACAGCAGCACCCGATCGTCGCTGTCGAGCACCACCAGCCGCACCGCGCTGCGCTCGAAGACCGGCAGATCCCGGGGCAGTTCGACCATGGCATCTCTCCCTGCTGCGCGTGGCGGCGATCCGGCTTTCGCGGTATGGCCGAAGTCTGCCCTGCTCCGGGAACAGGAGGCGGGCCGGGCGGCAGATTCTGATCATGGTGGAAACCTGCGCCGACATCCCGGACCGGGGAGAGTTCTACTCGTACGACGAATACCTTCCCGCCGCATCGACGTGCCGACCTTTTGCCGGGCCGGCGTCATCCTGGCGATGCGTGACGACGCGGGGATCGGCATGTCCGCGGCGTCGCTGTATCCGGACAGGGGGTTTGCATTCAACGAGATGACCGGAGTGCTTGCGCCCTACCGCGGGCAGGGTCTGTCCCTGGTGCTGAAGCTGCTCGCGATCCGCTTCGTCCGAGCATCGGGTTACCGACGACTCGTGACGTACCACCACCCCCGAAACACGTCCGCGATCGCGATGAACCGGCGCGCGGCCGGAGCGGCGCTGGTGCCACACCCCGGTCGCCCCGTCGGTCGGGAAGTCGGTGTCGCCGGCCGCCGCCCACGCCGGGGCGCCCTCGACAGTGACCTGTTTCAGGCCCAGCGATTCGAACAGCTCGGCCGCCCACCGCCGGGGCGCCGACAGCCACTGCGCGAAGTGTTCCGGGGTGGCCGGCGGCAGCGCGTCCGGCTCCGGCGAGCGGACGTGCAGGAAATGTACGTCCAGCCCGTCGATCTCGGTGAGGAACTGTGGGGTGCGGCAGCCTGGCTCCACCGCGTTGCGTCCGGCCCCGTCCGACGCCTACTCGGCGGGGGGATAGGCTGCCGGCCGTGGCAGGTCTGTTGAGGAACGTGGCGGCGCGTATCAGCCGGGTCGGCGGGGTCGTCGTCCCGCGTCCCCGGCAGTCCGGGCCGACGCCGGCGCAGGTCGCCCGGCGGCGCCAGGTCGCCGCGCTGCAACGCCGTGAGCTGGCGTACGCTCCGGAGTTGGACGGGCGCGCCGACCCGGGTGAGATCGTCTGGACCTGGGTGCCGTACGAGGACGACCCGCGGCAGGGCAAGGACCGTCCGGTGCTGGTGGTGGGCCGGCACAGCCGGACGCTGTTCGGGCTGATGCTCTCCAGCCAGAGCGAGCGGGACGGGCAGCGGCACTGGCTTGCCTTGGGGCCGGGCACCTGGGACCGGGACAACCGGCCGAGCTGGGTGCGGCTGGACCGGGTGCTGACCATGCGGGAGGACAGCATCCGTCGCGAGGGCGCGGTGCTGGACCGGGCCCGTTTCGACCGGGTGGGGCGGGCTCTGCGCGCCGGCTACGGCTGGCGCTGACCGGGCGGTCGGGTCGACCGCGATCCCGGCGCATCCGGCGGCAGACTCGTCGGGTGGGTCGACCGGTACTGCCGGCTCGTTACCTCATCGTGGACACCTACCCGAGGAGAGCCGCGATGAGTGAGCCCACCGACCTGCTGGTCGACCTTCCGTCCGACCGCGAGATAGCCCTCACCCGTGTCTTCGACGCCCCGCGGGACGTGGTCTTCGCCGCCCACACGCAGCCGGAGCACCTCCGGCGGTGGTGGGGGCGGGGCAACCCGCTCGACGTCGAGATCGACTTCCGGGTGGGCGGTCGCTACCGCTTCGTCGAGCACGCCAAGGACGGCAACGAATACGCGTTCCGCGGCGAGTTCCGGGAGATCGTCGTGCCGGAGCGGATCGTGCAGACCTTCGAGTTCGAGGGCATGCCGGGGCAGGTGGCCGAGGAGACCCTGCTCTTCGTTGAGCGTGACGGCCGCGCCGTGGTGACCGGCACGACCCGGCTGGACAGCACCGAGGAGCGCGACGGGATGCTCAGCTCCGGCATGGCACAGGGGGCGGCCGAGTCCTACGCGGCCCTGGAGCGGTACCTGCGTACTCTCGTCTGACCGCGGGCCCGGCCCGCTCGCCGGTGCCGGCCCGTGTCCCGTGGTGCCGCGCCGGTGATGTCAGCGCTCGGCGCTGTCGACGAGTTGCCGCGCGGGGTGCGCCGCCCCGATGCTCTTAGCCCGGTACATCGCGGCGTCGGCACGGTCGAGCGCCTCGGTGAGCTGGGTCGGGCCGGTGACCGGGGCCAACCCGACCGAGGCGGTCACCCGGACGCTGAGCCTGCCCAGCGGGATCGGCGCGGCGACCATGTCACACAACCGCCGGGAGGCCCACTCGATCCATCGCCGGTCGATCGAAGGGCTGGCCAGCAGCCCGGCGAACTCGTCGCCGCCGAGTCGGGCGACCAGGTTGTCGCCAGCGAAGGCGGCGAGTCGCTGGGCGACGTTGATCAGCACCTGGTCGCCGGCGGCGTGCCCGTACCGGTCGTTGATCTGCTTGAAGTCGTCGAGATCGACCACCACGGCGATCAGCGGTCGACCGGCGTCGGTGAGCAGCGTCGCGGCCAGCCGGTAGAAGGCGCGGCGGTTGGGTAGGCCGGTGAGCGGGTCGTGGCTGGCGGCGTGCCGCTCGGCGGCGAGTTCGGCCTGGAGCAGACCGATCTCGGCCTCGGCGCGGAGCGCGCGTCGCCGGAGCTGCCAGGAGGAGACGAGGGCACCGGCGGCACAGATGCCGGACGCGATGGTCATCGGATCCGGCACGGGCCCTCCCATCACCATGCTGTCGCCGGCCGCGGCCGGCTGCGGCCCGCGCCCCGTGCCGGACCGTGTCGTCCCTGGTGGCAACCCAGGATCTGTTGACTCAGAGTGAACGGACGGGTACCGCGCACGTGCGTTATCATGCTCGCTGTCCGATGCAGATGCAATAGCAGATGCACGTGCAGCTAGCCCCTTCGTTCGATGCCGTGCCCCTTCGCAGCACCCGCTCCGCACGGCATCGGCGGGCGCCCGAAGAGAAAGACGCTCATGCAGCAGCCCCGGAACGGCGTTCCCACCAACCAGTTGCCCCCGCTGAAGTGGCAGAAGAGCGGCCGGAGCAATCCCAGCGGCAACTGCGTTGAGCTGGCCGAACTGCCTGGTGGTGCGGGCATCGCGGTGCGTAACTCCCGCCATCCCGACGGGCCCGCCCTGATCTACACGGTGGACGAGATCGCGGCGTTCGTCCTCGGAGCGAGGGACGGCGACTTCGACCATCTGCTCCGCTGACCCGCCGTCTCGTACGCGGGGCATGCCGATCCGCCGCGGAACGGTTTCCCCTCACTGTCCGCTCATGGCATGCTTACACGTCGGCCGTGCCGGGGTGTCCGGCCGCGCCGCCTGTCCCGCGGAGGTCGGCAGTGACGATGGTTCCCGCCGAGGGTGGCCCGGCGACCGGGCCCACCATCCTGCGCATGCTGCTCGGCACTCAGCTGCGCCGGCTGCGTGAGTCCAGCGGAGTGACCCGGGAGGGCGCCGGCTGGGAGATCCGGGCCTCCGAGTCGAAGATCAGCCGGATGGAGCTGGGTCGGGTCGGGTTCAAGGAACGCGACGTCGCCGACCTGCTCACCCTCTACGGGGTCACCGCGGCCGAGGAGCGTGAGGCGCTGCTCAAGCTCGCCCGGGACGCCAACAGCCCGGGCTGGTGGCACCGGTACGGCGACGTCCTGCCGAGTTGGTTCCAGTCCTACCTGGGGCTGGAGGCGGCCGCCGCGCTCATCCGGACCTACGAGGTCCAGTTCGTGCCGGGCCTGTTGCAGACCCGGGAGTACGCCCGGGCGGTGGTGCTGCTCGGTCACGGCCGGGCCGCGCCGGCCGAGATCGAGCGCCGGGTCGCCCTGCGGCTGCAACGCCAGCAGTTGTTGCGCCGGGAGAACCCTCCGCAGCTGTGGGCCGTGCTGGACGAGGCGACGCTGCGCCGGCCGATCGGCGGTCCGGAGGTGATGCGGGGCCAGGTGACCGCGCTCATCGAGGCGACCAAGTCGCCGAACATCCGGCTGCAGATCATGCCGTTCGCCGCCGGCGGGCACGCCGCCGCGGGCGGCGCCTTCACCATCCTGCGCTTCTCCGACGAGGGCCTGCCGGACGTCGTCTACATCGAACAGCTCACCAGTGCGCTCTACCTCGACAAACGCGACGACCTCGACCACTACGCGGCGGCGATGGAACGGCTCTGCGTCGAGGCCGAGCCGCCGGAGCGTACGTCGGAGATCCTCGGCTGGATCCTGGACGACGCGTACCGGCGCTGACCGCCGCCCGACCGGCGGTGGCCCCGGCCGGCCGGACCGATCGTCCACATCGGTGTTGACCGACGCCGATCGGCGCGACTAGTCTCTGAATCGATCCAGACTGAATCGATTTAGAGAGGTGTCCGGTGAAGCCGACTTTGCAGGCCGTCGCCGACGCGGTCGGCGTTTCCCGCAGCACCGTCTCCAACGCCTACGCCCGCCCCGACCAGCTCTCCGCCGCGCTGCGCGAGCGCATCCTGGAAACCGCGCGGCAGATCGGCTACCCCGGTCCGGACCCCACCGCGCGGTCGCTGCGCCGGGGCTTCGTCGGCGCGGTCGGGGTGCTGTTCACCTCACAGCTGTCGTACGCCTTCACCGACCCCTTCGCGGTCCGCTTCCTCGCCGGCGTCGCCACGGCGGCGGAGCGGCACCGCACCAGCCTGCTGCTGGTGCCGCTGCCCGACGACGTCGCCGGTGCCCGGCGGGCAGTGGAGAACGCCGCCGTCGACGGCTTCTGCGTGTACTGCGCCGGCCACGAGAGCTGGGCGCTGGACGCCATCTGCGGTCGGGGCCTGCCCTTCGTCACCACCGCGCCCTCGGCGGACGCCGGCCCCAACGACCGGTACGCCGGCATCGACGAGCGCGCCGCCGCCCACGCGGCCGCCGCGCACGTGGCCGGCCTCGGCCACCGGCGGGTCGCCCTGCTCGGCGACACCGTCCTGCCGGACACGCCCGCGGGCCGGCTGCGGCTCACCGCCGTGGCCGACGTGCCCCACCCGACCACCCGCGGCCGGCTCGCCGGGTTCGCCGACGCCTTCGCCGAGGTCGGCGTCGCCTGGCCCGAGCTGACCGTGCTCAACGCGTCGGCCAACAACCGGGCGGCCGGCGCGGCGGCGGTCCGCGCCGCGCTCGCCGGACCCACCCCACCCACGGCGGTCCTGGCCTGCTCCGACGTGCTCGCCCTGGGCGTGCTCGACGCGCTGGCCGAGGCCGGCGGCCCACCGGTCTCGGTCACCGGCTTCGACGACATCGCCGAGGCCGCGGCGGCCGGCCTGACCACCGTGCGACAGCCCGCCGAGGACAAAGGCCGCATCGCCGCCCAACTGCTGCTCGACCCGCCCGCCGACCCGGCGGCCGGACACGTCCTGCTGCCCACCGAACTCGTCGTCCGGGCGTCCACCGGACCCGTACCGAGGAGCTGACCATGGAACAGCCCACCGGCTACATCGTCGCCATCGACGCGGTGACCCGGCACGTCACCTCCGCCCGGCCGGACGCGCCGGTCCGTCCCGAACGTCCCCGCGCCGCCCGACTCGCCCCCACCCGCCGGGTCACGGCCGCCGCGCTGCGCCGGCTCGCCGACCGGATTCAGCCCGCGCCGCTGCCGAACTCCCCGCGCTGCTCCTAGGCCTTTGGTGGTGGTGGTGCCGGTCACCCGCGGCACCGGGTGCGGAGGCACGATCCGGGGCGGCGGTGCCGCAACCGGGCACCGCGGGTGGTGCCCGTCGGCGCGGGCCAGGCAGACTGCACGGCTATGTCGCCGTTCTCGCCCAGCCTCCGGTTGCACGACCGGTACGTCCTGCGTGAGCGCATCGGCCTCGGCGGGATGTCGGAGGTGTGGCGCGCCGACGACGAGGTTCTGCACCGGCCCGTCGCGGTGAAGGCTCTCGCCGGGGAACTCGCCGCCGACCCGCAACTGCGGGCCACCATCCAGCGCGAGGCCCGCGCCGCGGCCCGGCTCACCCACCCGCACGTGACCCAGGTGTACGACTACGGCGAGGCGAGGCTCACCGGCGGCGTGGTCGTGCCGTACCTGGTGATGGAGCTGGTGGCGGGGCACAACCTCGCCGACCGGCTCACCGCCGGCCCGCTAGCCTGGCCGGAGGCCGTGCGGACGGCGGGTCAGGTCGCCGCCGCGCTCGCCGCCGCCCACCGCATCGGCGTGGTGCACCGCGACATCAAGCCCGGCAACGTCATGCTCACCGAGACCGGCGCCAAGGTGCTGGACTTCGGCATCGCCGCGCTCGCCGGGCCGCGCCACCCGCTGGCCCACCAGACCGGCGAGCTGCTGATGGGTACGCCCGCGTACTTCGCGCCCGAGCGGATGCGGGCCGGCCCGCCGAACCCGGCCAGCGACGTGTACGCCCTCGGCGCGCTGCTCCACCGCACGCTCACCGGCCAGACCCCGCTGCCCGTGCGGACCTGGGAGGACGCGTGGCAGGTGCACGCCCGGCACATGCCGGTGCCGCCGCTGCGCGTCCCCGGGCTCCCCACCGACGTCGCCGAACTCGTCCTGGCCTGCCTGGATGCCGACCCGGCCCGCCGGCCGACCGCGGCGCACCTGGCCACCCGGTTCGGCGCCAACCCGCCGGCCGACCCGCCCACCGAGCTCCTGCCGACCGTCGCCGGGCCGGCGGGGCCCACCCCGCCGGCGGCGCACCCACCGACGCTGATCGACCGCTCGCCGCCGCCGGCCGGTCACGGCGCGCGCGGCTCGGTGGTGGCGGCGCGTTCCAGCCC
>NZ_POUB01000115.1 GCF_003236335.1 Micromonospora deserti
GGGCGGGCCGGGCACGCGCCGGGGCCTCGTCCGCGGACGAGGCCCCGGCGGGCGGTACGCGGATCAGACGCCGTGCGGGATGGCGTCCCAGCCCTCGACCTCCTGCGGCTTGCGGCTGCCCGGGCCGACGTAGCGGGCGGACGGGCGGACCAGCCGCTGCAGCTTCTTCTGCTCCAGGATGTGCGCGCTCCAGCCGCCCATCCGGGCGCAGGTGAACATCGAGGTGAACATGTGCGCCGGCACCTCGGCGAAGTCGAGCACCACGGCGGACCAGAACTCGACGTTGGTGGCGAGCACCCGGTCGGGCTTGCGGGCGTGCAGCTCCTCCAGGGCGGCCTTCTCCAGCGCCTCGGCCACCTCGAAGCGGGGCGCGCCCAGCTCCTTGGCGGTGCGGCGGAGCACCCGGGCGCGCGGGTCCTCGGCCCGGTAGACCCGGTGGCCGAAGCCCATCAGCCGCTCGCCCCGGTCGAGCACACCCTTGACGTAGCCGTCGGCGTCGCCGCTGCGCTCGACCGCCTCCAGCATGCTCAGCACCCGCGACGGGGCGCCGCCGTGTAGCGGGCCGGAGAGCGCCCCGATGCCGGAGGAGATGCAGGCCGCGGCGTCCGCGCCGGTGGAGGCGACGATCCGGGCGGTGAAGGTGGAGGCGTTCAGGCCGTGCTCGGCGGCCGAGATGAAGTACGCGTCGACGGCCTTGACGTGCCGCGGGTCCGGCTCGCCCCGCCAGCGCTTCATGAAGCGCTCGACGATCGTGGACGCCTTGTCGATCTCCTTCTGCGGCACCGCCGGCAGGCCCAGCCCGCGGGCGGACTGCGCGACGAAGGAGAGCGCGGTGACCGACACCCGGGCCAGGTCCTCGCGGGCCTGCTCGTCGGAGATGTCCAGCAGCTGCTGCAGGCCCCAGTACGGGGCGAGCATCGCCACCGCGGACTGCACGTCCACCCGGATGTCGCCGGAGTGCACCGGTACCGGGAACGGCTCGGCCGGCGGCAGGCCCGGGCCGAAGCGCCCGTCGACCAGCAGGGCCCACACGTTGCCGAAGGAGACCTGGCCGATGAGATCCTCGATGTCGACCCCGCGATAGCGCAGCGCGCCGCCCTCGCGGTCGGGTTCGGCGATCTCGGTCTCGAAGGCTACGACGCCCTCCAGCCCGGGTTTGAAATCGGCCATGTCGCTACTCCTGGATCTGCTCGGTGCGCCCGGTCGGGGCTCTCCTCCGGCCCAGCCGGCCGAGCGCCTCAGGCGACCCTCAGGGACGTATGTTCGTGCCATCTTGCCTGCTGGGTAACGGGGAGCGCGACCCGCCGCGACTGTGCCGCGCGTGACATCCCCCGCCGGACGCCGCCCGCGGCCTTCGGCGACACTGGGCGGTACGGGCTGGCCTGCGCCGCTGGGCGCCGGGCGGCCCGAGGGGGAGGAGACCGAACGTGACGGGTGACACAGTGCGGCCAGCGGCGATGCGTAACGAGTACGCCCCGGACCTGGGCCTTTCCGAGGCCGACCTGGCCGCCGACTGGCACACCCAGTTCGGCCGTTGGTTCGCCGACGCGGTGGCCGCCGGGCTGCCCGAACCGAACGCGATGGTGCTCGCCACCGCCGACGCCGCCGGGCGGCCCAGCGGGCGGACGGTGCTGCTCAAGGCGTACGAGCCGGAGGGCTTCGTCTTCTTCACCAACTACGGGTCGCGCAAGGGCGCCGAGCTGGCCGCCAACCCGTACGCCAGCCTGGTCTTCCCGTGGTTCGCGATGCAGCGGCAGGTGGTGGTGACCGGCCGGGTGGAGCGGGTCGGCCGGGCCGAGACCGAGGCGTACTTCGCCAGCCGGCCACGCGGCTCCCAGCTCGGCGCCTGGGCCAGTGAGCAGTCCCGGGTCGTCCCGGACCGGGCGGCGCTGGACGACGCGTACCGGGCCGCGGCGGAACGCTTCGCCGACGTCGAGCCGATCCCGGCGCCGCCGCACTGGGGTGGGCTGCGGGTGCGGCCGGATTCGGTGGAGTTCTGGCAGGGCCGGGCCAGCCGGCTGCACGACCGGCTGCGGTTCCGCCGGGCGGCGTCGGGTGGGTGGACCGTCGAGCGGCTGGCGCCGTGACGGGGGTGACCCAGGCCCGGCCGCGCGGGGTGCGCCGCTGGGCGATCGACCTGCGGCCGCTGGCCGTGCCCGCGTACCGGCGGATGTGGCTCGGCAACGGCATCGCCATGTTCGGCATGCAGTTCACCGCCGTCGCCGTGCCGGTGGAGATGTACGCGCTGACCGAGGACTCGTTCTGGGTCGGGCTGATCGGCGTCGCCGCGTTCGTACCGCTGCTGGTCTTCGGGCTCTGGGGCGGCGCGGTGGCCGACGTGCGCGACCGGCGCCAGGTGCTGCTGGTCACCTCGGCGCTGCTCTGGGCCTCGACCGTCGGCCTGCTGGTGCAGGCGCTGCTCGGGGTCGACAGCCCGCTGCTGCTGCTGGTGCTGGTGGCGGTGCAGTCGATCGCCTTCGCGATCAGCTCGCCGACCCGCAACGCGATCCTGCCCCGGCTGGTGCCGGTCGAGCTGGTGCCGGCCGCGAGCACGCTGAACTTCACCACCTTCACCGCCGCCGCGGTCTTCGGCCCGCTCGCCGCCGGTCTGATCTTCGCCGGCTGGGACATCGAGGTCGGCCTCCCCATCGCGTACGCGGTCGACGCGGCGCTGTTCGCCGTCGCGGTCTGGGCGACGGTGCGGCTGCCCGCCATGCCGCCGATGCCGACGGAGGACGGCGAGGCGTCCGCGCCCCGCCGGGCCGGGCTGGCCAGCATCGTCGACGGGCTGCGCTACCTGGCCACCACGCCGGTGCTGCTGCTGTCGTTCGCCATCGACCTGATCGCGATGGTGCTGGCCATGCCGCGCGCGCTCTTCCCGGAGATCGCCGTGGAACGGTTTGGCGGCGGGGCGGCAGTCGGCTGGCTCTACAGCGCCATCGCGATCGGCGCGATGCTCGGCGGGCTCACCTCCGGGTGGATCGGCCGGCTGCACCGGCAGGGTCTGGCGCTGGTGGCGGCGGTGGTCGGCTGGGGGCTGGCGGTCGCCGCAGCCGGGCTCGCCGGCCAGCTCTGGCTGATGGTGGTCCTGCTCGCGGTGGCCGGCGCGGCCGACCTGGTGAGCGCGGTGCTGCGCCAGTCGATGCTGCTGGTCTACGCCCCGGACCGGATGCGCGGCCGGCTCCAGGGCGTCAACACGGTGGTCATCGCCGGCGGTCCGCGCCTGGGCGACCTGCGGGCCGGTGCGGTGGCCGCCGGGTTCGGCGGCGGCGTGGCCTGGGTCAGCGGCGGCCTGATCTCGGCGGCGCTCGCGGTGCTGCTGGCGGTGGCCTTCCCGGCTCTGCTGCGCTACCGGGCCGTGACCCCGCCGCGGGACGACCGGGCGTGACCCGCCCGCCCGGCCAGCGTGGCCCGGTTCGTGCGTGGCCGGCTCGTGCCTCGCCGGGGCCGTGGGTGACCCGGGTCGCGCGCGGATCGGGGCGCAGCGATTAAGGTCCCCGGCATGGACACCCCAGACCAGCGCCCACCCTCGGGTGCGCAGTGGACCATTTCCGCCGCCGGCCACGAGGCCGTCATCGTGGAGGTGGGTGGCGGGGTGCGCACATACCGGCACGACGGGGTCGACTACCTCGACGGGTACGCCGCCGACGAGCTCTGCCCCGGCTGCGCCGGGCAGGTGCTGGCCCCCTGGCCGAACCGCATCCGCGACGGGCGCTACACCTTCGGGGAGCGGTCGTTGCAGCTCTCGCTGAGCGAGCCGGACCGCGCGGTGGCCATCCACGGACTGGTCAACTGGGTGCCGTGGCGGCTGCTGGAGCAGGCCGAGGACGCGGTGACCGTCGGCTACGACCTGCCGCCGCAACCCGGCTACCCGTGGCCGCTGCGGCTGCGCAGCCAATGGCGCGTCGGCCCGGGCGGACTGCGCGCCGAGCACGAGGTGACCAACACCGGCGGGGAGACGGCGCCGTTCGGCTTCGCCGTGCACCCGTACCTGCAACTGCCCGGGGTGGCGGTGGACGACCTGACGCTGCGGCTGCCCACCCGGAGCCGGTTGGAGGTGGACTCGCGGCTGCTGCCCATCGGGGCCACCCCGGTCGCCGGCACCGGGTACGACTGGACCAGCCCACGCCGGATCGGCGCGGCGCGGCTCGACCTGGCCTTCGGCGAGGTGCTCCGGGACGACGACGGTGGTTCGACGGCCAGTCTGACCGCTCCGGACGGCTCCGCCGGCGTGCACATCTGGGCCGACCGGGAGTTCGGCTGGTGGCAGGTCTTCACCGGGGATTCACTGGTCGGCCGGCGGCACCGCCGGTCGGTGGCGATCGAGCCGATGACCTGCCCGCCGGACGCCTTCCGCTCCGGCCGGGACGTGATCAGGCTGGAGCCGGGGGCGACCTGGCGGGGCGTCTGGGGCGTCCGGCCCGGGGCCTGAGCGCAGGGAGCGGCATGGAGTTCACCGAGGTGGTCCGGCGACGCCGGATGGTGCGCAACTACGACCCGGACCGCCCCGTCCCGCCCGACGTGGTGGAGCGGTTGCTCGACCACGCCGTCCGCGCGCCGTCGGCCGGTTTCGCCCAGGGCTGGGGCTTCCTGGTGCTGGAGAGCCCGGCGGACCGGGAGCGGTTCTGGACGGCGGCCACCCCGGGCGGCGGCGGCCGGGAGCGGTGGCTGGCGGGGATGCGCCGGGCACCCTTGATCATCGTGCCGCATGCCAACCGCTCCGTGTACCTGGAGCGGTACGCGGAGCCGGACAAGGGCTGGGCGGACCGGTCGGCGGAGCGCTGGCCGGTGCCCTACTGGTACGTCGACGCCGGTTTCGCCGCCCTGCTGATGCTGCTGACGGCGGTGGACGAGGGGCTGGGGGCGTGCTTCTTCGGTATCCCGGGGCAGCGGCAGGACGCCTATCGGGCGGCGTTCGGCGTGCCGGCGGAGTTCCAGCCCATCGGTGCGGTCACCATCGGTTACCGTGCGCCGGACCACCGGTCACCGTCGCTGCGTCGGGGTCGCCGCCCCGTGGGTGAGGTGGTCCGGCGAGGGCGCTGGAGCTGACCCGCTCCGACGTTTTGCCCGGTTGAGAAGGGGACGGCCGGTAGCGAAACTGACATCAGGGAGCAGAACGCGGTGTGGTGCAGCCGGTTAGGCTGGCACGGTCATCGGTGCCGCGGGTCGCGGCGCCACGCCGCGACCCGGCCCGGCGCCGCGGGTCGGCCCGGCCACGGGGAGGGGAGCGTGCCGTCGTGATCTTCAGAGCGGTCCGGGACGGGCGTCCCTACCCGGAGCACCACCTGACGCTCAAGCAGTGGGCGGAGATCCCGCCGCGGCCGCTGCGCCTGGACCAGTTGATCACCACAAAGCGCGAGCTGGCGCTGGACAAGCTCCTCGCCGAGGACTCCACCTTCTACGGCGACCTGTTCCCGCACGTGGTGCAGTGGAACGGCGGGCTCTACCTGGAGGACGGTCTGCACCGTGCGCTGCGGGCAGCCCTACAGCAGCGCAACCAGATCCACGCCCGGGTGCTCGTCCTCTCCGGGCCGGTCGAGTGACGGTCCGCGCCCCCACGTCAGCCTGAGGCTTCGTTAAGGTGGCTGCCATGAGCCGTACCGACCTGCTCGATCTGGACTCGTCGCTCAGCGAGGAGGAGCGGCAGATCCGCGCCGTGGTGCGCCAGCTCGTCGACGACCGGGTCCGCCCGCACGTGGCCGGCTGGTACGAGGAGGGCCAGGTGCCCGCGCGGGAACTGGCCCGCGAGTTCGGCAAGCTCGGCCTGCTCGGCATGCACCTGACCGGGTACGGCTGCGCCGGCGCCTCGGCCGTCGCCTACGGGCTGGCCTGCCTGGAGCTGGAAGCCGGCGACTCCGGCGTCCGCTCCCTGGTCTCGGTGCAGGGGTCGCTGGCCATGTACGCCATCTGGCGCTACGGCAGCGAGGAGCAGAAGCAGCGCTGGCTGCCGGCGATGGCCACCGGCGAGGCGATCGGCTGCTTCGGCCTGACCGAACCGGACCACGGCTCCGACCCGGCGTCGATGACCACCCGGGCCCGCCGGGACGGTGACGACTGGGTGCTCACCGGCGGCAAGATGTGGATCACCAACGCTCCGGTCGCCGATGTCGCGGTGATCTGGGCGCGCACCGAGGACGGCGTACGCGGCTTCGCCGTACCGATGGACACGCCGGGGGTGGCGGCGCGCGAGATCCGGCACAAGATGTCGCTGCGCGCCTCCGTCACCGGGGAGATCGTGCTCGACGACGTCCGGCTCCCGGCTGACGCGCGGCTACCGGAGGCGGTCGGGCTCAAGGCGCCGCTGAGTTGCCTCACCGAGGCCCGGTACGGCATCGTCTGGGGAGCGCTCGGCGCGGCCCGCGACTGCCTGGAGACCGCCCTGGAGTACGCCACCACCCGCACCCAGTTCGGCAAGCCGCTGGCCGGGTTCCAGCTCACCCAGGCCAAGCTCGCCGACATGGCGGTCGAGTTGAACAAGGGCGCGCTGCTGGCGCTGCACCTGGGGCGGCTCGCCGACACCGGGAGGCTGCGCCCCGCGCAGGTCAGCGTGGGCAAGCTCAACAACGTGCGGGAGGCCCTGGCCATCGCCCGGCAGTGCCGCACCATCCTCGGCGCGAACGGCGTCTCCGGCGAGTACCCGGTGATGCGGCACGCCAACAACCTGGAGAGCGTGCTGACCTACGAGGGCACCTCGGAGATCCACCAGCTGGTGATCGGGCAGCAGCTGACCGGCGTCGCCGCGTTCGCCTGACCGGGGACACCCGTCCGGCCTGACGGCACCCGTTCGCCCTGAAGGGCACCGGTGTTCGCCTGACGGGCGCACCTGCCCGCGAGGTGTCGCCGCTCGGCGGGCGGGTGTCGTACCGGGGTCGTACCGTCGACTCAGACGACGTGTCTGACGAGGACGGTGAGGGCCATGGCCCGAGACGGTGACATCAACGAGCCCACGAGGGAGTTCCCCGGCTACCCGACCGGCGACGCGCTCGCCAGCCGGGCAGACGTCACATCCGACCCCGCCCCGGGCGCGTCCCGGCCCACCGGCGGGCCGGCCCGTGGCCTGCTCTGGGTGCTCGGCGCGGCGGCGCTGACGGTGGTGGTGCTGCTCGGCGTGCAGGCCACCGGCATCCTGCCCGACTTCCGCAACCCGTTCGCCAAGGAGCAGACCGACCGCAGCCAGCCGCCGCTGCTGAAGTCGATCCAGGACCTCAGCCGCTACGTCGCCGCCGAGGGCAACTTCCAGGTGGTGGTCGACCTGCAGAACGACCGGCGCAACGTGCCCGACTGGCTGCTCAACGAGCGGACGCTGTTCGTCGGGGCGGGCAGCATCGAGGCGTACGTCGACTTCGCGACGATCTCCGACGGTGCGGTGGTCGAGTCCGCCGACGGCAGGTCGGTGGAGATCAAGTTGCCGGCACCGCAGCTCGGCAAGACCAACCTCGACCTGGAGTCCAGTTACGTCTTCGCCGAGGAGCGCGGCCTGCTCAACCGGATCGGCGACCTGGTCGGCGGCGACCCGAACCGGCAGCAGCAGGTCTACCAGCTCGCCGAGGAGCGGATCACCGCCGCCGCCCGCGACAGCGGCCTGACCCAGCGGGCCGAGGAGAACACCCGCAAGATGCTGGAGGGCCTGCTCCGCTCCCTCGGCTACGAGACGGTCACCATCACTTACACGGCCCCCTGACGCCCGGCCCCCGCGCTACGCGAGTCGCCCGCTCCGCAAACCGGGGCGGGCGACTCGCACTCGCGCTACTTCCCCGCCCCGAACCCGGTCGGCGGCAGGCTCCACCCCCGCGGCCGCCCCGGCCCGTGAGACCGGCAACCAGCAACGTCCCCGAAAGTGCTGCCTCGTGCCACGGGGAGGCGGCAACTTCCCGGAAATGCTGCCTCGTGACGCTGGGAGGCAGCATTTCCGGCCTGGGGTGCGCGACGCCGGGGGTCAGTAGCGGGTGGAGGCGAGGTGGCGGTCCTCGTTGGGCATCAGGATCCAGAGGATCAGGTAGACGATCACCTGGGTGCCGGGCAGCAGCAGCGACAGCAGGAACAGCAGCCGGACGAACCCGGCTGACCAGCCGAACCGCTGGGCCAGGCCGGCGCAGACGCCGGCGATCATGCGCCCCTGGCGGGGCCGGACCAGTTTGCGACTCATCGTCGTACTCCCACTCTGCGGCGTTCGCCGCGTCTGGAATCCACGGTAGGAACAGGTGGCCAGGACGCCCTCGGCCCCGAGGAGGACCGGTGACCCGCCCACCCGTAGGTGGTTTACCCGGGAGCTCTCCGCGACATCCGGCCACCAGGACGGCCGCGGTCACCGGCGGCGGGGCGCGGCCGGGGGCCCGGTGCCGGATCGCAGGATCGTGCCGGCCCGCCGGAACGTGGTGGTGGGTCGAAGGATCGGGCGGGGCGTGAGCTGGGCGGGTAGGCTCGCCGGTCGGGCACCGGTGACCCGGTGCCCGGCGGCCGCCGGACCGGGCGGCCACCATCCGGGCCGGCAACCGTACGACGGGGACGACCGCGAGGAAAGCGCAGCCATGATCAGTGTTTTCGACCTCTTCAGCGTCGGCATCGGGCCGTCCAGCTCGCACACCGTGGGGCCGATGCGGGCCGCCCGGACCTTCGTCACCGGGCTGAAGGGCGACGGGCTGCTCGCCGACACCGCCCGGGTGCAGGCGGAGCTGTTCGGGTCGCTGGGCGCCACCGGGCACGGTCACGGCAGCGACCGGGCGGTGCTGCTCGGGCTGGCCGGCGAGGCGCCGGAGACGGTGGACACCGACACGGTCGAGCCGCGGATCGCCCGGATCCGGGCGGAGCGGCGGTTGAGCCTGCTCGGCGCGCACGAGATCGACTTCGACCCGGACCGGGACCTGGTGCTGCACCGCCGCCGGTCGCTGCCGTACCACCCGAACGGGATGACCTTCGTCGCGTACGACGGGGCCGGCGCCAAGCTGCGCGCCCGGACGTACTACTCCGTCGGCGGCGGGTTCGTCGTCGACGAGGCGGCGGCCGGGGCGGACCGGATCACCCCGGACACCACGAAGGTCCGCTACCCGTTCCGCACCGGTGCCGAGCTGCTCGACGTGACCAACCGGACCGGCCTGTCGATCAGTGAGGTGATGCTCGCCAACGAGCTGTCCTGGCGCGCCGAGGCGGATGTGCGCGCCGGCCTGCTGGAGATCTGGCGGGTGATGCGGGAGTGCGTCGCGCGCGGGTGCGAGCGCGACGGTGTGCTGCCCGGTGGGTTGAAGGTCCGCCGCCGCGCCGCCGAGCTGCGCCGCAGCCTGGAGGCGGAGGCGGCCACCTCCGATCCGCTGCGCGCGATGGACTGGGTGACCCTGTTCGCCCTCGCGGTCAACGAGGAGAACGCCGCCGGCGGCCGGGTGGTCACCGCGCCGACCAACGGGGCCGCCGGCATCATCCCCGCGGTGTTGCACTACTACCTGCGTTTCGTGCCCAGCGCCTCGGACGACGGCGTGGTGCGGTTCCTGCTCGCGGCGGGCGCCATCGGCGTGCTGTTCAAGGAGAACGCCTCGATCTCCGGCGCCGAGGTGGGCTGCCAGGGGGAGGTTGGCTCGGCCTGCTCGATGGCCGCGGGTGGGCTGGCCGAGGCGCTCGGTGGCACCCCGGAGCAGGTGGAGAACGCCGCCGAGATCGGGATGGAGCACAACCTGGGGCTGACCTGCGACCCGGTCGGCGGCCTGGTGCAGATCCCCTGCATCGAGCGGAACGCGGTGGCTAGCATCAAGGCGATCACGGCCGCCCGGCTGGCGCTGCGCGGTGACGGGGTGCACCACGTCTCGCTGGACAAGGTCATCAAGACGATGCGCGAGACGGGTGCGGACATGAAGGTCAAGTACAAGGAGACGGCACGCGGCGGCCTGGCCGTCAACGTGATCGAGTGCTGAGTCCGTCCGGCTCGGGGCGTTCGTTCACCGACTGCTAACCTGTCGTCCGTTGGTGAGGCGGGAGGCGACGGTGACCTCGGGCGTTCCGGCGTTGTGGTCCCACCGCAACTCACTGCGCATCCTCGTCCGGCGCGACCTCGCGGTGAAGTACCAACAGTCGGTGCTCGGCTATTTCTGGTCGCTGATCGAGCCGCTGGGCATGGGGGCGATCTACTGGTTCGTCTTCGGCGTCCTCTACTCCCGCGACACGACCCGCCACCTGGGCGGCGCCGCTGACTCGTACCCGCTGTTCCTGATCACCGGGATCTTCGCCTGGATGTGGACCAGTTCGGCGCTGAGCGAGGCGACCAATGCGCTGACCGGGCAGTCCCGGCTGATCACCACGATGAACGTGCCGCGGCAGGTCTTCCCGATCGGCCGGGTCGCCGGCCGCTTCGCCGAGTACGCCGCCGGCCTGCCGATCCTGGTCGCCGTCGCCGTCGCGTACGCGGCGTACGACAGGGTCGACCCGGGCTGGTCGCTGCTCGCCCTGCCGCTCGCGGTGGCCGTCCAGGCCACCCTGCTGATCGGGATGGCGCTGCTGCTCTCGGCGTGCAACGTGCTGATGCGCGACGTCGAGCGGTTCATGCGGCTGATCATCCGGGTGCTCTTCTACGCCACGCCGATCATCTACCCGCTGGGCCTAGTCCGCGACTCGGACCTGCCCGGTTGGCTGAAGCTCGGCTACGAGCTGAACCCACTGGTCGGCATCTTCCAGCTGCACCACGCCGTCTGGTACCCGGACGAGTTCCCGGACGCCCGGCTGCTCGCCACCACGGTCGCCGGCAGCGTGCTGGTGCTCGTCGCCGGCTGGTGGGCGTTCCGCCGGCTCGAACCCGCCGTGCTCAAGGAACTGTGAATGGCCGACCCGATCATCGAGGCGGATGGACTCGGCATCCGGTTCGTCCGTAACCGGCGGCGGCAGCTGCGACTGCGTGAGCTGTTCATCCACCGGGGCCGCCGGGCCGTCTCGTCCGGGCAGTTCTGGCCCCTGCGCGACGTGTCGTTCCGGGTCGCGGCCGGGGAGACCGTCGGCGTGATCGGCCGCAACGGCACCGGCAAGAGCACCCTGCTGCGGCTGATCGCCGGCGTGCTGATCCCCGACGAGGGACGGATCCGGGTGCGCGGTGACGTCGCCCCGCTGCTGGAGCTCTCCGCCGGCTTCTCCAACGACCTGACCGGGCGGGAGAACCTCTACCTGGTCGGCGGGCTGCACGGGCTGTCGTCCGGCTACCTGAAGCGGCACTTCGACGAGATCGTCTCGTTCGCCGGCGAGCAGGTGGAGCGGGCTATCGACACCTCGGTGCGGCACTACTCGTCGGGCATGAAGGTCCGGCTCGGCTTCGCGATCATCTCGCACCTGCCGCACCCCGTCCTGCTGATGGACGAGGTGACGGCGGTCGGGGACGCGGAGTTCCGAAAGAAGTGTTACGCGACGATCGACCGTCTGCTCGGGGAGGGGCGCACTCTGGTGCTGGTGTCACACAACGAAAAGGACCTGACCCGGTTCTGCCGCCGGGGGCTCTACCTCGACGCGGGCCGGTTGTGCGTCGACGGGACGATCGGCGAGGCGCTGGACGCGTACCACAGCGCGGTCGCGCGGTGACGCTCGCGATTGTGCTCGCCGCCGGTGCCCGGGCCGCGAGCCTCCAAACCGGCACGGGTGAGTCCCTCGCCGACCGGCTCGCCGCGCAGTGCCGCCGCGCCGGGGCGGACGACGTGCGCTTCGCCGCCGACCTCGACGACCTGGCCGCGCTGGCCGACGCGGCCACCGGGCCGGTGATCGTCACCGGTGGCGACCTGGTGGCGCACACCGCTGTGCTGCGCCACCTCGCCACCAGCCCGGCCGGGCCCACCGTGGCGTTGGTGCTCACCGACCCGCCGGCCGGCGGGTGGACCGCGGTGCGCGAGGAGCGGGGCCAGGTGGTCGACGCGGGGCCGCCGGCGGAGCTGGATGGGGCGGCCACCGGCGTCTTCGGTGGCGCGCTGCGGGTCGGCGCGGACGATCTGCCGTCGCTCGCCGCCGCCGCGCGCGCCGCGGCGGCCGGGGTGGCGCCGGCCGGCACCACCCCGGTGCCCGGGCCCGCCGTGGACCGGCTCTTCGCCGGCCTCACCACGCTCGACGCGCTGATCTTCGCCCACCGGGTACGCCTGCTCGTCGCGCACCGGGTCACCGACGGCGCCCAGCTCGCCGCCGCCGAGGGGGCGGTCGCGACCGTGGACGAGGACCGGGCGGAGCTGCGGCTGTCGGTCAAGGAGCGGGACGACTTCTTCACCACTTTCTTCGTCAGCACCTGGTCCCCGTACGTCACGAAGGCGGCGGCCCGGATCGGGCTTGGCCCGACCGCGGTCACCATGCTCTCGGTGGCCTTCGCGGTGGCCGCGGCGGTGCTCTTCGGCGTCGGCGGGCGGCCCGCCCTGGTCGCCGGGGCGGTCCTGCTCTACCTGGGCTTCGTGCTCGACTGTGTGGACGGCCAGCTGGCCCGGTACACCCGGCGGTTCAGCGCTTGGGGAGGCTGGCTGGACACCATGGCCGACCGGGCCAAGGAGTACGTGGTTTACGCCGGTCTCGGCTACGGGGCGACGCAGGCCGGGTTCCGGTACGGGTGGGCGCTGGCGATCGCCGCGATGACCCTGCAGACCGTGCGGCACATGACCGACACCTGGTACGGCGCGCTGCACGACGAGGCGGCCCGCCGGCCGAAGCCGGCCGCTGCCGGCGGTGGCGGCGGGATCGGCGGCAGGCTCAACGCCGCTTCCACCCGCGTGCAGGCGGACACCGGGTCGGTGTCGTACTGGTTGAAGCGGACGGTGGTGTTCCCGATCGGGGAGCGGTGGGCGCTGATCGCCCTGACGGTGGCGCTGTTCGGCCCGCGGGTCAGCCTGTTCGCGGTGCTGCTGTGGGGCGGGCTGGCGTTCGCGTACACCGGGGCGCTGCGCACGCTGCGGGCGCGCTGGATGTGGGTGCCGGTGCTGGACACGGTCGACGCCGCCCTGCACCGCGACGACGGTCCGCTGGCCGGCCGGCTGCCGGTGGTACGTCCGATGGGGCCGCTCACGCTGGCGGTGGTCGCGGCGCTGGGCCCGGCGGCGCTGTTGCTCGCGGCGCTGGCCGGCGGTGCTGCGGAGGGCCCGCGCTGGCTGGTGCCGGTCGCGCTGCTGGTGCTGCTAATCGGTGGTCTGGGGGCCGGGGCGGCGCACAACGGCCCGCTGGACTGGCTGGTGCCGGCCGTGCTGCGGGCGGCCGAGTACCTGTTCGCCATCGCGGTCGGGGTGGTCGGCGGCGTGCCACCCTGGCTGGTCTTCGGGTACGTCTTCGTGCTCACCCTGCACCACTACGACCTCACCGCGCGGCTGGAGAAGCGGCAGGCCGCGCCACCGCTGCACCCGGCCACGCTGGGCTGGGAGGGGCGCTCGGCGCTGCTGGCCCTGGCGGCGATCGTCGGATTTGCGGCTATCGGGATGGCTACACTCGGTACATACCTTCTCGTGGTTTTCGTAGGGAGCGTCGTCCTCGCCTGGGTCGTCCTGCCCGCCCGCGCCCTGCGGGCGTCGGCCAGCCTGGCGGGAGCGCGAGGCCGCTCGCCGGGCTGACGGAGGGGCCGGCCGGATGACCCTGATCAGTTTCGTCGTGCCGGCCTTCCGGGTGCAGGGCTACCTGCGCGAATGTCTGGACTCCATCCTCGGCCAGCCGGTCGCCGACATCGAGGTGATCGGCGTTGACGACTGCTCGCCGGACGGCAGCGGCGACATCCTCGCCGAGTACGCGGCCCGCGACCGGCGGGTGCACGCCGTCCGGCTGACCGAGAACGTCGGCCTCGGTCCGGCCCGCAACGTCGGGCTGGACCGGGCCGCCGGCGAGTACGTCTGGTTCGTCGACGGTGACGACTGGCTCGCCCCGGACTGCCTGACCGAGGTCGCACAGCGGCTGCGGGCCACCCGTCCGGACGTGCTCCTGGTCGACCATGTTCGGGCGCACTGGGACGACACCACCACCCGCAGCGCGATGGCCGAGGTGTTCGCCGAGCCGCCGGCGGGCACCTTCCGGCTGCGCGACCGGCCGGACACGATGCGGCTGCTGCACACGGCCTGGAACCGGCTGGTCCGCCGGCGGTTCCTGATCGAGCTCGGGCTGCGCTTCGCCCCGGGCTGGTACGAGGACGTCTCGTTCAGCTACCCGATGCTGATGGCCGCCGAGCGGATCGACGTGCTGGACGTGGTCTGCGTCAACTACCGGCAGCGCCGGGCCGGGGCGATCACCAGGACGCGGGGCGACCGGCACTTCGAGGTGTTCACCCAGTGGCACCGGGTGTTCCGGCTGATGGACGAGTGGGGGCCGGCCGTCGACGACCTGCGCCCGGCGGTCTTCGAGCGGATGATCTGGCACTACCTGACCGTGCTCGGCAACGGACAGCGCATCGCCCCCGAACTGCGGCGGGGCTTCTTCGCCCAGATCACCGCCGACTATCGGCGCTGGCTGCCACCCGGCGGCTACCCGGCGCCGAGGGGGATCGAGGGGCTCAAGCACCGGCTGGTGGCGGCCGGGCGGTGGCGCACGTTCAGCGCGCTGCGTACCGCTCACCGGGCCCGGGACGTCACGCGGCGGCGGGCCCGCACCACCCGGCGGCGGGTGGCGCCGGTGGCCCGGCGGACCACCCGGCTGGCCCGCGACGCCCTGCTGCGCGAGTACTACCGGGCGGAGCTGCGCCGGCCGCTCGACCCCACGTTGGCCGTCTACGCGGCGTACTGGTACCGCGGCTACTCCGACAACCCGGCGGCGATCTACGAGGCCGCCCGGCGGCTGGCGCCGCAGATCCGGGGGGTGTGGATCGTCCGCCGGGACAGGGTGCACACCGTGCCCGCGGGCGTCGAGTACGTGGTGGCGGGCACCCCGGCGTACTACCGGGCGCTGGCCCGGGCCCGCTGGCTGGTCAACAACGTCAACTTCCCCGACTTCGTGCGCAAGCGCCCGGGATCGGTGCACGTGCAGACCCACCACGGCACGCCGGTCAAGGTGATGGGGCTCGACCAGCGGCGCTACCCGGTCGGAGCGGTCGGGATGGACTTCGCCGGGCTGCTGCGTCGGGTGGACCGCTGGGACTACAGCATCACCTCGAACAGCTTCTCCACGCAGATGTGGGAACGGGCGTACCCGGCGGCGTACACCACGCTGGAGGTGGGCTACCCGCGTAACGACCGGTTGGTGACCGCCACCGCCGAGGAGGTGCTCCGGGTCCGCGCCGAGCTCGGCATCGGCCTCGGTGAGCAGGTGGTGCTGTACGCGCCGACGCACCGGGAGCACCTGCCCGGCTACCGGCCACCGTTCGAGCCGGGCCGGTTCCTGGACGTGCTCGGCCCCACCGGACGGCTGCTGATGCGCAGCCACTACTTCCACGACCGGGACCGGCGCGCGCGCCGGCCGGCGGAGCGGGAACGGGTCCGCGACGTGAGCGGCCACCCGCGGGTGGAGGATCTCTACCTCGCCGCCGACGTGCTGGTCACCGACTACTCGTCGGCGATGTTCGACTACGCGGTGCTGGACCGGCCGATCGTCGTCTACGCCCCGGACTGGGAGGCGTACCGGCTGGCGCGCGGGGTCTACTTCGACGTGACGGCGGAGCCGCCGGGCGCGGTGGCCCGCACCTTCGCCGACCTGCTCGACCTGTTCCGCTCCGGCCAGGTCACCGCCGAGCCGGCGGCTAAGGCGCGGCAGCAGTTCCGGGCCCGGTTCTGCGCGCTCGACGACGGGCACGCGGCTGAGCGGGTGGTCCGCCGGGTCTTCCTCGGCGAGCCACCGGAGCCCGGAAGGGCCTGCTGAGGCGGCGAATCGGCCAATCGCCACCGCTCGATGGTGTTAAAGGGTCTGTTACGAGCGGAACATGGCACGTTTACCCGATGTGCGCGACGCATGATCCTGGTCACAGTCATTCGGGGTTCGGCCGAGCTGGGGGAGGAGACGGTGACGACCGTCGCGCTCAAGGATGTCACCAAGGTTTTCAAGGACGGCACCGTCGCCGTCGACAGCATCAACCTCGACGTCAACGACGGCGAGTTCATGGTGCTGCTCGGGCCGTCCGGTTGCGGCAAGTCCACGGTGCTCCGCATGATCGCCGGGCTGGAGGACCCGACGTCGGGCGCGGTGCTGCTCGGCGGCGAGCTGGCCAACGACCTGCCACCCCGGGAGCGGAGGGTCGCCATGGTCTTCCAGGACTTCGCGCTCTATCCGCACATGACCGTCGGGGACAACATCGCGTTCCCGTTGCGGCTGGCCGGGGTGGAGCCGACGCCGCGCGGTGAGCGGGTCACCGACGTGGCCAGCGCGCTCGGCATTGGCGACGTGCTCGGCCGCAAGCCCAGCCAGCTCTCCGGCGGGCAGCGCCAGCGCGTCGCGATGGGCCGGGCGATCGTCCGGCGGCCGGGCCTGTTCCTGATGGACGAACCGCTGTCCAATCTCGACAGCGGGCTCCGCGCCGAGCTGCGCGCCGAGATCTCCGGCCTGACCCGGGAGTTGGGCGTCACCACCGTCTACGTCACGCACGACCAGGCCGAGGCGCTGACCATGGCCGACCGGGTCGCGATCATGCGCAAGGGGGTGCTCCAGGACGTGGGCACCCCCACCCAGGTGTACGGCCGGCCGGCGACCCTCTACGTGGCCGCGTTCCTCGGCAGCCCGCGGATGAACCTGCTGGAGGCCTCGGTCTACGTCCACCTCGACCGGTACGTCACCCTCACCCTCGGCGAGCAGGCGCTCTACCTGCCCTGGGACGACATCCGCAGCCGTGCGGTCGCGCACTACCACGGCGAGCGGATTGTGGTGGGCATGCGGGCCGAGGCGCTCACCCCGGTCGCCCCGGACAGCCCCGGCGACGTGCTCCGCGGCCGCATCCGCTACCTGGAGCACCACGGGCACGAGTCGCTGGCCTTCCTCGACATCGGGGCCACCGCGATCGTGGTCGACGAGTTGGGCGTCCGGCCGGACAATCCCGACACCGGCCAGCGCGGGCTGCGCCGGTTCGGGCAGGTCATGCAGCGGTTCACCGGCCGTACCTCGGAGGGGGAGGAACCGGCCCCCACCCCGGGCGGCCGGACCAGCGTGCTCAACGACCCCGGCCGCCACCACCGCCGCCCGGCGGAACTGGGAGTCCGGCTGGCGCCATACCCCGCGGTCTCCGCCGGTCACCCGCTCGCCGTCTCGGTACGCATGGACGCACTGCATTTCTTCGACGAACGCGGCGACCGGATCGACGTGGGGTGGCGGTGACCGTCGCCGGTGCCCTACCGTCGGCGGGCCATCGTCCACAGGGCATCGACCGAGAGGGGTGCACCCGTGTCGGGTGACCGTCCGAGCCTGCTGGTCATCGAGCGCATCCTGCGCGACCGGCAGAGCATCTGGCAGCAGATCGTGGCCGAGCGCGACCTTACCGCGCTGACCGGCCGGATGCTGGCCAGCTCCGCCATCGCACTGGCCTGCTACGGCGCCGTGCTGGGCGCGTTCCACGGCGTGCTGATGGCCCTGACCTCGGCGGTGAAGCTGCCGCTGCTCTTCCTGATCACGCTGGCCATCTGCCTGCCCACGCTCTACCTGTTCAACCTGGTCTTCGGCGCCCGACTCTCGGTACGCCAGTCACTGGCCCTGGTGATGGTGGCGATCACGGTCACCGCGATGCTGGCGGTGGCCTTCGCGCCGATCAGCCTCTTCTTCCTCATCACCGCCCCCGACTACGGCTTCTTCAAGCTGCTCAACGTGGCGATCCTGACGCTGTCGGCGGTGGTTGGCCTGCGCTTCCTGACCGGCGGCATGCAGGTGCTCAACGACCACGGGCTGCTCGCCCCGGCCGCTGCCGACCAGGCGGCGGCGGGCGCCGGTGCCGTGCCGGCCCAGGCCATGCCCGCCCAGGCGGGGCCCACGGCGGTCCAGGCCGGCGCGGCGCAGCCGGCCTCTGCGGTCGCTGAGCCGGTGGCGGTACCGGCGGGGGCGGCCACGAGCGGCGCGGCGGTGACCGCGAACGGCAGCACGCCGGGCGGCCCCGTGTCCGCCGCGCCCGCCACCAGCCAGTCCGGCCCGGCGCAGCCTGCCGCGACCCCGGTGCCCAACCAGCAGCCGGTGCTCGTCCCGCAGCCCGCGCTCGTCGCGACCGGCGGGCAGCCGGTGGGTGTCGGCGGGTACCCGCCCGGGCTGCTGCCGCCCGGCTACCCGCAGCGGCCGTCGGCCAACCCGCCGCTGCGTCGCGACGAGCCCGGCCAGCGCCCGGCCAGCATGACCCTGCTGTACATCTGGATCCTGCTCTTCGGCTTCGTCGGCACCCAGCTCGCCTGGACGCTGCGCCCGTTCTTCGGCGACCCCGGGCAGGACTTCGCCCTCTTCCGCAGTATCGACGGCAACTTCTACGCCGAGATCCTGCGGACGATCGCCAACCTCTGACGGTTGGACGCAGGGTCGATCATGCAGTTGTGGTGGGGGAAGAACCCGTTTCATGGCCCTTGCGAGCCATAACTGCATGATTGACGCGCCTGTCTCGGGCCGGGGCGGGGAGCGGGAGCTG
>NZ_POUB01000116.1 GCF_003236335.1 Micromonospora deserti
GCCCCGACCGGTCGTTCCCCCCACCGGCCGGCGGCCGGGGCCCGCCGGGCGGCTGCCCTCCGCCCGGGCTCGCCGCCACACCCGGGCCGCCCGCGTCACCCGGGCCGCTCACCACGGCGCCCACGATCCCGACCACCGTGGCGAGCAGGATCGCCCCACCGGCGATCGCCACGTTCGGGAGGATCCCCCATCCGCTCGGATCGAGCGGGCGGCGACGGGCGGCGGCTCGCACCCGTCCCGGCGCGGCGTCCACTCCGGTTGCCGCAGGCCCGACGGCTCGCGCCTGGGTGCGGGTCGGCACCGGCGCCGGCGGATGCTCCTCCGACGTCGACCGGTCGCCCGGTCCGGGGCCGGGCGACGACCCCAACGGCGTGTCCCTTGCGTACCGGTCGGGAAAGATGACGAACGTGCGGACCAGCGAGGCGCTGCGGAAGTGGTCCTCGGCCGCGCAGTGCAGGCAGACGTCGTCGGCCGTCGACCGGCCGCAGCCCGGACACAGGCCGACGGGGATCACTCCCTCACCCCGGCCGGGCAGCGCGTCCCGCCCGGGGCGGCTGTCATCGGTGACACCGGTCACGTCGTCCTCACCGTGTCGGGCCGGGGGCCCGGCCGGCACACGGACGACGATCCGCTCCCGCCGCCCGTTCCGGGTACCGTACTCCCGCCAAGCGCCGGGGGGCCATCCACAGACGACCCGGTCCGCCACCGCCCTCGGCGGCGCCCGCCGGCCCGGGCGGCGTCCCGCAGTATTGGCCACTGCCGATCTGGGCCCTACCGTATTGTGCCGTGAGCGTGTTCGAGGCGGTTGACTGGCAAGGGCGCCCGGCAGGCCGGTATCGCGGCCTGCACGCGGAGCCGGACGGGCTCGGTCTGAGCCTCCCCTATCTGCTGCTCTGCGCGGCCGGCATCGCGGTCTACCCATTCCTGTCGGACGTGCAGAAGATGGTCGACTACCTCGTCCTGTCGTTCGCGACGGTGCCGGCGGTGATGATCGGGTTGAACCGGACGCCCGCGGGTAGCCGCAGGCCGGCCTGGTTCCTGCTCGCCGGGTTGGTCAGCTTCAACGCCAGCAACGTGGCCTGGTACTGGTACGTCTTCGCGATGGGGCTGCCGAGTGGCGACGGCACGATCGCCGGGATCTTCGCGGCACTGGCCCAGGTGCTCATGTTCTGCGCGGCGATCACGATCGTCGCCCGACGTGGTCGCGACGATGTCGGAGGGATGATCGACAGCACGATCGTGGCGATGGCGGTCGGCGGCCTGATCTGGAACTTCCTGCTCCTGCCGCAGCTGCGCGACGCCGCCGCCCCGCAGATGTCGCAGCTCGCGACGTGCGTGACGGTCTTCATGTTGACCGGCGTCTTCGGTTGCCTGACCCGGTTGCTGCTCACCGCCAGGGAGTTCATTCCGGCGCTGTGGTTCCTCCTCGCCGCGATGGGGTTCTCCCTGGTCGGGGTGGTCAGTGTCGCGCTGGTGGTCGTTCCCGGTTCGGCTGATCGGCCGGCATACCCGGACATGGCCTATCTCGCCGGTTACACGGCGCTCGGGTTGTGCGCACTCGCCCGCTCGGTCGTGCGTCTGCTGCGGCCCGGCCCGGCGCCGAAGGACGATCTGAGCAAGGGGCGGCTCGTCTTCCTCGGGCTGGCGCTGGGCGTCCTGCCCGCCGCGGGCGGGGCCAGCGAGCTGCTCGGCCGGGACATCGACACCGCGCTGCTCGCGGTCAGTACGGCCGCGGTGACGCCGTTGGTCATGCTCCGGATCTGGCATCTGTGGTCGGAGCGGGTCGGGGTCCTGCGGTACCACGCCAGCGTCGACCCGGTCACCAACCTGCCGAACCGTCACGAGTTCGTCAACCGGTTGGACGCCGCGCTCGAGAGCGGTCGCCCGGTGGCGGTGCTGTTCTGTGATCTGGACGGGTTCAAGGCCGTGAACGACCGGTACGGCCACCCCGGCGGTGATCAACTGTTGGTGGCGGTGGCCGAGCGGCTGCGCGGCTGCGCCCGAGTGGGCGACGTGGTGAGCCGCTTCGGCGGCGACGAGTTCGTCATCCTCTGTGTCGACGCGGGGCGCGACGACGCCACGCAGCTGTGCCGGCGTATCGACAGGGCCTTCCGCGAGCCGTTCCGGGTGGACGGTGAGCCGGTGATGATCGGAGCGAGCATCGGCGTGGCCCACGACGACCGCGCCGGCAACGGCGACCAGTTGATCCAGCGGGCGGACGCCGCGATGTACACGGCCAAGCAGGAGCGCGGCGAGACCACCGGCGTACGGACCAGGGTGGCCTGAGGCGCCACCGCCGCCCGGCCGGCGAGCCGGTGCCGGCTCACCGGCCGGAGCGGACGCGGTCACCTGGTTGCCTGGCGCCGGCTCACCAGGGCTCGGGGATGTTCAGCGCCAGGCAGCGCTGGCTGCCGGGGATCGGCTGGTAGCAGGCGGACGCCTCCAGGTTGTTGGTCAGGTCGAACCGGGAGAACGACGCGCTGCCGCCGGTGACGCAGGTGCCGCCGCTGGTGGCCGTCCCGCCGGTGACCTTGGCGGTGGCGCACCCAACGGCGGCGGCGGTCTTCTGCACCGTGTTGAGCGAGGAACGCCGGTCGCCCGCCTGGTGCGAGCCGTAGCCGGTCAACCGCACGCCGGGACGCGTCACCGTGTACTGGAACGCGGTCGAGGTGTAGTACGACCAGCTGGCGCCGGTGCCCACCGTCCGCAGCTGGGGGTCGGTGGCCGAGCCGGGGATGTGCAGGTAGAAGCCCTTGTCGTGGGTGCTGGTGCCCGGCATCATCCGGTAGACGATCACCAACAGCCCCTGGCTGTAGCTGGCGGTGGTGTACGACAGCGAGGTGCCGTTGCCGCAGGTGGTCCGGTCGGCGATGTAGCCGACGCCGTAGGCGTACAGCATCACCCGCGCGCACCGGGCGTCGTCGGCGGTGTCCTCGATGGTGCCGACCGTGCCGCTGGTGCCGGAACTGTCGGTGGCGTAGCCGGTCAGCCGCACGCCGGGCAGCGTGCCGGCGTACTGGTAGGCCGTCGGGTGGTAGTAGCTCCACGAGGCCGACCAGCCCGAGCCGGAAGGCAGTGCGAGCGCGGGCGAGGCAGGCAGCAGGGCGGCGACCAGGCCGCTGACCGCGGCCGCGACCAGCAGCACGCCGGCCGACCGCCGTCGACGGTGGATTCTCATCGGATCTCCGATCTCCCGACCCGGGCAGGCCCCGGTGTTCGTCGATCAGGGTGGCCGAGGGGCGTCGACGGCGACGATGGGCGAGTCAATGACCGGACAGTCGGCTTACGGCCACCGGGACCGGCAGCACCACCGCTCCCCGCCGACCGATGTCGGCCCTGTGGTCCGGCGAGGTCGATCGCCGGACAGCATCTGGTTCCGCATCACCATCGAGTGGCAGCGCGTGAAGGCCGACGAGCGACTCGTCGGCCTGACGGCCACCGTGCGCAACCTGATCGACTGACGCCGCCGTCCCACCACCGCCCGAAGAACCGGACCAGCAGGGACGGCGCTGGATCGGCCTGGATGCAACCCCCAACTTCGATCACCACCGGCCACAACCGAAGTGGGTCTCGGGCCACTCCCTAATGTTGCTGGGAGGCTGGGTTGCGGAGTGAACGAGAGTACGTCGAGTACGTGCAGGCACGCATGCCGTGGCTGCGACGGCTGGCGTACCGACTGTGCGGGCAGTGGTCGGCCGCTGACGACCTGGTGCAGGAGTGCCTCGTCGCGCTGTACCGGCATTGGCGGAAGGCGACGGCAGCGGACTCGCTCGACGCCTACGTCCGGGCGATGCTGGTCCACGCCTACCTGGCCGAGCGGAAGCTGTCCTGGACCCGCCGGGTCCGGCCCGTGGCCGACGTGATCGGACCCTCGACAGTGCCGCTGGCCGGCGCCGAACACCGCGTCGACCTGCTGGCTGCGCTCACGAAGCTGTCCCGCGGGCAGCGCGCGGTGCTGGTCCTGCGGTACTGGGAGGACCTCGACGTCGCGCAGACCGCGGCGGCGCTGGGCTGCTCGACCGGGACCGTCAAGAGCCAGACCTCGTATGCGATCGCGGCGCTGCGCCGCCTACTGCCGAACTACGAGCCGGAAGGTTCGGACGCGCCGTGAGAGAGCTGTTTGCCACCCTGCCGGACGATCCGCCGCCGTTGCCGCCCGGCTACCTGGACACCGTGCTCACCCGGGGCCGCCGCTCGGTTCGGCGCCAGCGGATCGGCGCCGCCACGGTCTGGGCGGTCGTCGTGCTCCTGCTGGCTGTCCTGGTCGTGCCGGGCGTCCAGCTTCCCGTCCAGACAGCCGCCCCGCCCACGACGCCTAGCCTGCCCGACCGCTTCGCCGGGTACTCGATGCTCACCAGCTCCGTCTCGAAGGCCCCGCCCGGCCGCGCGATCGCCCTCTACGGCTACGGCAACGGTGAGACGTTCAACATGTTCCAGTCGCTGGTCGTCGGGGCCGACGGGGACACGTACCGGCGCGTCGACGCCATGGAGGAACGGAACCGCCCGTCGGCGCTGCTCGCCCCGGACGGCACCCGTGTGCTGCTCGGCGACGACCGTGGCGCGACCGGGGAGCTGATCCTCGTCGACCTGACCACCGGCAAGCGCCGATCGATCCCGCTCGGCGATCCGGTTGGCGTGCGGCTGCTGGCCTGGTCTCCCGACGGCCGCCACGTCGCGTACAGCGCCGCGCCCCTCACCGGCTCCGGCGATTTCGGCAGCGTCAACGTCGTCGATTCCGAAGTGGCCCGCACCGGCACGCTGCGGCTGCTCGACCTGTCCACCGGACGCAGCACCGAGGTGCCGGCGATCAAACCGGCGTGGACGGCGGCGTTCGCGCCAGACAGTCGCCGGCTTGCCGTGCAGGTCGGCCAGAAGGCCCACCTCGTCGACCTCGACGGCCGCGAGTACGGCACCGTCCAGATCGCGGAAGGGCGCGAGCTGGCCGCCAATGTCGGCTGGTCGCCGGACGGTGGGTTCCTCGCCACCGTGCCGTGGATCTCGGAGGGGCCATTCAACGGCACAACCGGCGGCGACACCGGCCACGGCACCTTCCTGTGGAAGGTCGGCAGCGTCGACTTCGTGCCCGTCACGGGCGCCAGCACACCACCGGCGCCGGTCCAGGATGTCGTGCGACTGGTCGGCTGGCGCTCGGCGGGCAGTGTGGTCGTCGCGACCATCAACACCGCGGGTCACGCGTCGCTGGCGGAGGTGCAACTCGGCGCCGGCACCCGCCGGACACTGTCCCGCTTCGACACCGGTCGTACCTGCGAGCTGGGCATGCAGAGCTGCCACATCTCCGACCTGCACCTCGCCACCGGTCTGCTGCCCGAGCTGACCGTCCGGAGCGCCGGTCGCCCGCGGCGCGGCCCCTGGCCGATGATCGTGAACGCCGTCATCGGCGTCGTCGTCCTCGGCGCCGCGTTCCTGGTGTGGCGCCGGATACGTCCGTCGACGCGTGCTCGACGGCGGGAGTGGAATGACGCTCTGCTAGCCGCGCGGCCTGCGCAGGTCGGCTACGAAAGGACGCGTGGATCTCGTTGACATCGAACATGAGATGGCGCGCTTGGACGCCGTCTACCGGCCGGTGGCCACCAAGCCGGTCGACGTCACGCATCTCGATAGGCCCTTGAACCCGCCGGCCGGGTCGCCACTAGACTCGCGCGATGCCCCCGAACGTCAGCACCGTAAAGACCGGCCAGCCCCGCATCGGCTTTCTGTTCGACCGAGACCGGGCACCGGAGGAACTTGCCGGATTCGCCGCAGGCCTGCAGGACGCGGGCGCCGACGACCTGTGGGTGGTCGAAGACCTGGGCTGGGCCGGTTCCGTCAGCAGCGCGGCCGCCGCACTCGCCGCCACCGATCGCCTACGCGTCGGCATCGGCATCGCGCCCGTACCGCTACGCAACCCCGCCCTGCTTGCCATGGAACTGGCTACGCTCGCCCGGATGTACCCCGGCCGTCTCATCACCGGGGTCGGCCACGGCGTCGCCGAATGGATGCGCAAGGTCGGCGCTGAACCCGCCGGCAAACTCGCCATGTTGGAGGAGACCATCCTCGCGGTGCGTGCGCTGCTGCGCGGCGAAACCGTCTCGATGCGCGGACGCGAAGTGACCATCGACGGCCTGTCGCTGGTGCACCCCCCTGCACAGATCCCACCCATCGTGACTGGCGTGGTCCGCCCGAGATCCCTCGAGCTGTCCGGGCGCGTCGCTGACGGCACCATCATCGCTGAGGGCAACGGTCCCGCGCAGGTGGCTGCCGCCCTGACCCACATCGGCCGCGGCCGCATGACCAGTGACCTCGCGTCTCACGAGCTGATCGTCTTCGCGTTCCTGCACATCGATGACGACGTCCGGCGTGCCGCCGAGACGACCGGCGAAACGCTCGCAGGACAGGCAGCCTGGCTCGGCCTGCCACCAGAAGAACTCTTCACCCTGATCGGCCCCGCCACCACCATCCCCCAGCGCATCGACGCGCTGCACGACGCCGGCGCCACGACGATCGTCCTACGTCCACTGGGCCCCAACCCACTCGGACAGGCCCGCGAAGCCCTAAAAGCTCTCGGGCGCTGACCGGGCGACGCCCGGAAACCAGGTCCCCCAGGCATCCGTCGAAGACCGAATGTGGGAACCCGCATCACCGGAGGTCAGAGGCGATGCAAAGCCAGGCCGCACCTACGTGTCGCCCGCGACGTTGATCTGATCCGGCTCAGTGCCAGTCGCTGATCTGCACGTCCCGCGGCGCCGGTGCGCCCTCGCCGGTCTCCACCAGCGACTTCAGGCTCATCAGGAACGAGCCCCACTTGGTGCTGCAGTGGTGCATGAACTCCACCGGCTCCTTCCAGCCCTGGTGCTTGAACAGCACGATCGTGTAGTCGCCGTCCTGGCGCAGGTCCCAGTCGATCGTCGTCCCGACCCACTCCTCGGGGCCGTCGACCACCCGCCACGCCACCCGCTCGGACGGCCGTAGCTCGACGACCTCCATGTCGAAGCCACCGACCGGGAACCGGAACTCGAGGATGCCGCCGACGTCGCCGCTGCCCTTCGTGTCGTCGGTCCACCAGCCGGCGAGGCCCTCGACGGTCGTCAGCGCGTCGTACACCTTCTCCGGCGTCAGGGTCTTGACCCCGACCCTGTGCAGAATGTCCACCATCTCGACTCTCCTTGACCTCGTCAGTCTCGTTGTCAGTCCTGTTGGGTGTGCTGGATCGCCTCGGCGATCCGCTTGATCCGCCGCAGCCGGGCGTCCCACGCCGAGCCGACCGACGACAGCTGGGCCACCGCGCGGGCGAGCTGGGCGTCGTCCACCCGGTACCGTTTCTCCCGACCCGCCGGCGTCGCCCGGACCAGGCCGACCCGGTCGAGGACGCCGAGGTGCTTGGCCACCGCCTGACGGGTGACCGGCATCTGCTGACTCAGTGTGGTCGCGGTGCCGTCGCCCTCGATGAGCAGCAGGTCGAGCATCCGGCGCCGGGTCGGGTCCCCGATCGCGGACCAGAGGTCGTCGTCGACCTTCTCGACCACCGCGGTGCTCATGGCCGCACCTTCAGCGTCGCGACGTACGGCGCCAGCCGCGGCAGGTAGAAGTCCCAGCCGGTGACGTGCTCCTGGTACTGCTGCTCCAGAACGGCGACCTCCCAGCTCATCTCGCGGAAGCCGGTCTCGGTCATCTTGAGCAGCGTCCCGCCGCCGGACGGGGTCAGCTCGAAGGTGACCAGCAGCGAGTTGCCCTCCGCCGCGACCTCGCCGGCCGGGTGTGTCCACCGGAACGAGAACGTCCGCGGCGGTCGCGCGTCGATGACGGTGAACGGCACCACTGCCCCGCCGGCGGCGCGGTCGCCGAAGACGATCTCCCCCACCGACCCGGGCGTCGGGTCGTACCGGGCGTCGTCCGGCCACCACTGCTTGAGGTGGTCGGGACTGCTCACCACCTCGAAGACGATCTCGGGCGACGCCTCGACGTAGATCTCACGCTCGATGGTTCCGAACTCCATGACATCCTCCTGCAACGTTTGGTTGCGCATGACGCTACTCGAAAGCTCCGGCCTAGCGCAACCATCAGTTGCACTTCGGGGCGTCGCGGATCACAGGCAGCTTGCTGCCCGGCGAGCCCCGCCCGGCGCCGTGCGGCTCACACCCGTTGGAGTGTGAGCCGCACGGCATTGGCGAGTACTGCTGCTCGCACCTGGTAGACGCGTGCTTCAGGGGCGGACGCGGGTCATGATGGAGGTGTAGCCGCCGCCGGGCCAGGTCCACGCGCCGGTGGCGCTGGTGGCCTGCGCGTCGAAGGTCCCGGTGTATTTCGCCGGTGAACCCGGCTGGCCGAACCAGATGGTCAGGTTGCGGTCGGCCAGTTCGTACACGTACTCCAAGATGTCGCCTGTGCTTCCGAAGAAGTGCGACTTCAGCGTGTCGGTGTCCGCGTCGTATCCGATGTACTCGACGCCGGTGGTGCAATGGTCGTCCTGGATCAGATTGACATGCTGGACCAGGAAGTGACCGCCGGGCATCCACTCGTAGGTGACGGTGCCGCTGTGCGTAGGCCCGAATATCTGCCAGGTGCCGACCAGCACGTCGAGGCTTCTCAGGGCTGCGTGGGGGACGTTGCTTGTGAGCTGGTTGTCGATGATCTCGTCGGTCATGGCAGGACTCCTTCAGACGGGCTGCGCTGGGTGGACTGGAGGCAGGACAAGGGGTTCAGCGGGCCGGGACCAAGCGGCGCAGGTGAGCGCGACGGCCGTACACGACAACGCCGGCGGCCAGCAGGAAGGCGGCCGGTAGCGCCGGGTTGGCGCCGATCAGCACGTTGGTGACCACGGCCCCGGCCATCAGCCCGGTCAGGCCGAGCGCGCCCAGCGCCGCCAGGCGCGGGATCAGCAGACCAGCGGCGCCGGCCAGCTCACACACGCCGACCAGGTAGCGCAGCCACTGTCCCACGCCGATTTCGGCGAACAGGTCGACCATCTGCGCGTCACCGGTGAGCTTGAGCACCCCGCCCGAGGCGAACTGCGCGGCGAGCACCACCTGCAGTGCCCAGCGGGCGATCAGGCCGCAACGGCGCAACGCGACGTGGTGCAATGTGGTAGAGCCGGTGGTCGGGCGGGTGGTGACGTTGGTGGTCATGGCTCTCTCCTTGGTCGGATCGTCGTTCTCTTGTGCTTGAGACGTCGGAGCCGCGCGCCGGCTCTCGACATGCCGGCCGAATGAGTTTTGAAGATCTTTTGCCGGACCAGATGCCCGGTCTCGCCTGGTATCAAGGTCCGATCCAGGCAGGTCGCGGGAGGTAGCGGTGAAGTACATGGTGATGACCTACGGCGACTCGTCGTCCTGGGAAGCCCTGGCCGGCACCGGCCCGAACCCGATGTCACAGGACGAGATCGCTGCCCACTTTGCGGCGATGCAGGCGCTACAGAAGGAACTGGCGGCCACCGGTGAACTGGTCTCGGCGTTCGGGCTGTCCGAGCCGGCACTCGCTCAAACCGTTAATGTCCGCGACGGTGCCCTGGTGGTCTCCGACGGGCCCTACGCCGAAACCAAGGAGTTCCTCGCGGGGTTTGGCGCCTACGCTCACGCAACGGAGCCTCAGTGGCTAAGCCACGCCAAACCGCAGGCTCCAGGCGTCGATGACGCCGCTGTTGCCGGTCGCGGTGTCCCGGGCTTGGAGGACCCAAGCACCGTTGGCGGCCTCGGCCGATGCGTCCACCCAGTAGGTCTTACGCACGTTGTCTCCGGTGTCGCCGTCCGGGAGGTCCTCCAGCAGGTACGCCGTGCCGTCCGGCGCCAGCAGGTGCAGCACCAGGTCTCCCCGGTTGGGATGCCTGATGTCCACCACGACGCGCAGGTTCGCCGGTGCGTTACCCGCCCGGCCGGCGACCGGGATCGTGCAGGCCGCCGCCGCTCCGTTGTCCGGGATGGCCACCTGGCCGGTGTGGTGGTACTTGGTGGGTGCCGGGAAGGTGAGGCTCCACGCGTCGATCACCCCGGTGTCGCCGACCGCGGTGTCGCCCACCCGCAGCCGCCAGGTGCCGTTGGCGAGCTCGGCCGCGGCGTTGACGGCGTACTCCTTCACCACGTCGTCGGCGGGGTCGGAGCCGGTGAGGTCCTCCAGCGGGTACGCCGTACCGTCCGGCGCGAGCAGATGCAGGATCAGGTCGCTGCGCTGCGGGTGCCGGATGGTCACCCCGACCCGCAGGCCGGCTGGCGCGGAGCCGGTGACGCCCGCGATCGAGATGGTGGACTCGCCCGTGCCTGTGTCCTCGATGGGGGCGTCGTCAAGGTTCTCGAACCTGGTGCCGGGCGCGACCGCCAGTGAGGTGCCGAAGCCCAGGCTCCACCCGTTGAGCGTGCCGGCGTTGCCAGCGACTGTGTCGTCCACCCGTAGCCGCCACGTACCGTTGGCTGTCTCGGCTGACGCGTTGACCCGGTAGTTGGCGTACACGTTGTCGCCGTTGTCGGTGTCGGGAATGTCCTCCAGCAGGTATGCGGTGCCGTCGGGCGCCACCAGGCGCAGGATCAGGTCGCCGCGGTTGGGGTGGGTGATGTCCACGGTGATGCGTAGGTCCGCTGGCGCGTTGCCGGGCATGCCGGTGACCTGCTCGAAGCTGTCGCCCCGGGAGTATCCGTCGTCGGGGATCGGCAGACGCTCGCCGTTGACGAACTTGGTCACCGTCCCGGCCGGGGTGGCCTGGTGGTTCACCGGTGACCACAGGCTCCACGAGCTGATCTGCACCGTGCCGCTGGTGCTGTTGCGTTGCATCCACAACTTCCACGACCCGTTGGCCACCTCAGCCGAGGCGTCCACGGTGAACGTGTTGGGCATTGTGCTCGCCCCGTCATGCACCACGTACGAGGTGCCGTCCGGCGCCACCAGCGCGATCTTCAGCTCCCGCAGCCAGTAGTACGAGGTGTTGACCGTCAACCGCAGGTCCGCCGGCGCGTTCCCGGACACTCCGGTCACGGCGACGTACGACGCACCGGTCACGCCGTGCTGGACACCGTCCACTGTGAGCCCGTTGCCCGGGAACCGGGGCCAGGCCACGGGTGGGGTGGGTGTGCCGGCGGGCGCGGCGGCCAGGCTCCACGAGTCGATGTGGCCGATGTCGCCCCACACCCCGTCGTGGACCCGTAGTTTCCAGACCCCGTTGGCGATCTCGGCCGACCCGTTGAAGGTGTACGTCTTGGTCAGGTCGTCCAGGTCACCGGCGCCGGTGAAGTCTTCCAGCAGGTAGGCGGTGCCGTCCGTCGCGACCAACTCCAGTTTCAGGTCGCTGAGGTACGTGTGCCGCAACGCCACCGACACCTGCCAGTCCCTCGGTGCCATCCCGGTCATCCCGGAGACGCTGATCGGCGACTCCACCATCGCGCGGTCGGGGATCGTGGTGTCCGTGCCGTTCTCCAGCTTCCATCCGTCCGGCAGTGTCACCTGAGGGCTGGGCAGCAGCTGGATGCTCCAGCCGTCGATGCTGCCGGCGTTGCCGGTCTTGATGTCGGTCACCACGAGATACCAGTGCCCGTTGGCGATCTGCGCGACGCCGGGCACGGTGTACGTCTTGAAAACGTCGTCGCCGGTGTCGGTGTCCGGGAAGTCCTCCAGCGGGTACGTCGCCGCGTCGTTCGGGGCCTCCAGCGACAGCTTCAGGTCGCCGCGGTTGGGGTGCTTGATGTCGACCGTGACGCGCAGGTCGTTGGCGGCCGTGCCGGGGATCCCGGACACGAACGCGGCGCTGTCGGTCCGCGAGTATCCGTCGTCGGGGATCGACACGTCGTTACCGTTGGCGAACTTGGTCACCGTCCCGGCCGGGGTGGCCTGGTGGTTCACCGGCGACCACAGGCTCCACGAGGTGATCTGCACCGTGCCGCTGCTGCTGTTGCGCTGCACCATGAGCTTCCACTGCCCGT
Organism: Micromonospora deserti; assembly: GCF_003236335.1. GTDB lineage: Bacteria > Actinomycetota > Actinomycetes > Mycobacteriales > Micromonosporaceae > Micromonospora > Micromonospora deserti. Next base: position 11,898 of record NZ_POUB01000116.1, read on the forward strand.
TGGCCACTTCCGTGGAGGCGTCCACGGTGAACGTGCCGGGCATCGTGGCCGCCCCGTCATGCACCACGTACGAGGTGCCGTCCGGCGCCACCAACGAGATCTTCAGTTCCCGCACCCAGTAGTACGACGTGTTCACCGTCAGCCGCAGGTCCGCCGGCGCGTTCCCCGGCACGCCGCCCACTCGCTTGTAGGTGCTGCCCGTCGCGCCGAACTCGGGTCTGTCCACGGTGAGCGACCCGCCGCGCTGCTCGGGCCAGGCCACCGCCGGCGCCAGCAGCAGGCCCCAGGACTCGATGGTGCCGGTATCGCCGCCGACGGTGTCTTCCACGCGCAGCTTCCAGGTGCCGCTGGCCGCCGCGGCCGTGGCGTCGACCAGGAATGTGGTGGGCAGCGCCGGCTTCTTGTTGTGCAACGGGAACGCCGTGCCGTCCGGCGCCACCACGGAGATCACGAGTTGTTCCGGCTTGGGGTGGACTATCGCCACCTGGACCTGCATGCCGTTGGGCGCGTTGCCGGATACCCCGGACACGGTCAGCGGGCTCTCGGCGGCGGCCACGTCGGGCACCGGCACCCGGATGGTGGTGCGGACCGGCGGGAAGTCCGAGGTGGACAGGCTCCACGAGTCGATAACTCCGGTGTCGCCCCAGACCGCGTCCAGGACCCGCAGCTTCCACACCCCGTTCGCGATCTCCGCGCTGCCGTTGAACGTGTAAATCTTGGTGAGGTCGTCCACGTCTCCGGTGCCGGTCAGATCCTCCAGGAGGTAGCCGGTGCCGTCCGGCGCCTGCAGGTACAGCGCGAGGTCGCCGCGGTACGTGTGCTTGATGTCGACCGTCACCCGCCAGTCTTTGGGGCCCATCCCGGTCAGGCCGGACACGGTGATGGGCGACTCCGTCCAGCCGTCATCGGCGATCGGCACGTCGGTGCTGTTCTCCGCCTTCCACCCGGCCGGTAGTGTCGCCTGCGCGCTGGGCAGGATCTGGATGCTCCACTCGTTGATGAGTCCCGCCCAGTCGCTGCGTACGTCGTAGACCTTGAGGGTCCACAACCCGTTGGGCAGCTGCGCCACGCCGGAGACGGTGTAGGTCTTGCGTACGTCCTCGCCGCTGTCGGTGTCGGGGATGTCCTCCAGCAGGTAGGTGGCGCCCCCGTCCGGGCCCAGCAGCTCCAGCTTCAGGTCGCCCCGGTTCGGGTGCCGGATGTCCACGGCCACGCGCAGGTCGTTAGCGGCGGTGCCGGGCACGCCGCACGCCTCCACGTAGCCGGTGGTGTGGTAGTCGTCGATAACCACGTCGGTGGGGTTGGCGAACTTGGTGTTGGGCGCGGTAGGCGAGGCCTCGAGGTTGATGGCCGAGGACAGGCTCCACCCCTTGATGGTCGGCGCACCGCTGGTGCTGGTGTGGATGATCCGCAGCGTCCATACCCCGTTGGCGGGCGAGGTGGCGGCGTTGACGAAGTAACTCTTCTTGAGGTCGTAGGTGTCCTGCTCGCGCCCGCACGCGTCGGTCGTCGGCGGCGGCGCCGGCTGGGACCCGTCGTGCACCACGTACTCGCGCTTGTCCGGCGCGACCAGGACGAGCCGCAGGTCGCGGGCCGAGCTTGTCGTCTTGTCGATCGCTACGTGCAGGTTCCGGGGGGCGTTGCCGGGGATGCCGGAGACGGTCACGGACCGCTCGGTGGTGGCGTTGTTGGCCACCGTGAAACCAGTACCGGTGATCTTCGGCCAGGGCACCGCGGGGCCGGAGTCGTCCCGCACCGGCGCGAAGATGCTCCATTCCTCGATGGTGCCGGTGTCGCCGAGAGCCCGGTCCTCGACGCGCAGCTTCCAGGTGCCGTTGACGATCCGGCCGGAGGCGTTGAGCCAGTAGGACTTCGTGAAGTTGTCCACATCGCCGCTGCCGGTCAGGTCCTCGAGCAGGTAGTCCGTGTTGTCCGGCGCGATCAGGCGCAGCACCAGGTCGCCGCGGTAGCCGTGGGTGATTCTTACCTCCACCTGGAGGGTACTGACCATGTCGGCGGTGACTCCAGCGACGGCCAGCGGGCTCTCCGCGATGGACAAATCTTCGATCTTCGTAGGATTGCGCTGCGTGCTGCCGGGGTTGTCCAGTCCGCTCATTCTGTGGATGCCCGTCGGTGAGGTCACCCCAGGGCGCAGTTCCACATCGTCGACCGAGCCGGCCAGGTAGTCGACCCACCAGCCGCCGCTGCGGCCCCGGCCGATCGTCAGGATCTGCTCGGCCTTGGCGACGCTGGTGTACGCCGCGCTGGCCTGCAGCCGGCCGTTGACGAACAGGCGCATCTGTCTCGCGCCGTGGTCGTACACACCGGCCAGGTGCGTCCACTCGCCGGCGCGGGGCGCACTCGTGCCGCGGACGACGCCGTCCGGGACCGTCCCGCCGTCACGGGTGGTCCCGCCGATGAGGAACGCCCACGCCTTGGCGTCGTTGTCGTAGTGCAGCCGGAATCCGCTGTGAAGCGCCCCTTCCTGGCTGACCACGGTCTGGTGCCGGTCCAGGGCGTCCAGCTTCACCCAGCTGGCCACGGTGAAGCTGTCATCGGGGCGCACGACCGGAACGGCGGTGTAGGCGTACCCATCCACCCCGTCCAACCGCAGGCCGCTGCCGTTCTTGCCGGTCGTCCACGACGCCCCCTTCCACAGGGCGAGCATGTGACCATTGCCCGTCGCGTCGGCCCCGCTGTCATCCAGCGCCCAGCGTGCGCCGGCCGCGAAGCTCGGGCCGGCCATGGCGGTGACGATCTCCGTGGCGGACCTGGCCCCGGCGACCACCTGGACGTCGTCGATCTCGCCCGGCCAGTGGTCCACCAGCCAGCCGTCGTGCTTGGCCCGCCCCACCTGCAGCCCGCCGGCGGCGTACCAGGTGCTCGGGCGGGTCATGCTCTTGGCCAACCGGCCGTTGACGTAGAGGCTGATGGTGCCAGCGGCGTGATCGTAGACGCCAGCCAGATGCGTCCACACGCCCAACTGCGGGGGCGGCTCCGCGACCAGGTAGTCCCCACCGCTGCCGTCCGCGTCCGTGGAGCTCATGGCGAAGCTCCAACCGCGAGGGTACGAGGAGAAGCCGAGGCTGAACCCGCTGTCGCGCTGGCCGTCCTGGCTCACCGCACTGACCCAGCTGTCCGGATTGTTCAGCTTCACCCAGGCCATCACGGTGAAGCTGTCGAACGTACCCTCGGGGCTCCTGGCGGCCACCGGTCCCCCGGTGTACGCGTGCCCGTTCGCGCCGTCCAGCCGCAGCGCGCTACCGGTGCCGGTCCGGCCGCGGCTGGCCCAGGAACTCCCCGTGGCGGACAGCACGAGGGTATGGCCGTTGGACGTCAGGTCGGCGCTGGTCTGGCCGCTGCCCTCGTCCAGCGCCCAGGTCGCGTTGGGCCCCAACGCCGGCCCGGCCATCCGGTGCCGCACCTCGAACGCCGACGCGGCCCACGGGTAGATCTGCATCTCGTCCAGGTCCCCGGGCCAGAACTCGCCGTGTCCGCCGCCGGACTGGGCCCGGCCCAGCACCGTGGGCCCGGCCGCGTACCAGGTGCTGGTGTGGTTCGCCTCGCCGGCCAGCCGCCCGTTGACATACAGGAAGAGCTTGCCGGCCGGGTGGTCGTAGACGCCGGCCAGGTGGGTCCACACCCCGACCTGGGGTACGACGAGGGAGTCCGCGTGTGCGACCCCCTCCACCGAGAACCGCCACGCCCGGGGAAAGTCGACGTATTTGAGGGCGAACCCGCTGTCGGCCGCGCCGTCCTGGCTCAGCACCGTGGCGTGGTCGCCGCCCTTGTCCAGTTTCGCCCAGGCCATGACCGTGAAGCTGCCGAACGTGTCCTGTTCCGTTTTGGGTGCCAGGGGGATGCTCGTCGCGGCGTAGGCGGCGAGTCCGTCCAGGCGCACCGCCTTGTTGGTGTTGCCCCGCCAGTCCCGGGTGGTGGCCATCGTGCCGGAGATCACGGCGTCGTACTTCGCCTTGTCGTCCGCCAGCTTGCCGCCGGCGACGGAGTCCGCCTTCCAGTACCCGTACACGGTGGTCGAGGTGACGGCCGGCGAGATCTTGAACCGGTATTCGGCTTTCGGACCCTCATTTCCGGCCCGGTCGACTCCCATCGTCACCACCGACACGGGGGTGAAGGTCGTCGACACCGTGTCGGCGGTGTAGGCGACGGTGGCCGTACCCCCGGGGGCGTCCGCCGCCACGTAGGTGCTGGCGGACGGGGACTTGCCGATCCCGTACTTGAACCCGATCACATCGGGATCGCCGCCAGCGTCGAAGGTGAACCGTCCGGCGGTGTACAGCGGTGGTCCGGTGGCCGGGGACGGCGGGAACTCCGTCGAGGAGACCGTGGGCGCTGCCACCGGCTTGCTGGTGTCCACAGTGAGCCGGCACCACGGCCGGCCGTCACTGGCGTCTCCCCGCTCGTCCTCGGCGGTCACACCGAAGACGTAGCTGACGCCGTCGCGCAGCGGCCGATCTTCCGGCACCGTCACGCTGACGGTGCCCGGACCGCCGAGCGTGGTGGCCGCGCTGGCTACCTCGCTGGGCGAGCCGCCGGTGTCCTCCCACCACCGGAACACGCCGCGGAGGTTCTGCGGGTCAGGGTCGCTGATCGCGGCGCTGAGGGCCGGTGTGGCCGTGTTCACCACCAGGCCGGCGTCGGTGCACGCCGCCCCGTTGACCTTGAGGTCGGCGGCCCGGTTCGGGATGGTGTTGTACTCGGCGGTAATGGCCAGCACGGGCACGTCCTCCCGCAGGCCGAGCTCGGGCACCGGGCGGTAGAGGAACTCCTTGGCGCCGTACGAGTTGTCGTCCTCGCGCGCCTTCAACGCCACCGTGGTGCTCGACCATCGGCCGTTCGCGGCCTCTACCATCAGGTCCTTGACATCGAACCCGATCTGGCCGTGCGAGCACGTCTCGTCGAATCCCTTGGCGCTGGCGATCTCGGCGGCCTTCCGGTGGAAGGGGGTCGCGTCGCCCCAGGTGGTCGTCGGACTGATCGAGCCGATATGCCACAGCTCCACCGGCTGCGGGGCGCAGGACTCGGCCCACCACTCGTAGATCCGCAGCTCCGCCGAGATGATGCGCTTGCCGGCGATTGCGGCCGTGTCCATCTCAAAGTACGAGCGCCACCGGGTGTTGTCGCCGCGGACCCGGCCGATCCGGGCGATGTGGGAGGAGTCCCAGTACGCCGCCTTGGCGCCGGTGGTCGGGTCGTGCGACAGCAGCATCCAGTGCAGCTTCTGCCCCCAGCTGGGGCCGTCCATGGTGAGCGGGTAGGCGGTGTCCGGATCGGCCAGCGCTGCCGTGTCGGGCCGCGCGGTCAGGGTGTCGCCGGAGACCTGCCAGTCCACGGGTGCGGTACCGGCGAACGCCTTCCCACCCTTCTGGTCGGTGGGTTTGGCCGGTCCGCGCGTCGTGCGGGCGGTGGCCTTGCCGGCGGTGCGCAGACCGAACCGGATGGTGCGCAGCTTGGGGTTGCGGGCAGCGGCGGCGTCGCGGACCACCAGCGACTCGGCGAATCCGGTGGCGGTCGCGGTCAACTTCAGGTCCACCCCGGGCAGGATGTCCGGGTACGTGGCGGTGGCGCCGGCGAGCCGGGGTTTGGGCAGCCGGCCCGCCCAGTCGAGTCCGAATTCGCCCTCGTCGCCCTCGGCGCGGGCCAGCGGCACCGAACCGCCGCCGGAGAACCGCACCGGAACCGCCGCGACCTTGGGCGTGACCGTGCCGTCCGGGTGGGCGACCAGGGTGGTGTCGATGGGCACCCACCCATTCGCGGTCTTCGCCCGGATGGGCTGGTTGTACATGGTGGCGCTGAAGGTGCCGCCCGGGTTGGCGACCACCTTCGTGTCCGCCGTGCCCAGGGTGTCGACCTCGACCGGGCGGCCGGTCCGCCGTGCCTGCGCCGACGCGTCGGCCGCGTTCGAAGCTGATGGTGACGACCCCGGTGCCGGCGAGGCCGGCACCGGGGCGGCGGCCGAGACCGAGGCCGCGCCGGTCAGATAGCTCAGCAGAAGGATCGCCACCATGATGGCGGCACGGCCGGTCGGAGGCATCACCGCGTTCGCCCTTACTTCTTCTTCTTTTTAGCGGTCTTGGTCGATGACTTGGAGGTCTTCACCTTCGTGGCGGACTTGGTTACATTGCTGGACTTCTTGGTCCCCTTGTTGCCGTAGAGGCCGGGCGGGACGTAGCCCTCGACCTGCCCGGGCTTGGTGTTACACGGGTTCCACGGCTGGCATCTGTCGTACTCCCACTCGTCGCGTTCGTAGACCTCGGCGCTATGGATTTCCCACAGGTAGTCGGACGGATCCCCGCCGCACCTGCCGAACCCCGCGCACTGCAGGTCGTAGCCGGAGTAGGAGTCGTACCTGTCCGCTGGCGTATACCGGCACGTGTTCACCGAGCCCTGCGTCCGGCAGTCCACCAGCCATGTGCCGTCGCCCGGGTCGACGCCGCCGTAGCCGGGTGGGCGACCGGATGAACCGCCGCCGGGGACCGGGGTCGGGATGGGCG
>NZ_POUB01000117.1 GCF_003236335.1 Micromonospora deserti
CCGCCCGTGTGTGCCCACCCGGGGTCCCTGGACCCGGAGGTCGGCCATGACCCTCACCCTCGTACCCCCGCCGGCGCCGCACCCGACGCGGGCCGCGCGCCCGCTCGACGTGCTCGGCGTGCCGGGCCAGATCAACCTGGACTACGCCGCCACCGCGCCGTGCGCGCGGGCCGCGGCCGACGCGGTGGCCGAGCTGCTGCCGTGGTACGCGAGCGTGCACCGCGGCGCCGGGGCGCTCTCGCGGCGCTGCACGCTCGCCTACGAACGGGCCCGGCAGACGGTCGGCGACTTCTTCGGCGCCCGCGCCGACGACCACGTGGTCTTCACCCGCAACACCACGGACGCACTGAACCTGCTGGCCCGGGCGCTGCCGGCCGGCACCACCGTGGTGGCCTTCGGCGGCGAACACCACGCCAACCTGCTGCCGTGGCCGCGCGGCTCGGTCCGGCTGCCGGTGCCGGACTCCCCCGGCGCGGCGGTCCGCGCCCTGGACGCCGCCCTCGGCGAGCTGCGCCGGGTGCACAGCCCGCACGCGGCCGGCCCCGACCTGCCCGTGCTGGTCGCGGTGACCGGGGCGAGCAACGTCACCGGTGAGCGCTGGCCGGTGGCCGAGCTGGCCCGGGTGGCCCGGCGGCACCGGGCCCGGATCGCGGTGGACGCCGCCCAGCTCGCACCGCACGCCCCGGTGGACGTGACCGCCCTCGACGTCGACTATCTCGCGGTCTCCGGCCACAAGCTGTACGCCCCGTTCGGCGCCGGGGTCCTCGTCGGCCGGGCGGACTGGCTGGATGCGGCACCGCCGTACCTGGCCGGCGGGGGTGCCACCAGCCACGTCGGGCCGGCCACGCACGACGTGCGGTGGACGACCGGCCCGGCCCGGCACGAGGCGGGCACCCCGAACCTGCTCGGCGCGGTCGCCCTGGCGGCGGTCTGCGCCGCGTTCACCTCCGCCGACCGCACCGCGCTGCACCGGGCCGAGCAGGCGCTGCTGACCCGGCTGCGGGAGGGCGTCGCGGCCCTGCCGCACGTGGTGGAGCTGCGCACCTTCGGCCCGGACGCGCCGCGGGTGGGGATCGTGTCGTTCGTGGTCGCCGGTCGGGACTCGGCCGAGGTGGCGGCGGAGCTGGCGGGCAGGCACGACATCGGGGTGCGCGACGGTCTCTTCTGCGCCCACCCGCTGGCCCGCCGCCTGCTGGGCGAGGCGGCCGCCCGCAGCGGACGCCGCGATCTGCCGCCGACCGCGCTGCGGGCGAGCATCGGCCTGGGCAGCACCACCGGGCACGTGGACCGGCTCCTCACCGCCCTCGCGGAGCTGGGCTGACGGGGTGCCGCCGACCCGTACGACGCCGATCGGTCTGTCGGACGGCCGGCACGGACGGCCCCGACGGCCGGGATCGGGCGGCGGGCGGCTCAGCCGACCGGTGGCGCGGTCGGCGGCTTCGGGGCCGGCTCCGGCTCGGCCGGCCCGCTCGGCCGGTCCTGCTCGCCGAAGGCCTGCCGAACCCAGCGGTTCGCCTCGTCCTGGCTGATACCGGAGGCCACCATCAGGTCGCTGGCCGTGGTCCGCACCTGGGCGATCACCACGCTCCCGGAGAAGCCCACCCCCTCGCCGTACGCCCGGCCGGCCTCGCTGACCGCGCGCAGGGACCGCTCCCGGGCCTTCTCCGGCTCCTCGCCGACGGCGAACTCGTGCTTGAGCAGGCGGACCGACTCGGCGAGGTGGCCGACCGCGTCGGGCATCGGCTCCGGGATCGGCTCATCGTCCTCGATCAGCGTGACCGCGCGCCGGATCAGGGTGCCGCTGTTGCGCATCGCCCGGTCGATCGGGTCGGCCGCCTCCGCGTAGTGGGTCAGCTCGTCGCGACGGTGCCAGCGCGCCGGCGAGAGCGTGGCGGTCTCCTTCGCCCCCTCGATCGCCTCGGAGAAGTTGGCCAGTTCCTCCTTGTTGTTGCGGAGCCGCTCCAGCGCCTGCTGCACGCCGTCCCGGTCCCGCCTGCGCAGCCCCTCGGCGGTCATGTCGAGCTGGGCGGCGAGCAGGTCCAGCGCCGGGCGGGCGGCCTGGTTGATCACCCGCAGCGGGTTGAGCGGCAGCAGGAGCGCGGTGACCAGCAGGGCGATCCCGCCGCCGATCAGCGCGTCGACGAACCGGGGAATCTCCAGGTTCTGCGTGGTCGGGCTCAGCGTGACGATCAGCACCGCGGTCGCCGCCGCCTGGATCACGATGGCAACACTGGCCCCGGCGAAGATGGTCAGCACGATCGCGGTGGTGACCACCAGCCCGAGCTGCCAGGCACCGGTGCCGAGCAGGTAGATGAGAAGATCGCCGAGGGCGACGCCGATCGCCACCCCGATGATCAGCTCGATCGTCCGGCGGAACCGCTGGCCGACCGAGACGGCGAGCGTGCCGACGGCCGAGATCGGGGCGAAGACCGGTTGCGGATTGCCCAGCAGTTCGTGCGCCGCCAGCCAGGACAGCCCGGCCGCCAACCCGGCCTGCAGGGCCAGGCCCAGCGCCATCCGTACCCGGTGCAGCCGATCGTGCAGGGTGGCCCTGCTCCGGTGTCGGAGCTGCTCCATCGCCTCGGCGATCCGTGCGCCGTCGATGTCCGGCGCACCGCCGCCCCGGCGGAGGACGCGGCGCACCAACGAGGATCGAAGCTCCCGGGCCACGGCCATGGCGGGGACTACCCGCACCGCCTCAGGTGAATCCTGCCCGTTGGTGCGGTACGGCAGACTCGGCCGGGTGGTGGTGCTTCTCGACCGGTGGCGGGCTGCCGCGCGGAAAGCCGGCGCGGCGGGCCCGGCGGCGGTGACCGATGCCGGGGCGGGCCTGCTGGCCCGCTGGCGGGAGCCGCACCGGCACTACCACACGGTGGCGCACCTGACCGCCGTGCTGGACGTCGTCGACGCGTACGCCGGGTGGGCCGACCGGCCCGACCTGGTCCGCCTCGCCGCCTGGTGCCACGACGCCGTCTACGATCCGCGGGCCGAGGGCGACGCCAACGAGCGGGACAGCGCGGCGCTGGCGGAAACGCTGCTCACCCGGCTGGGGCTGCCGGCCGGGGCGGTGGCCGAGGTGCGCCGGCTGGTGCTGCTCACCGCCGGGCACGCCGCCGACCCGGCCGACCCCGACGGCGCGCTGCTCTGCGACGCCGACCTCGCCGTCCTGGCCGCGCCGCCGCCGGCGTACGACCGCTACGCGACCGCCATCCGCCGCGAGTACGCGCACGTACCCGATCCGGCGTTCCGCGCCGGCCGCGCCCGGGTGCTCCACGCCCTGCTCGCCCTGCCCGCGCTCTACCGCCTCCCCCCGCTCGCCGCCCGCTGGGAGGCACCCGCCCGCGCCAACCTCACCCGCGAACTCACCACCCTTTCCTGATCCGCCCCCGCCGGCCCTCGCCGCGCCCGTGCCCAGCGATCTCGGCCCCCAGCTGTGCCGCGATCTCGTCCCGCCCGTGCCCAGCGATCCGGCCCGGCTGTGCGCCGCGATTTCACCTCTTCCGCCGGACCCAAGGTGTGGTCAGGGGCGGGAGAGGTGTTTGGGGCGGCGGAGGCCGGAGTCGCGGAGGAGGCGGACCAGGTCGCGGCTGGGCACCACCCGGGCACCGAGCCAGACCGCCGCGGCGAACCGATCGGCCGGGATGTCGTAGTGGTCCCGGTCGAAGCCCCGCCGCGGCACCCCGAGCATCTCGGCGAAGGCGTGCAGCTCGGCGTGGGAGACGTCGCTGATCAGGTGCGACCAGAGCCGCCCCCGCCACGGCCAGCCGGGCCGGTCCAGGTAGAGCATGGCGGCAAATCTAGCCGGCGGCCCGGGGCGCGGTTGATGATCACACCGGCTCGCCCGTAGCCTCGGCGGCATGGCCGGATCCCCCCTCCTCGACGACCTGCGCGCCGCGCTCGGCGACGACGCCGTGCTGACCGACCCGGACCTGCTGCGGATGCACGAGCGGGACGAGGCGGACCTCTGCGCCGCCGGTACCCCCCTCGTGGTCACCCGCCCCCGGTCCACCGAGGAGGTCGCGGCGGTGGTGCGGGCGGCTGCCCGGCACGGCGTACCGGTGGTGCCGCAGGGGGCGCGGACCGGGCTGGCCGGCGCGGCCAACGCCGTCGACGGCGCGGTGGTGCTGAGCACGGTCGCGATGGACGAGATCCTGGAGATCGACCCGGTGAGCCGGATCGCGGTGGTGCAGCCCGGCGTGGTCAACGCGACCCTCGCGGCGGCCGTGGCGAAGCAGGGCTTGTGGTACCCGCCCGACCCGGGGTCGTGGGAGTCCTCCACCATCGGCGGGAACGTCTCCACCAACGCGGGCGGCATGTGCTGCGTCAAGTACGGCGTCACCACCGAGTACGTGCTCGGGCTGGAGGTGGTGCTCGCCTCCGGCGAGGTGCTGCGCACCGGCCGGCGTACCGCGAAGGGCGTGGCCGGGTACGACCTCACCCGACTCTTCGTCGGCTCGGAGGGCACGCTCGGCGTGGTCACCGAGGTGACCGTCGCGCTGCGTCCCGCTCCCGCCGAGTCGCTGACCCTGGTGGCGGTCTTTCCCTCCACCGCCACAGCCGGCGAGGCGGTGGCCGGCATCGCCGCCCGGGGTCTCACTCCCAGCCTGCTGGAACTGCTCGACCAGACCCACCTGCGGGCGATCGAGGCGTACCGGCCGATGGGCCTGCGCACCGACGCGCAGGCGCTGCTGCTCGCCGCCGCGGACACCGGCACGCGGGCGGCGGACGACCTGGCCGAGTTGGCCGAGGTCTGCACGGCGGCCGGCGCCGACGAGGTCTACGCGGCCACCGACGCGGTGGAGGCGGCGGCGCTGCTGCAGGCGCGCCGGCTGGCCCACCCGGCGATGGAGAGGTTCGCCGCGGACTCCTACCCGGGTGGCAACGGCGGCCTGGTCATCGACGACGTGGCGGTGCCCCGGGGCTCGCTGGCCGCCCTGCTCGACGGGGTGTCCCGGATCGCGGCGGAGTGCGACGTGCCGATCGGCGTGGTGGGCCACGCCGGCGACGGCAACATGCACCCCAACATCGTGGTGGACCGGGCCGACCCGGCGAGCCTCGACCGCGGCCGGCGCGCCTTCGACGAGATCATGCGGCTCGGCCTGGAACTCGGCGGCACCTGCACCGGCGAGCACGGGGTGGGCCTGCTCAAGCGGGACTGGCTGGCCCGGGAGATCGGCCCGGTCGGGGTCCGGGTGCACCAGGCGATCAAAGCGGCGTTGGACCCGACGGGTCTGTTCAACCCCGGCAAGGTGCTCTGACCGAGCGTGCCGGCCGCGTCCCTGGCCCGCCGGGCCGCCCGCCCAATCAGTCGGTGATCTCGGCCGGCGTGGACTGGGTGAGCAGCAGCAGGATCTCGTTGGCGATCGGGGGCCGCTCCTCACCGGGGCAATCCTGGGAGGTGATCAGGCCGGTCGAGGTGAGCAGGCTGGAGGTCAGCGCGCCGATGCAGGTGACCCGGTACTGCCGGGCCTGATCGGTCTCGTTCGCCAGCCCCGGGTCGGCGAGCAGCCTCTGTAGCCGGGTGACCTGCTCGGGGTCGAGCACCCCGGTGGAGGTGACCCCGTCACCCGCGCAGTCGACGCACTCCCACCTGCCGTCCGGCGCCACGTTGAGGGTCCGCAGCGGACCGTCATCGAGCTTCTGCAGCAGGCTGACCCGACCCTTCCCGGTGGTCGCCGGCGGGGCGAGGCCGGGCTGCACGGCCGCCGGACCGGTCGCTGCCGGTGCCGGTTCGTCGTCGGCGCGCCCGGGCAGCGAACAGCCGGCGAGGGCGGCAGCCAGCAGGGCGGCGACGGACAGGGATACCGGACGGGACCAGGATGCGGCAACCACGGGGCGGAACCTACCCCACCGTAGGTAACGCTTGAAACCCGCCGACCGGGCAGGCATCGATGATGGACACTCCCAGGGGATGGTCAGCGGGGGGAGGAGGGGAGTTCGACGGAGTCACCGTCGGTGCCCCGGTCCACGGCGAAGCCCCGCACGTCCGGTGCGCCCAGCCGGGCGGCGTCCGCGGCGGCGTCGTCCGGCTGCAACTGGGACTGCCGCTCCGCCTCCACCCGGGCCCGGTAGTGCGCGATCTCCCGGGCCCGCACCGCGTCGTCCCAGCCGAGCACCGCGCCCATCAGCTCGGCGGTGTGCTCGGCCGAATCCAGCCCCCGGTGGCTGGTCTCGATGGAGATCCGGGTCCGCCGGGTGAGCACGTCCTCCAGATGCAACGCGCCCTCGGCGCGGGCCGCGTACGTCACCTCGGCGGCCAGGTACTCCGGGGCGCCGGCCAGCGGGGAGGCCAGCAGTGGGTCGGCCTCGATCAGGGCGAGCAGGTCGAGGGTGAGGCTGCCGTACCGCTCCAGCAGGTGCTCGACCACCCCGACCGGCACCCCGTGCCGGCGGGCCAGGTCGGCCCGGTCCCGCCACATCGCGGCGTAGCCGTCGGCGCCGAGCAGCGGCAGGTCGGCGGTGCGGGACGGGCGTACCGCACCGAGCCGGTGGGCGGCCCGGTCGACCACGTCCGAGGCCATCACCCGGTAGGTGGTGTACTTGCCGCCGGCGACCAGCAGCAGCCCGAGCATCGGCTCGAAGACGGCGTGCTCCCGGGAGAGCTTGGAGGTGGAGTCCGCCTCACCGGCCAGCAGCGGGCGCAGCCCGGCGTAGACGCCCTCGATGTCGGCCGTGGTGAGTGGCCGGTCCAGCACGGTGTTGACCTGTTCGAGCAGGTAGTCGATGTCGCGGGCGGAGGCGGCCGGATGGGACCGGTCCAGCCGCCAGTCGGTGTCGGTGGTGCCGATGATCCAGTGCCCGCCCCACGGGATGACGAAGAGCACGCTGGTGGCCGTCCGCAGGATGAGCCCCGTCTCGCCGGTGATCGCCGAGCGGGGCACCACCAGATGCACGCCCTTGGAGGCCCGCACCCGGATGCCCGGACGCAGCCCGACGTCGTCCAGCATCCGGGACATGTCGTCGCTCCACACCCCGGTGGCCGCGATGACGGTGCGGGCGCGTACCTCGAACTCGGCATCCGGGGAGCCGGCGGCCGCTTCCAGGTCGCGGACCCGCACCCCGGTCACCTCGCGGGCCTGCCGGATCAGGCCGACCGCCCGGGCGCTGCTCACCACCGTCGCACCCAGACTGGCCGCGGTGCGGGCCAGGGTCACCACCAGCCGGGCGTCGTCGACCTGCCCGTCGTAGTAGCGGATCGCGCCGGCCAGGACGTCGGCCCGAAGGCTGGGGAAGATCCGGCGGGCGCCCTCGCGGGTCAGGTGCCGGTGCAGCGGCATGCCGCGCCCGCCGCCGAAGACGCCGGCGAAGGCGTCGTACGCGGCCACGCCGGCGCCGTAGTAGGAGCGCCGGAAGATCCGGGCGGGCAGGCCGCGCAGCCCGCGCCCGGCGGGCAGCGGGACCAGGAACGGCACCGGCCGGACCAGGTGCGGCGCCAGCCGGGTGGCCAGCAGCCCACGCTCGGTGAGCGCCTCGTGCACCAGGTGGAACTCCAACTGCTCCAGGTAGCGCAGGCCGCCGTGGATCAGCTTGCTGGAGCGGCTGGAGGTGCCGGCGGCGTAGTCGCGCGCCTCCACCAGCGCCACCTTCAGCCCGCGGGAGGCGGCGTCCAGAGCGGCCCCCGCGCCGGTCACGCCACCGCCGATGACCAGCACGTCGAAGCGTTCGGCCCGCAGCCGGCGCAGGTCGGCGGCCCGGCGCTCCGGGGAGAGCTGACCGGCGGCGGATCGGGACACGTTGGGGTCGCGCACCCGTCCACGGTAACTGTCGTAGCCGCTGCGGCGACATGCGCCGCCCGCACCGTACTGTCGGGGCATGGAGATCGGCCCCCCGCTCCCCGCCGGCCAGCCCGTTCCGCCGCAGCCGCCGGCCGCGCAGCCGCCGAGCCCGTGGGCGGTGGTGGCGGCCGTGTTCGCCGGCTGCTGGGCCGTCGGGTTCACCGCGGTCACCCAGCTCGGCGGGTGGCTGGCCGACCAGCTCCTGCTCGTCTCCGGGCTGGACCGGGTGGTCTGGCTCTGGCCGGCGACCGTCCTGGTCACCGTGCTGCTGGTGGGCGCGCCGGCGCTGCCGCTCGCCCTGCTGCCCCGCTCGGCGGCGGTCCGCGCCACCGGCCGGGCCTGGCTCACGGCGGTGCTCGTGCTGGGCGCGCTCGGGCTGCTCCGGGCGATCCCGCCGGTGCACCACGAGGCGTACCTCGCCGCGCTGGCCGCCACCGCTGCCCTGGCCGCGCTCGTCGTGGGCCGCCTCGGCCGGGCACCCCGACCTCCGGCCGCCCCCGCCCGGCCCGGCGCGGTCACCCTGCTCGGGGTGGCCGGCGGGCTCGCCCTGCTGCTGCCCTGGGCGTGGCTGGGCGCGCTCGGCGGGCTGCTGGAGACGGCGCTCGCCGGGCTGGCCGCGGCCGCCCTCGGCGCGCTGGCCGGTGCCCTGCTGGGCGACGCCTTCTGGTCCCGCTTCACCGCCGGCACGCCGCCCCGGCCGGTCCGGCTGGTGCTCGTCGGCGGGCTGGCCGCGGGTGTCGCGCTGCTGTTGCTCGCCGCCGCGATCGGGCAGGCCGGCGCGCAGCTCCCCCTGCTGCTGACCCTGCCGCCGGCCGGCTTCGCGCTGGCGGCCCTGCACGCCGCGGGGGCCGGTCGGGCCGCGGCGGCCTGGCTGGTCGGGCTCGGAGTGCTCGGCCCGCTCGCCTTCACCGACCCCGAGGAGATCACCCTCGTCCTGACCAACATCCGGGATGTGCCGTTCTGGGTGGCGGCCGCCGCCGGCGCCGGGCTCGCCGTCGCGGTCCTGCTCGCCCTGGCGTACGGCGTGCTGCTGGCCCGCCCCTCGGCCCGGCCGCCGAGCCGGCGGGTGGCCGGGGTGATCGCCACCGCCCTGCTCGCCACGCTGGGTGTGGTGGCCGTCGGCGCGGGCCAGCCCGGCCTGCACGGCGAGCGGCTGCTGGTGGTACTGCGGGAGCAGGCCGACCTGACCGGCCTACCGGCGGGGCCCGGGAAGGCGGGCCGGGACGCCCGGGCGGCCGAGGTCTACCGCCGGCTGGTCGACACCGCCGAGCGGACCCAGTCCGGCCTGCGCCGGGACCTGCGCCGGTTGCGGCTGACCCACACCCCCTACTACCTGGTCAACGCGGTCGAGGTGGCGGGCGGGCCGGCGGTGCGCGCCTGGCTGTCCGGCCGCTCCGAGGTGGCCCGGGTACTGGTCAGCCAGCGGGTGCGGCCGCTGCCCGCGCCGGCCGGCCCGACCCGGGGCACCGCCCCTGCCCCGGCCGCGCCCCTGTGGAACATCCGCATGATCGGCGCGGACCGGGTCTGGTCCGAGCTGGGCGTCACCGGCGCCGGCGTGACGGTGGGCAGTTCGGACTCCGGCGTGGACGGAGGGCACCCCGCGCTGGCGGAGGGCTTCCGGGGCGGCGACGACTCCTGGTACGACCCGTGGGACGGCACCCCGGCCCCCACCGACCAGGGCGGCCACGGTACCCACACGGTGGGCAGCGCGGTGGGCCGGCGCGGCATCGGGGTGGCGCCCGGCGCGCAATGGGTGGGCTGCGTCAATCTGGACCGCAACCTCGGCAACCCGGCGTACTACCTGGACTGTCTGCAGTTCATGCTGGCACCCTTCCCGACCGGCGGGGACCCGTTCAGCGACGGGCGTCCCGAGCGTGCCCCGGAGATCCTGACCAACTCGTGGGGCTGCCCGCCGATCGAGGGGTGCGACCCGCGCGTGCTGCGGCCGGCGACCGCCGCGCTGGACGCCGCCGGGATCATGGTGGTCGCCGCCGCCGGCAACACCGGCCCGTACTGCGGCTCGATCGACGACCCGCCGGCGCCGTACCCGGACGTGCTGACCGTCGGCGCGGTCAACCGGCAGCGCCAGGTGTCCGACTTCTCGTCGCGGGGCCCGGTGCCGGGGGTGGCGAAGCCGGACCTGGTGGCCCCAGGGGAGGACGTCGTGTCCGCGCTGCCCGGCGGCGGGTACGGCGACCTGAGCGGCACGTCGATGGCGACCCCGCAGGTGGCCGGCGTGGTGGCGCTGATGTGGTCGGCCAACCCGGCACTGGTCGGCGACCTGGCCCGGACCCGGCAGCTGCTGCGGGACACGACCACCCCGGCCCAGCCCACCTACCGCTCCCGCACCGAGACCTGCGGCGGCGCCGCGAACGTCACCGGCGCCGGCCTGGTCGACGCGTACGCGGCGGTGCGGGCGGCCCGGGGGTGAGAAGCCCTTGCGCCCACCCGCACCCGGTGATCTAGGGTCGGCCACCATGGACGCGGAGATCACCGAGCTGGCCATCGACCGGGTGCCCGCCGTGGTGGAGCTGTGCCGCCGGGCGCTGGACCTGCCCGAGGACGCGGCCGAGGCGCCCGCGATCGTCGACGCCCTGTGGGCCCGGGCCGGCGTGGACCGGCCGGTGGTCACGCTCGGCGCGTACCGGGGCGGACGGCTGGTCGGGGCGGTGATCTGCTCGGTCGCCGGCGCGGAGTCGCGGCTCGGGCACGTGGACCTGGTGGCGGTGGACCCGGCGGTACGGCGGCAGGGCGTCGGGCGGGCACTGCTCGGCCACGCCGAGCGGACGCTCGCCGGCCTGGGCGCGGCCGAGGTGCTGCTGGCCGGCAACCCGCCGTGGTACGCCTGGCCAGGCATCGACGTGCGCTACACCCCGGCGGTCTGCGCCGCGGTGGCGCTGGGCTACCGGCAGGACCGGACGGCCTGGAACATGACCGCCGACCTGTCGTACGCCGGCTCGCCGGCGCTGCGCTCGACGGCGGCGGCGGAGGCGCGACTGGCCGGGCAGGGTGTGGCGGTCCGGCGCGCGGAGCCGGCGGACCTGCCGGCGCTGGCCGCGTTCGCCCGGTCCACCTTCGGCGGCGCGTGGGACGCGGAGCTGGCCGGTTCGGTCGGCCGGCCCGGGGCTGGCTGTCACCTGGCCGAACGCGACGGCGAGGTGATCGGCTTCGCCGCCTGGGGGTCGTCCCGGCCGAGCTGGTTCGGGCCGATGGGCACCTCGCCGGCGGCCGAGGGTTCGGGGATCGGCGGGGTGCTGCTGCGTCGCTGCCTGCGCGACCAGCGGGCGGCCGGGGTCGAATCGGCGCAGATCGGCTGGGTGGGGCCGGTGGCGTTCTACTCGGGCAGTGCGGGCGCCCGGATCGAGCGGGTCTTCTTCCTGTACCGGCGGACGCTCGCGGGCTAACAAAGGGCGAATGGGATATAGATCCTTATAATGCCATTCGCCCGCATCGCCGATCGACGCCCCCTACCGTTTCGGTAGAGGAGGCAGCCCATGACCACGGACGACGAACGCCCCGGTCCGTTGCCGTTCGACCGGCTCGACTACGGCGACGCCGAGCAGCGGGCGGAGATGACCGGCGCCGACGAGGCGGGCGACGAGGAGCCGGTGACACTGGTGGACGAACCGGTCCAGGTCCCGCAGCCGTACGACCGGGCGCACAAGCGACGCAACCAGCGCCCACTGCCGACGTGACACGGAAGGGGCGGACCGCTGACGCGGCCCGCCCCTTCCGGCGTTGGAACTGGACTCAGAAGTCCATGTCCCCGCCACCCGGACCAGCCGGGGCGGCCGGGGTCTTCTCCGGCTTGTCCGCCACGACGGCCTCGGTGGTGAGGAAGAGCGCCGCGATCGACGAGGCGTTCTGCAGCGCCGAGCGGGTCACCTTGGCCGGGTCGATGATGCCCGCGGCCAGCAGGTCGACGTACTCGCCGTTGGCGGCGTTGAGGCCGTGACCCGCCTCCAGGTTGCGGACGTGCTCGACGACCACGCCGCCCTCAAGGCCGGCGTTGACGGCGATCTGCCGCAGCGGGGCGTCCAGCGCGATCTTGACGATCTGCGCACCGGTCGCCTCGTCGCCGGTCAGGTCCAGCTTGTCGAAGGCGGTCTTGCCGGCCTGCACCAGCGCGACGCCACCACCCGGGACGATGCCCTCCTCGACGGCGGCCTTCGCGTTGCGGACGGCATCCTCGATGCGGTGCTTGCGCTCCTTGAGCTCGACCTCGGTGGCCGCGCCGACCTTGATCACCGCGACGCCGCCGGCCAGCTTGGCCAGCCGCTCCTGCAGCTTCTCCCGGTCGTAGTCGGAGTCGCTCTTGTCGATCTCGGCCCGGATCTGGTTGACCCGGCCCTGGATCTGCTCGGCGTCGCCGGCACCGTCGACGATGGTGGTCTCGTCCTTGGTCACCACGACCTTGCGGGCGCGGCCCAGCATGTCGAGGCCGACGGCGTCCAGCTTGAGGCCGACCTCCTCGCTGATGACCTGGCCACCGGTGAGGATGGCGATGTCGGCCAGCATGGCCTTGCGGCGGTCACCGAAGCCCGGCGCCTTGACGGCGACGGACTTGAAGGTGCCGCGGACCTTGTTGACCACCAGGGTGGCCAGGGCCTCGCCCTCGATGTCCTCGGCGATGATCAGCAGCGGCTTGCCCGACTGCATGACCTTCTCAAGGATCGGGAGCAGGTCCTTCACCGACGAGATCTTGCTGTTGACGATCAGGATGTACGGGTCGTCGAAGACGGCCTCCATACGCTCCGGGTCGGTCATGAAGTACGCGGAGATGTACCCCTTGTCGAAGCGCATACCCTCGGTGAGCTCGAGCTCCAGGCCGAAGGTGTTGCTCTCCTCGACGGTGATGACGCCTTCCTTGCCGACCTTGTCCATCGCCTCGGCGATGATCTCGCCGACGCTGGTGTCACCGGCGGAGATGGAGGCGGTGGAGGCGATCTGCTCCTTGGTCTCGACGTCCTTGGCGAGCTTCAGCAGCTCCTCCGAGACGCTGGCCACGGCGGCCTCGATGCCCCGCTTCAGGGCCATCGGGTTGGCGCCGGCAGCCACGTTGCGCAGGCCCTCACGGACCAGCGCCTGGGCCAGGACGGTCGCCGTCGTCGTGCCGTCACCGGCCACGTCGTCGGTCTTCTTCGCGACCTCCTTGACCAGCTCAGCGCCGATCTTCTCGTACGGGTCCTCGAGCTCGATCTCCTTGGCGATGCTCACACCATCGTTGGTGATGGTGGGGGCACCCCACTTCTTCTCGAGCACGACGTTGCGGCCCTTGGGGCCGAGGGTCACCTTTACGGCGTCGGCGAGCTGGTTCATGCCCCGCTCGAGGCCGCGGCGCGCCTCTTCGTCGAACGCGATCATCTTGGCCATACGGCGTTGTCCTCCTGGACACTCACGGGCCACCCGAGTGTGTGCCCCGGATGGGCCGCCTGGTGTACGCACCTTGGGACGCCGTCACCTGACGACGACGACGTCCGTCGGCCGGGCCGGATAGCCCGCGACGACCGGCCATGTGCCGCACCCGCGCCTGGGCGCCGGTGCGGCCGTGGCCCTACCGCCCCGACCATTGGCACTCACGGTATGCGAGTGCCAATGACTTGTTTAGCACTCTGCCCTGCCGAGTGCAAGCACGACCGCCCCGATCAGCCGAGTTCCACGCCCGATCGCGCGCCGTTCACCTGTTCCTCGCCGGCCCGCCGCCCGTGACGACGTGCCGGTGGCCGACCGGGACGCGTGGGCGACTCCGCTTGCGGAATGCGGGAACGCGCGGGGACGCGCATACGCCTGCGGCGAGCAGGCCGGGGTCGCGATCAACCGGCCCACCTGCCGCAGCTCGCGTGGATCATTTCGGCGCGGCGCGGGGCGCAGGCCAGGTTCGGGGACGGCACGGCCGAGGGTGGCGTGGCGGGACGCCGGCCTCCCGGCGATGGCGGCAGGCCAGCTCGTCACTGGGGCGGCGGGCCGCATGGCGGCCCGAGGTGGGCCGGCCGCCTTGGGGTATGCGGGGACGGCCGGTGAGACGGACCCGGCGTGGAGGCCGGGATGATCGGTCAGGCGATGACGCGCACCCGCTCGGCCTGGGGGCCCTTCTGGCCCTGGGCGATCTCGAACTCGACCCGCTGGCCGTCGTCCAGCGCCTTGTAGCCGTCCATCTCGATGGCGGAGAAGTGGACGAAGACGTCCTGCCCGCCGTCGACGGCGATGAAGCCGTAGCCCTTTTCGGCGTTGAACCACTTCACGGTGCCCTGTGCCACGGTGCACTTCCTCACTCTGCGCGGCGTTCCACTACCCCGGGCGCACGGCACGCCGGCGCCGGAGGACCACCGCTTCCGCGATCGGCGACGGCCGCTGAAACTCGGTGACCGAAATCGCACGCTACACGAGGCGTCACGACCGTGCACGACCACAAATCGGGCATATTCCGAGCCATCGTCATAGTCGCCGGTCACTGTGGTAGGCATGCGGGCATGACGAGCACTCCGGGCGGACCCGGCCCGGGGCAGCCGCCGGCCCGGCACGCGGAAATCCGGCGGATCCGGCGATCGGACGCCGCCCGGATGCGGGCGCTGCGGCTGGAGATGCTCGCCGACTCGCCGCTGGCCTTCCTGGAGACCCTCGCCGACGCCGCGGCCCGCCCGCACACCGACTACGCGGCGCGGATCGCGTACACCTCGGCCGGCACCGACACCGCCCAGTTCGTCGCCGACCCCGGCGACCGGCTGGTGGGGCACGCCGGGGGGACGGTGACCCCGGAGGAGCCCGGCCTCACCGTCGTCTACGCCGTCTACGTCACCCCGGCCTGGCGGGGCCACGGCCTGCTCGCCGGCCTGGTCGAGGCGGTGGCCGCGTGGTCCCGGGCGTGCGGGCGCCCCGAGCTGATGCTGGAGGTGGTGGTGGGCAACGACCGGGCCCACCGGGCGTACCAGCGGCTGGGCTTCGTCGACACCGGGGTACGCGTGCCGCACCCCACCGTCCCCGCCCTCACCGAACTCCAGATGCGCCGCCCCGCCTGATCCGCCTCACCACCGCATCCGGCGGGCCCGCCGGGCGGAGCGCACCACACGGGTCTCCGGGGCGGCCCGTACCGCTGAGGATCAACGCCCGCCTCGCGGGCTCCAACGCGCGCATCCTGCCAGGAACCCGCGCCGGGAGCGGGGTGGGCCGACCCGGAAACCCTCAACCGGAACTCAGGCGTGGCGGCGGCTCTGCACGATGCGGAACCGGTTCGCCACGTAGGCGCCGTCGGTCAGCGCGGCGTTGGCCGCCGGGTTCGCGCCGCTGCCGTGGAAGTCGGAGAAGGCCGCCGACTGGTTCACGAAGACCCCGCCGGTCAGGTTGCAGGACAGGTGCACCCCGACCTCGATCGCCGCCGCCTCGGCGGCGTCGAGGACCGCATCGTCGGTGGAGTAGACCGCCGCGGTGAGCGCGCCCTTCTCACCGACGGTGGAGCGCAGGATCTCCAGGCCGTGCGCCGTGGAGTCGGTCGCGATGGCGAACGAGATCGGCCCGAACCACTCCCGCGAGTAGGTTGCGGTGTCGTCGGCGGCCAGCTTGACGAGCGTCGGCGTACGGACCACCGCGCCGGGGAAGGCCGGGTGCTCGACGGCCCGCGACTCCAGCACCGGCTCGCCGACCTTGGTGACCTCGTCGAGGCGCTCCAGCACGCCGTCGTTGACGATCGCGCCGGTCAGCTCCACCCCGCGGGCCGGGTCGGCCGTGAGCTTGCCGACCGCGGCGGCGATCCCGCCGGCCACCTCGTCGAAGCTCTTGTGCCCCTGGTCGGTCTCGATGCCACCCCGGGGGATCAGGATGTTCTGCGAGGTGGTGCACATCTGGCCGCTGTAGAGGGTCAGCGTGAAGCCGAGGTTGCGGCACATGCCGGCGAAGTCGTCGGTGGAGTCGACCACCACCGTGTTCAGGCCGGCCTTCTCGGTGTAGACCGCCGCCTGCCGGGCGCTGGCCTCCAGCCAGTCTCCGTACTCGCTGGAGCCGGTGAAGTCGACGATCTTCACGGCCGGGTGCAGGGCCAGCGTCGACGCGAGCTTCTCGCCCGGGGCCTCGGGGGCCAGCAGCATCAGGTTGGGGTCGAAGCCGGCCTCGGCGAGCACCTCCCGGGCGTACCTGACGGTGATCGCGAGGGGCAGGACGGCGCGGGGGTGCGGCTTGACGATCACCGGGTTGCCGGTGACCAGCGAGGCGAAGAGCCCTGGGTACGAGTTCCAGGTCGGGAAGGTGTTGCAGCCGATGACCAGGGCCACCCCGCGGGGCACCACGTGGAACGTCTTGGTCATCCGCAGCGGGTCGCCCTTGCCCGCGGCCTTCTCCCAGCCGGCCGTCCCCGGGTGCCGGGTCATCTCCGCGTACGCGTAGGCGAGCGCCTCCAGCGCGCGGTCCAACGCGTGCGCGCCGCCGGCCTGGAACGCCATCACGAACGCCTGGCCGGTGGTGAACTGCACCGCGTTGGCCAGCTCAAAGACGTGCTTGTGCAGCCGGTCGAGGATCTCCAGGCAGACCCCCGCCCGGGCCTGCGGCCCGGCGTCGCGCCAGGCGGGCAGGGCGGCGGTCGCGGCGGCGACCAGCTCGTCCGCGCCGACATGCGGGTAGCGGACGTTCAGCTCCACGCCGAACGGGCTCGCCTCGGTGGCGACCCGGTCGCCGGTGCCCGGCTGGTCGAGGGGGAAGTCGCCGTTCAGGTACGCCTCGAAGGCGGCCCGGCCGTCGGCGGCGGCGGTCTCGCCGTATACCCGCGGGCTGGGTGACTCGGGGTAGGCGGACCAGTACCCCCGCTCCGTGATCGCGGTCAGCGCACGGGTGAGGGTGTCGGCGTGCCTGTCGTACAGGGGATGCGGGGTCTCCGTCATGCCCGCCATCATGCCTGAGCCGGGTCCGTGAACAGTAGGGCCGCATGCCCGGCAGCACCGTGTGCCTGAGCCGGGTCGGTGAACGGTGGGGCCGCATGCCTGGTGTCGGGCCCCCGCCGCCCGGGGACTCACAGGGTGAGCTGCCAGTCGGTCCAGCCGTCGACCGGACGGAAGCCCAGCAGTTCGTTGATGCTGATCATGTGGGTGTTGGCGGCCGCGTTGAAGGTGTCGACCGCGCATACCGCCGGCTCGTGGGCCAGCAGGTGACGCAGGTTCTCGATCTTGCTGAGCAGCCCGAGCCGGTGCCCCCGGTGGGCCGGGTCGACGATGGTGATCTGCTGGAACGCGTGCCACCCGGCCGAGGCGCCGACGTCGAGCAGCGTCCAGGTGACCAGCCGCCCGGACTCCTCGTGGCGGACCGCCGTGTGGTATCGCCGCCGCCCCCGCGCGTCCAGCGCCCGCTCGGTGCCCCGGATCCGCTCGGCGTCCACCCGCTCCGCCTCCCAGTGCAGGTCACCCAGGGGTGCGTCGGTCATCAGCCGGCCGTCCAGGTAGGCGATGTCGGCGAGGCACTCCTCCGGGGTGCCGCCCTGCCACCGCAGCGTGCGGTAGCCGGTGGCCCGGGACCGGGACTCGGCCAGCAGCGCGTCCAGGCCATCGTCGTCGAGCCGGGTGGTGTCGAGCCGACGGCGGGTCTCGGCGAGCGCGGGGTGGGCGCCCGTCGAGGCGGCGAACGCGGCTCCCGCCTCCGACCGGGCCGGGCCGCCCGGCAGGGCCGACACGGCCATCCCCAGCACCCGCTTGCGCCCCCGCTCGCGCAGCAGCCGTACGCCGTGCTCGTGCAGCGCCCTGCCGACGCCGCGCCGCCGGTACGCCGGGTGCACGACCAGGTCAGCGGTGGCGTTGTCGGTGTTGTCGAGCTGCGGCAGGTCCAGCCGGAGGTAGCCGGCGGGCATGCCGTCGAGCCGGGCCAGCGCCCAGAGCTGGGCACTGCCAGGCATCGGATGCCGGACCGATGCCTCGAAGCGGCGGCGGCAGAAGGGCGGGAAGTCAGGCAGGTCGGCGTCGTTGGCCGCCGCTCCGATCCGGTACGCCTCGTCGATCGCGGCCTGGTCGGCGACGTCGATCGGCGCGATCGTGACGCTCATGACCGCGAGCGTGCGCCCTGGAATGACGATCGGGCCAGCGATTTAACCGCTGGCCCGATCGGACGTTGGTCGGGAGGGACGCCCGCACAGCGCCTCCGGCGCTGGGTCGCAAGAACGTAAAGTCTTCGGCGAGGCGCCCTCCCGCACGGAGCATCTTGCGCCGTCCGGTTCCTGCCGTCAAGTCCTTGACGGCGTGTTTTCCACACTCACAGCAAAAAGCTAGTTACCGGGCGGAACGGCCCGATCCCCCGTCCGGGTGATCCACCCCTCCCCCGCCTCCCTCGTGATCCTGCGATTCGTGCCCCTACGACGCCCCGAACGCCCGATCGGCGAAACGGCAAGGTGCGCGGGACGGCGGGAGGGGGAGGCAGGG
>NZ_POUB01000118.1 GCF_003236335.1 Micromonospora deserti
CCAGCCCCACGCGCCGGCCGCCCACCAGCGGCGGGCACCACCGGTGATCCGCCGGGCGGAGGTGGCGGCGGCGACCACGCACATGAGCACGACGAAGCCGGCCGTCGCCCACAGCGAGTCGACGATGGCGGCGATCAGCAACGACACGGCGGCCAGCTGGACCCCGGCGCGTACGGCCGCCACGGCGATCTCCCGGCCGTGCCCCAGCCTGCCGAGCACCGCCACGGCCACCGCCGCGCCGGTCAGCACGACCAGCGCGACGGCCAGCTTCGGCCCGACCACCAACATCGTCGACGTCATGCGGACCAGTGTGGGCCAGGCCGGTCGCGGGCCCGGCGCCACTCACTGCGGGGCGTCCGAGCCCGGCGGAGCCGAATGCGCCCGCCGCGAGACGGCCACCAGCATCGCCGGCTCCCCACCCCGGTTGTGCAGTGCCCGTAGCGGCAGCTCGGCCAGCCACAGCACCTCGCCGCACCCGACGACGTGGCGCGTGCCGCCCACCGCCTCCAACTCCACCTGGCCCTGCTCGACCACCACGATGGCGTCGTGCCAGTCGGCCTCGTCGTAGTCGAGCACCCCGCCCGGTGGCAGGGCCACCACCCGCATCTCCAGATCCGGCCCGAGCCGCGAGTGCAGGAAGGAGAGCGGCCCGTCACCGTCATCCATCAGCGGGCGGCGTGCGGGCCGGGCGGACAGGGGGCAGCACCTCGCGGGGACCGCCCCGCGTCAACCACAGTCACGGACCGTTCTCCGCTTCGACCGGCGGCCTGGCGCCGCATCCGACTCCGTTGGTCATATGACGCCCGGGTTTCGGAAAACTCATCGCCGGGCGGGCCACCGCCGACCCGCGATCCCGCCACCGGCGGCAAGTGCCGCGGGCGGGGGTCGGCCCCCGAAGTCCGCAACGACGAATAAGCCCCGTCACCATACGGACTCTAGTGTGTTCGCTGAGTATCCAGCGTCCTGGATGGAGTGGACACATGTCAGTGGCCAGGAAGCAGCGGCTGCCGCGCGCGGCGATCGGTGCCCTCAACGGCGCCCACCACCGGGCGACTCTCGGGCTCTATCTGGTCATCGTGCTGGCCCACTGGGCCGAGCACCTGGTCCAGGCGTACCAGATCTGGGTCCTGGGCTGGTCCCGCCCCGAGGCGCGCGGTGTGCTCGGCGTCCCCTTCCCGTGGCTGGTCAGCTCCGAGTGGATGCACTACGGGTACGCCATCGTCATGCTGATCGGCCTGTTCGCCCTGCGGCCCGGCTTCGTCGGCAGGGCTCGCACCTGGTGGACGATCGCCCTGGTGATCCAGTTCTGGCACCACGTCGAGCACCTGTTCCTGCTGCTGCAGGTGCAGGTGGGCTTCCTTCTGCCGGGCACCACCGTGCCGACCAGCGTGCTCCAACTCGTCGTACCGCGGGTCGAACTGCACCTGTTCTACAACTCGGTGGTCTTCCTCCCCATGCTGATCGCGATGTACCTGCACCTGCGGCCGAATGCGACCGAACAGCGGCAGATGAGCTGCAGTTGCACCCACGCGGGCCAGGACCGGATGGCCCTCGCCCCGTCCGCCCGCTGACCGGGTCCGTGTTGGCACCCGGACGCCGTACCCTGGCCGTCACCACCGCCCTCGTCGGCGTCGGCCTCGCCGTCGCCGTCGGGGCGACCGCCCGGCAGTCGACCGGCGAACCTGCGCGGGTGCTGCGGACAACTCCGGCCGACGGCGCCGCCCTGGCAGCCGGGCCCGGCGAGGTCGTTCTGCGCCTCTCCACCCGACCGGACCCGGCGCTGTCGCATGTCACCGTCCGCGACAGCGCCGGGACCACAGTGAACGCCGGCCGGCTCAGCACGGACGAGGAGACCCTGCTCCGCCAACCGGCCCGGCTCGCCCTGGCCGGCGACTACAGCGTCGCCTACCACGTCACCTTCGCCAACGGACGGGACGCCGCCGGCGTGCTCCGGTTCAGCGTCGGCACCGGCTCAGCCCCCCGGTCCACCGATCCGATCCCCGACGCGGTGCCGGACACCGACGGGCACGCCCACGGCGTCGACCCCGTGGGTGCCACCCTGCTGGTCCTCGACGGTGTGGTGCTCGTCGCCGTCCTCGTCCTGCTGCGGCTGCGTCCCGCTCCCCGCCGACCGCTCGCCCCGTCGGCCACCGGCCACCCCGACCCGCCAGCGGACAGACCCGCCGGTCCACCACCGGCCGAGCTGCGCGATACCCCGTCCGAGCGCAGGGGCGAATAAGCCGCCCACCGCCGACGTACGGGCTCGGGGCCGTCCAACATCCCAAGGGCGACCGACGACGAGCGGACCCGTGAAGGTGACCACGGCGATCATCGACAGTACCGGCGGTCTCTTAGCCGACGCCGAGTTCCCCGCGACCAGCGACGGCTACGCGGACTTGCCGGCGTGGATGCGCTCCATCGGTCGCCTGGCGGCAGTCGGGGTCGAGGGCACTGGCAGCTATGGCGCTGGCCTCGCCCGCCACCTGGCCAGTCACCAAGGTTGCCGTCGTCGAGGTCGACCGCCCTGACGGCAGGACCCGCCGGGCCAAGGGCAAGTCCGACCCGATCGACGCCATCGCCGCTGCCAGTGCCACCCTCGCTGGGTGAGGTCTACTGGAGGAGACCGACGTGGCGGAGGCGACGCAGGGAGAGATCGACGTGCCGAAGGCGGATGCCAGTCGAAACATGGGCTGGTGACGGTCGGACGATCGGGTGGAGCTGTCGACAGCAGCGGTGACAGCGACTGGCAGGGACGGGGGCGGCCGCTGCCCGCCGGGCGCGGACGGTTGCCCGAGGTAGCGAACGCCGACGGACTGCGCCGGACGACGCGCCTAGAACTTACAAGCGAGGGGTCCGACGGCCACGACGGGCGCTGTCACCGGCCGGCGCCGGAACGTCGAGCCAAGCGGAGAGGCGGGCGGGCCAGTCTTCGTTACCGAAGTCAGCTCCGACTAGGAGATCACGCCAGTCCTCTCGTGCCAGACGTGAGGCACTATCGAGCTTGTCGAGTCGGCCCTGGGCGAGGCGCACAACCGCTGCAAACATCCGTTCCCGATCCTGACGAGAGTCCGCGACCAATTGATCGAGGCTGTGCAGCCTGCCCACCACCGCGTCGGCGTGTTGCGGAAAGTCGGCGTTGATGCGCCGTCGGAGTCGAGGAGAGATGTCCGGCATCTATGGAGTCTACGCGGGCGCGATGCGAGTACCGTCGACCGTGGCGGCCCGCCGGAGTAGCGGCCGGCGGCCCGCCGCCCAGACCGCTACCTGGGAGACGACATGACGGACCCGACGACCTTCGGTGCGCGCCTACGCGCCCACCGCGAACGCGCAGGGAAAACCCGCCCGGTCCTTGGTGGGTTGGTCGGCCGGAGCGCTGAGTGGGTCAAGGCCCTGGAGAATGGCCGCCTTCTCCCGCCCCGCCTACCCATGTTGCTTCGCCTGGCTGAGGTCTTGGACATCTCCGACCTGGCGGACCTGACCGGCGATCAGTCCCTGCCGGTGGCGTCGGTGACCCGTGCCGGTCACCCCGATGTCGATAGCGTCGCCGCCGCGATGCAGCGCACCGCCGTGTCGGTCGGGGACGGGACACCGGTCGACCTGCTGCGCGGCCTGGTCGACCAGGCGTGGGGGCTGTGGCACCGATCAACCGCTGAGCGGACGGCGGTCGCCGCGGTGCTTCCAGGGCTGCTCATGGATGCGCAGCGCAGCGCTCGCCGGCTGGACGGGCTGGCGCGCCGTGAGGCCCTCGTCGAGCTGGCGCGCGTCTACCACCTCGCGCAGCTGTACCTGGCCCACCAGCCGTACCCAGAGTTGGTGTGGCTGGCCGCTGACCGAGCGATGCTTGCCGCTCAGGACGCCGACGAGCCCGCCGCGATCGCGGTAGCCGCCTGGTACTACGGCCACGTCTACCGGGGAGCGAACCAGATCGACGCCGCCGAGCAGGTGCTCATCGACGCTGCCCGCCTGGTCGACCCGACCGCCGGGGGTGAGCAGTTGGCCCGGTGGGGGCAGGCCCAACTCGGCATCGCGCTGGGGCACAGCAAGGCCGGTCGGGCAGGGCAGGCATGGCGCGCGTGGGACGCCGCCCACGACGCCGCGAGCCGGCTCGGCAGCAGGTACGCCCACCCATGGCTGATGTTCGGGCCGGCCGCCTGCGCGGCGTACGCGGTCACTATCGAGACGGACCTGTGCCGACCGGGTGAGGCGGTCCGGCGGGCCGACACCATGGACTATCGTGCGCTTCCGTCGTGCACGCGTCGGGCCGCCGCACTGATCGAGGCCGCTCGGGCGCATGTGCTGCGACGGGGCGAGGTCGCGGCGGTGCATCTGCTCGGACGAGCGTTGCGGGAGAGCGTGGACACGGTGCGGCACCATCCGTACGCCCGCACTGCCGCCCTGGATCTGTCGAACCGGCCCGGCACCGTCGGGGAGGACGCACGAGAACTCGCCCTTGCGATCGGGGTGATGGGGTAGCGCTCCCTCGGGTACAAACTCTCCCCGCCGCCGCCCGTGACCGCTCGTAGCGTGCTGGTCACTGGCGGCGGCGGTGCCTTGTTCCGGCGCGACACCCGATAGAGCCGACGAGACTTCGCTGCCGCCTGCCGACACTCACGGAGAGGCGGAGCACGTGGCGGTCTGGTCCGAGCTGTGCAAGCTGGTGCGGTGGTTGCTCCGGCGGCCGGAGCCGCCGCCACCGCCGGGCACCGGGCAGCGGTACCAGGCGACCGAGCAGGCAGAGGCGCAGCGGCGGCTGCTCGACCAGGCGGAGCGGTTGCGGAGAACGCAGTGGTACTGCGAGCCCACACAGCCGAAGGCGACGCATAGCCAGCCCACCGGCAACGGGACCAGGGGCCGCGAGTGAGCCGAGCGAAGGCCGCTTGCCATCGCACGCCGGCTCCAGGCAAGCGGCCCATCCCGTACGACGAATACCTGCTCGCGACCGCCCTGACTCTTGCCCGACGGCACCGGCCGGTCTGGTCCTGGCGAAAGTGGCGGCGAATCTGCCGCTGTGGTGTCGATCTGCCCTGCCATGCCCGGCATCGCATCCCGATCAACCGTTGCCACTGGCCGCGAGAGGAGGCGCAGTGAAAGAAGGCCAGGAGCACGCGATACTCGCCGCACATGTTCAAACGTCCGACGGCATGTGCGCCGGCTGCCGCGCCTGGTGGTCACGCCTCGCCCCGTACCCGTGCTGGCAGGTGGAATGGGCGACCAGCCGGCAGGCCCGGACGTTCACCGCCCGGTTTTTGGGTAGTGTGCGGTGACGACCCACGGCCCGGTCATGCCGATCTGGAGCTGCGGCGGCTGCGGCCTTCCGTGGCCATGCCCGACACGAAAGCGCGAGCTGCGGGCGGAGTACGCGGACGCTCCGGTGTCACTGGCCCTCTACCTTGGCTCCTACCTCGTCCAAGCCGCCGAGGACATGCCCTGGACGCCGGCCGGCGTGCTGCACCGCCGCTTCCTCGGATGGGTCAGGGTGGTCGATCCGCCGACGCCAGCAGTACAGCAGCGAAGTACAGCAACCGTGCCAGCCGAACCAAGCCGAGAAGCGCCTCAGTAGGCCCTTTGACCTCGTATCGATCCCGACCCGACCCGCTCGCCGAGAGTTCACACCGAAGGGCGCCGACCCTCCTGCGCCCCGGTTCGTCGTGCGCTTGGGCGGGGCGTGCGGGCGCGCGAAGGGCACGGACCTTGGCGTGATGATCCGCCTGAGCATCGGGGCCGGGGCACCGCGGGCAGTGGGCGGCGGGTGCGCGGGTCGAGCAAAGACACGGGTCGGGCCGGGTGCGCCTGGCACCCGGCCCGACCGGTGATCTCAGCGGCTACGGTCGACGGCGGCGACCGGCGCCGCGACGCGGCACCACCCGCCGGTGCGTACCGGGCGCGGAGCCACCGGGCGCCAGGCCCGGCGGGAGCAGCCCGGCGGCGTCCGCGGGCAGGCGGGTCGAACGGCTCAGCCCGAGGATCCCACGGCTTCCGGACCGGCCGGGCAGCAGCCGCTCCCGGTCGCCGGCGGGACGCTTACCCGGGACCTGGGCCTGCGGCGTGCGGAACACGTCGGCCGCCAACTCGGACCGGGAAATGTCCGTGTTGAGTGCGATGATGTCGCCGAGCGTCTTCCGGTAGTCGATCTTGAAGGCGCCTCGGATCAGGCGCAACAGCGGGTCGTTGCCGTAGTAGAACCGGTCACCGTCGCGCATGGCGGTGAACTGCTTACGCCAGATCGCCAGCTGGAGCTCGCCGAACTCCTTGCCCGGCAGGTTCGGCTCGGCGATCATGCCGACGAACGCGTCCAGCCGGTCCACGCTGCCGTACACGGCCTTGAGCCGGGCCGCGAGCGGGGTGCGACGTTCGGCCCGGACGGCGTTGTCGGCCTCCGGCGTGGTGCGGTTGCCCTTGGCGTCGAACAACGCGGTGAAGTCCAGGCTGTCCAGGTCGTCGATCTCCGCACCCGGGGTCAGCTCCGGGTCCGCCGGGAAGGACTCCGACGCCTCCCCGGTGATGGCCGCGAACGACGGCTTGGCCGGCAGGCCGTACGCCACCCGCATGTCGTTGTAGCTCGGCATGCCGTGGTCGCGGCCCCGAGCGATGTCGATCGACCCGAGGTCGTTGCGGCCCGGGATGCAGGGCGGCAGGGCCGGGTCGTCCGCGCAACCCGGGTTGCCCGGTACGGGGATGAAGAACGGGAAGCTGCGCAGCATGTTGCTGATCAGCTCGTCGTTGCGGGTCTGCGGGCGCAGCCCCACGCCGTGCAGCATCGGCCCGAGCTGGAGCAGTTCCAGCAGATCCGGGTTGAAGAACGCGTCCTCGCCGAGCGGGATCATCAGGTGAACGGTGTCGCCCTCGACCGTCACCTCGACGTCGAGGTCACGCAGCCGGTCGAGGGTCTCCTCGCTGTACCGGCCGACCTTGGCCTCCAGCCGGAAGTCACCACGGATCAGGCTGTGCGCCCGGTAGCCGACAGTCGCGAACTCGTTGGTAACCGAGACATCCACATCGGACTTGTATCCGGTGTAGCGGGGCAGGTCGACACCGAGCGCCGGGAGGAACTGGGTGTATGTGATGTACTGCTGCTCGGCGATGACCACCGCCCGGGCGATCTCGAACCTGTCCTGCTCGGAGAGCCACTTCGGCAACTGCGAGACGATCCGGTTGTGCTCCCGGGCGAAGAGTGTCTGGATGGCCAGCAACGCCGGGTTCTCGTTGGCCCGCGGGTCGCCGGCGACCGCCGCCTTCTCCGGGGTGTTGAACAGCTGCCCGCCGGCGACCATGTTCGGCGCGGTGGAGGCATCCCCCCGGGTGTCCCGCCGGGGCAGGTAGCCGTCGATCATCAGCAGCCGGGCCTTGTTGTTGCGCGGGTCGCCGTCGACCCTGCCCTCGCGCAGCCAGTCCAGCCGGTCGGTGGCGTTGCCGTAGACGGCGGCCGCGTCGATGTAGGAGCTGACGGTGTTGATCTGCTCCCGGGGCGTGGTGACCCCGGTGCCGTCCGCCGGGCGGGACCGGTCGAACGGGATGATGCCGAGGTCGTTGCGGAACGACTCCATCGGGTCGGCGTTGTCGAAGGCGATGTTGCGGGTCTCACCCGGAGGGCTGACCAGCCGCCGACCGAGCCGCTGGGCGATGGTGTGGTCGAGGAACTGACCCCACACGAAACCCCACTGGCTGGCGCCGCCGGGCGAGTAGATGTTCTGGTCGGTGTCGTTGAAGATCCGGTTGCTCACGTACCGCTCGGGCGGCAGGTCGACGATCTCGTTGAGCCCGTCGGCGTACCAGGCCGGCCCGACCCGCGGGTAGATGGTGTCGATCTTACCCCAGGTGGGGTTGGCCCGGTTGTTGCCGGACCCGTCGAGGCTCTGCACCTCCCACAGGCCGAGTATCCGTTGTGGACGGGTGGCACCGGCGTTGGCCGGGCCACTGAGCCCCACCCCGGCGGCCACCACGGCCGCGACGATCGCGGCCTGGACCGCTCTGGCTGATCGGGCCCGGCCACGCCGGCCCCGCGCGACTGCGCGCATGCCCATCTCCTCCCCTGTGACGTGACAACACCGGACACCGGCACGGCCGCCACCGGACGTCTGTCCGGGCGCGGCCGGTCAGGTCCACCGGCGGGTACGATCGGGCGCCGGTCAGCGCCGACGCGCGTGGCTATCGGATGTCGGAATCGGCTGTCGATCTGCCCGGTAGTCTGGTCGCCGCCCGGTGGCGGCGCTTCTTCCACCGTGCGCAGCGGCACAACGGGGCGTTGACGCGCCGGTCACGGCCGGCCGGCGAGCGACGACGGACGCGGCCCGACGAAGGCCCGGCGGTCCGGCGAGGCGACGTCGACATCGCCGTCGGAGTTGAGGATCGCCTGGTGCAGGCGCTGGACCGGGAGCCCGGGTTCGAGCCCCAGCTCGGTGACGAGGTTGCCCCGGACCCGGTGGAAGACCTCCAGGGCCTGCGCCCGCCGGCCGCTGAGGTGCAACGCCCGCATGTACTGCGCGTGCAGCCCCTCGTGCAGCGGGTTCTCCACGGTCAGCGCGGCCAGCTCGGTCAGCACCTCGCGGTGCATGCCCAGCCGCAGCTCGGCGTCCACCAGGTACTCCAGGTTGACCAGCCGGGACTCCTCCAGTTGCCGGCGTCGCGCCTCCAGCAGCCGCCCCACCGGCACGTCCACCAGGGCCCGCCCCCGCCACACCCGCAGCGCGTCGGACAGGTGCCGGACGGCTTCGCGGTCGTCGCCGTCGCCCAGCGCCTGCCGGCCCCGGGCGACCAGCACGCCGTAGCGGTGCAGGTCCAACGCGGCCAGCCGGCTACTCAGCAGGTACCCGCCGGCCCGGGTGACCAGCAGCTCGCCGCTGATCTCCGCCATCGACCGGCCGGTCGCGGCCGCGAAGTGCTTGCGCAGGTTGAGGACGTACGTCTGCACGGTGGTCGACGCGCTGGCCGGCGGCTCGTCGCCCCAGAGTTCGAGGATCAGCGAGGCCGCGGGCACCACCTGGTCGGCGTGCCCGATCAGCACGGCGAGGACGTTGCGCACCTTGGGCGCCGTCGGGGTCCAGGCGACCTGGCGCACCCGCACCGACAACGGTCCCAGCACACCCATCTCGATGAGTTGACCTGTAGCCTCCACGCACGCCCCTGATCGGTCCAGACTTGAGCGGATCTTTACCAGAGATGGTGATCGTCGGCCGTCGGCGCATGCATCTTCTACCGTGCCGACCGGCCCGCCGGCCCCGTTGGCGGCGCCTCGAGCGAGGCTCGACCGGGCGTCGAGAAGCCCTTCCTACGCTGGCCGCCTACCGGCCGGCGCCGTCGACGCACCCGGATTCCGGCTGCCCGGCGGCCCGGCCGAGGCGGGGCAGGGGGCGAAGGCGTGGTCGCTGGCAGCGGAACGGAGACGCCCGCCGGGTCGCGGGTCGCGGTGCTCGGCGCGACCGGCTGTGTCGGCCGGGCGGTCTGCGCCGCGTTCGCCCGGACGGGCGGCCGCGTCCTCGCCATCGCCCGGACC
Source organism: Micromonospora deserti (assembly GCF_003236335.1). Classification (GTDB taxonomy): domain Bacteria; phylum Actinomycetota; class Actinomycetes; order Mycobacteriales; family Micromonosporaceae; genus Micromonospora; species Micromonospora deserti. The sequence goes on from NZ_POUB01000118.1 coordinate 9,491, forward strand.
CCCCGTCCCGGCACCCGATACCACCGGTTCCTGCCCCTGGACGTGAGCGACACCGCGCCGGCCGACCTGGCCCGGATCCTCACCGACGAACGCGTGGACACGGTGGTCAACGCCGCGGGCGGCTGGGGGCGGACGGAGGCGGAGCTGAACCCGGGACACGTACGGCTCGCCCGCCGCCTCGTCGCGGCACTCGACGCGACGAGGCGGCGTCCCCGGCTGGTGCACGTGGGTTCGGTCCACGAGTACGGCCCGATCGCCGAGGGCACCAGCGTCAGCGAGACCGCCGAGCCCCGCCCGGACACCGGGTACGGCCGGGTGAAGCTGGCCAGCACCCGGATCGTCCTGCGGGCGGCCGAGGCCGGCGCGGTGGACGCGGTGGTGCTGCGGGCGGTCAACGTCTACGGCCCGTACACCGCGCCGGCAAGCTTCCTGGGGATGCTACGTGACCGGCTGCGGCGCACCGGCCCGGAGGGGCTGACGGTGACCGTCGCCGCGGCCCGCCGGGACTTCGTCGACGCGCGCGACCTGGCCGAGGCGGTGGTGCTGGCGGCCCGGTCGCCGGTCACCGGCCAGGTGATCAACATCGGGCGCGGGGTCGCCGAGGACGTGCGGGAGCTGGTCCGGGCGCTGCTGGAGACGGCCGGGCTGCCGCCGGGTGCCGTGCCGGTGGTGGACGGCCCGGTCACCAGCAACGGGGGTGCCTGGACCCGGGCCGACATCCGCCGGGCCGGGCACCTGCTGGGGTGGCGTCCACGGACCGGCGTCCAGGAGTCGATCGAGGCCCTGTGGGAGCACGGCTGACCGGCGCCACGGCCACCGGCCGCCGTGCCGTTTCCTGATCATCCACTCGCCGGAGGCGACCCACGCGGTCGGCGGGCAGCGCGAGCCGCGGGGCCGCCCGGGCCCGCCCGCCGGGCGGCACGACGCCCGCCCCGGCCCGGCGCGACCCCGCGGGCCGAGCCGGGGCAGGCGGCCCGCCGGCCCGCCCTGCGCCTGCCCGGCCCGCCCTGCGCCTGCCCGGTCAGTGCCGCCCGGTCGCGAAGGACCGGACGGTGTCGACCACGAAGTCGGCCATCTCGGTGGTGATGCCCGGGTAGACCCCGATCCAGAAGGTGTGCTCGGTGACGAAGTCCGAGTTGGCGAGGTCTCCCACGATCCGGCACGGCGCGTCCTGGTAGGCCGGGTGCCGGGTGAGGTTGCCGGCGAACAACCGCCGGGTGCCGATCTTCCGGTCCTCCAGCTGCGCCACCAGCTCCTGACGGGTGAACGGCGCGTCGGGCCGTACGCTGATCGGGAAGCCGAACCAGCTCGGGTCACTGCCCGGGGTCGCCTCGGGCAGCAGCAGGCCGGGAAGGTCCGCCAGCCCCTCGTACAGCCGGCGGAAGTTGCGGCGGCGGGCCTCGACGAACTCGGGCAGCCGGCGCAGCTGGCTGAGTACCAGCGCCCCCTGGGTGTCGGTGGCCTTCAGGTTGTAGCCGATGTGCGAGTAGACGTACTTGTGGTCGTAGCCGGCCGGCAGGGTGCCCAGCTGGTAGTCGAAGCGCTTGAGGCAGGTGTTGTCGGTGCCGGGCTCGCACCAGCAGTCCCGACCCCAGTCCCGCAGCGACTCGACGATCCGGGCCAGCTCCAGGCTGCCGGTGAGCACACAGCCCCCCTCCCCCGCCGTGAGGTGGTGCGCCGGGTAGAAGCTCACCGTCGACAGGTCACCGAAGGTGCCGGTGAGCCGCCCCTGGTACGTCGAGCCGACCGCGTCGCAGTTGTCCTCGACGAGGAAGAGGTCGTGCTCGGTGGCGAGGTCGGCGATCTCCGCAACCGGGAACGGGTTGCCCAGGGTGTGCGCGATCATGATCGCCCGGGTGCGCGGCGAGATCGCCTCGGCGACCCGCTCCGCGGTGGTGTTGTAAGTGCCCAGCTCGACGTCGACGAAGACCGGGATCAGCCCGTTCTGCAGGATCGGGTTGACCGTGGTCGGGAAGCCCGCGGCCACGGTGACCACCTCGTCACCGGGCCGCAGCCGCGCCTCGCCGAGTTTCGGCGAGGTCAGCGCCGTCAGCGCGAGCAGGTTGGCCGACGAGCCGGAGTTGACCAGGTGCGCCTTGCGCAGCTTGAAGTAGGCGGCGAACGCGCTCTCGAAGCGCCGGGCGCTGGGGCCGGCGGCGATCCGCATGTCCAGGGCCGCCTCCACGAAGGCGGCCCGGTCGTCCTCGTCGAGCACCGCGCCCGAGGAGAGGATCGGGGTAACGCCCGGTACGAAGTTCCCCGGCTCCTGCTCCCGGTGGTACTTGCGGACCTGTTCGAGTACCAGCTCCTTCAGCGACGTCATCTCCGCCCCCTCCGCTCCGCGTTGCCTGCGCCCATGGTCAACGGCGCCGCTCGAGGACACGTCGAGAACCGGTGGAGGCACCGCCGGCCGGGGCGTCCCGGCCGGCGGTGCGCGCGTCACGGATCGGCGGGCGGTGCGGCGGGTCAGGCCCGGCGGCCGAGGTAGGCCAGCAGCCTGGTCTGCTCGTCCGCCCCGGCCGGAGGCTCGAGGGCGGGCCCGCTGACCATGCGGCTGCGCACCACCTCCTCGCCGACCATCCGCAGCGCCTCCCAGCACTTGTCGACGTCGGCCTGGTCGATGCGCTCGTCCTGCCCGGTGGCCCGGGCCAGGTCCCACCCGTGCACGACCAGCTCGGTGCAGACCGCGCTGTCGATCGCCTCGGCGAAGCTGCGCAGCCCGAACCGCCCATCCCACTCCGCGCGGGCCTGTTCCGGGTCGTTCAGGCTGGCCTCGATCTGGTCGCGGACCCGCACGAACGCCTTGTACGGGTCGACGTCGACACCGGGCCCCTGCGGCACCGGCAGGCCCACCAGGCTCAGGTGGATCTCGCTCATCTCGACGACGTGGGCGACGAGATCCCGCACGCTCCACTCGGTGCACGGCGTCGGATCCGACCAGCCGCCCGCGGGTACCGCCGCGACCCGGTCGGCGAACTGCACCCCGAGCCGCGCGAACCGATCGGCGACGGCCCGCTCCTCCGCCGTGAGCCCCTGGCCGCTCCCCGACCCACCCGCCGCCTGTCCGGACTTCACCGTTGACATTCCGCTCTCCTGCCACTCGACATCAGGTGGCCCCGGTGCGCCTGTGGAGGCGGCACCGGGGCCCTACCTGTACGACGGGTGGCCAGCCGGAAAGTCATCGCCGCGCCCACCCGCACCGGCGTGTCACGCACCGCGCCGACCTGCGACGGAACCAGCGCGGTGGGTCACCGGGGCCGGACGGGGCGGGACGGACGAACCGGGGTCGGGCTCGGCCGCCGGCGGTCGGCGGCGCTCGGCCACCGGCGGTCAGCGGCGCTCGGCGGTCAGTCGGTGTAGTCGACGACGGCCCGGAACCGCACCTCGCCCTTGGCGACACGGTCGACCGCCTCGGCGACCCGGTGCGCCGGGAAGGTCTCCACCCACGGGGTGACCCGCCCGGCGGCGACCAGGTCCAACGCCTCCCGCAGGTGCTGCGGGCCGCCGTGGGTGGCGCCGGTGATCCGCTGCCCCTGGGCGAAGAAGGGGTAGGCCATGGCCGGCGGGATGGTGAACGGCTCGACGCCGTCGATACCGGCCAGCACCATCCGCCCCTGCACCCGCAGACCGGGCAGGCAGGCCGAGGCCGCCCGGTGGGAGGGGGCGGTGACCAGCACGACGTCGGCGCCCCCGGCGGCCCGCAGCTGCTCGCCGTCAGCGACCACCAGGTCGGCGCCGAGCCGCCGGGCCAGCCCCTGCTTCTCCGCCGAACCGGTGATCGCGACGGTCTCGTGCCCGCACGCCCTGGCGTACTGCACCGCCAGGTGGCCCAGGCCGCCGATGCCGAGCACGGCCACCCGGTCGTGCGGCCGGGGCTCCGCCGCGCGCAGCGCCGACCAGGCGGTGTAGCCGGCGCACATCACCGGCGCGGCCAACTCCCAGGCGAGCCCGTCCGGCAGGAGCACTGTCGACTCGGCGGCGGCCACCAGATACTCGGCGTGGCCGCCGGGTGCGGTGAAGCCGGTCGTCGTCGGCGCGGCGCAGTTCATCGCCGTCTGCCCGGTCACCGGCAGGCCCCGCCGGCAGTAGTCGCACCGGCCGCAGCCGGCGCGTACCCAGGTCACCCCGACCCGGTCGCCGGTCCGCCGGGTGGTCACACCGGCGCCCACCTCGACCACCTCACCGACCGGTTCGTGCCCGGTCACCGCCGGGTCGACCGCGGGGAAGGGCAGCATCCCCCGGGTGGCCAGCACGTCGTTGACGCAGACCCCGCAGGCGTGCACCCGGACCAGCACCTCGCCGGGCCCGGGCGAGGGGGTCGCCACCTCCCGCAGCTCCCAGGCCGCGTCGACCTTCGGTACGACCGCCGCTCTCATCACCAACCACCACCCGTCTGTTGAGACGACACGAAGGAGGATCCGTCCGCGGCGAGCCGGGACGCCGGACGGGCGGCCGGCGGTTGTCGACCCGCCCGGCGCCGCCCCTGCATGCTCGCCCCGCCGTGACCGGGGACACATCCTCGCGATTGCCGCGCCGGCCGCGGGTCACGCCCGGTCAGCTCACGCCCCGGGACCGCCCGGCGGCCAGCGCCTCCAGGGCGGGGACGATCTCGTTGGGGCTGGGCATCGCCCGCCACGTCTCCCGCAGCGCGCCCGCCCCCTCCCGGAAGGCCGGCTCGGTGAGCACCCGCAGGATGTCCGCCCGGATCTGCGGCACGGTTTGCTTCTGGTGGTCGAGCCGGACCCCGGCGCCCTGCGCCGTGACGTAGCCGGCGCACGGAGTGGCCAGCAGGTTCTTCTCCGGATGCAGCCAGCCCGCCGCCTCCTGCGCCTCCTGCTCGCCGTCGACGCCGAACTCCCGACCTGCCCGGTAGGTGCCGCTGTCGGCCTCCGCCGGCGCGGCCGTCGCGGGCCGGAACAGCAGCGAGTCGTCGGTGTCGCAGACCAGCTGCGGGATGCCCGCCGCGACGGCGGCGGAGAAGGTTCCCATCCCGCCGTGGTGCACGAGGGCGGCGCAGGTGGGCAGCAGCTGGGTCAGCGGCACCCACTCGATCGCCCGCACGTTGTCGGGCAGGGCGTCCACGGCGGCCAGTTGCAGCGGGCTGAGCGTGGCGACCACCTCGACGTCGAGGTCGGCCAGGGCGGCGAGCAGCTTCGGGGTCCGACCCCAGTCGCCGGCGACGTAGCGGCGGGTCGACTCACCCAGCGACAGCGCGATCCGGGGCCGGCCCTGCGGGCGGGTGTGCAGCCAGCGCGGGAAGGCCGACGCGCCGGTGTAGGGAATCTTGCGGACCGGCACCTTGACCGTGGCGGTGGGCAGGCTGAGCCCCTTGGGCAACGGGTCGATGGTGACCTGACCCAGCAGGAGCTCGTCGTCGACCGGCACCCCGTACCGGTCGGCGAGCGGGCGGACCAGGTCGGCCAGCGGGTCGTCGGCGAGCCCGGCGGCCCGCACCGCGTCCCGGCGGGCGGCCAGCCGCTCCTGGCTGTAGGCGAAGTAGTCCAGGTTGCTGCCGAGCAGCCGGCCGTGCGCCGCGCCGGCAACCCGCGCGGCCACCGCCCCCGCGGGGAAGACCAGGTCCCACAGGACCAGGTCCGGCCGCCAGGCGCGGGCGAACTCCACCAGGTCGGGGGCGTCGGGCAGGTCGGGCCGGACGTAGTCGGAGGCCGGGTTCAGGTTCCACTGGTAGAAGGCGATCCAGTGCTCGCGCTCCTCCGGGTCCAGCCGCATGGCCCGCGCGTACGCGTCGACCTGCTCCGGGGCGGGTGGCTGCCGGGCGTCCTCCCGTAGCCGCGGTTCGGGTGACCCCGCGTCACCGAGGGCGACCGGGACCAGCCCGGTGCTGGCGATGGTGTCCGCGAAGCCCGCGTGCGAGGCGACCCGGACGTCGTGTCCGGCGGTCTGCAACGCCCAGGCGTACGGCACCACGGGGTACAGGTGGGCCAGGGCGGGATAGACGGTGATCAGCACGCGCACAGCAGTCCTCCTTGGACACGCGGGAGCACCGGCCCCGTGGTCGGGGCCGGAGGCGGGACGTACCCGGCGGGGTGGCCGGGTTGGTGGGCGCTGGCTGCGGCGGGACTCGCCGGCACGGTACGGACCGCGCCCGGATGGAGATCCAGAATGCCGTGGCCGCGACGGCCCGGCTTCTCCTGTCCTGCGCAGACCACGCCCCGGCCGCCGGGCCGGACCGGCGCCAGCGCCGGCGGTGGGCAATCGGGAAGATGCCCGCGCGACGCGGGCGGTACGACGATGGGCGCCGGACGACATCGAGTCCGGCGGGCGTGCGCGTGCCGGTCACGCGCTCTTCGCCCGTCGTGAGTGAGGGGTGACCCATGGCGATGCCCGAAGCCGCCGACCCGCCGGCCTTCCCGATCCCACGGGAGTGCCCGTACCGGCCGTCGGCCCGACACGTCGGCCTGCGGGCGGACGGCCCGATGACCAAGGTGCAGCTCTACAACGGACGTACCGCGTGGTTGGTCACCGGAGCGGCGCAGGCCCGTGCCGTGCTCTCCGACTACCGACGGGTGTCCATCCGCCCCTACCACGGCAACTACCCACTGCTGAACGAGGAGTTCGAGAAGGTCGTCGACAGCGGCTACGCGGACGTGCTGTTCGGGGTCGACCCGCCGGAGCACACCAAGCAGCGTTCGATGATCATGCCGAGCTTCACGCTGCGGCGGACCGCGCTGCTGCGGGACGACATCCAGCGCATCGTCGACGAGAAGCTCGACGACATGATGCGGCACGGCGCCCCGGCCGACCTGGTGACCATGTTCGCCCAGCCGGTGCCCTCGATGGTGATGAGCACCGTGCTCGGTGTGCCGTACGACGAGCACGAGGAGTTCGAGACCCCGGCGCACAAGCTCTTCGTGCCGGAGCTGGCCGAGGAGGCCACCACCGAGCTGGGCGAATACCTGGACCGGCTGATCCAGAAGAAGGAGAACGACCCGGGCGCCGGCGCGACCGGGCTGCTCGACGACCTGATCGCCAACCACCTGCACACCGGGGAACTGACCCGCTCGGAACTGGTGCACATCGCGATGGCGATGCTGGTGGCCGGCACCGACACCACCACCAACGTGATCTCGCTGGGCACGATGGCGCTGCTGGACAACCCCGAGCAGTGGGAGGCGCTCCGGGCCGACCCGGAGATCGTGCCCGCCGCCGTCGAGGAGATCCTGCGCTACGTCTCCCTCGTGGAGGCGTTCGCCCGGGTGGCGGTGGAGGACATCGACCTGGGCGACGGCCAGGTGATCCGCGAGGGCGAGGGCATCCTGATCAGCTGCGCCGGGGTCAACTTCGACCCGGCGCACGCCACGGAGCCGGACACCTTCGACATCCTCCGGCCGGCGCGGCCGAGCTTCTCGTTCAGCCACGGCATCCACCGCTGCCCCGGCGACAACCTCGCCCGGCTGGAGCTGGAGATCGCCTTCAAGTCGCTGGTCGAGCGGATGCCGAACCTGCGCCCGGCGGCCCCGCTGGACAAGCTGCCCAGCAACAACAACGACGGCACCCTGCAACGGCTGTACGAGTTGCCCGTGCTGTGGTGACCGGCCCCGACGGCGTACGAGGAGAAGGAGCAGCATGGCACAGCCACGCACCGACCAGGCCGGCGGCGCGACCGGCGAGGTCCTGGAGTACCGCGGGGTCGCCTACGACACCGGTACGAACTTCGCCACCGGCCAGGGCGACCTGTCCCGCATGGCGTGGAGCAGGCGGCAGATGCTGGAGGAGCTGAGCCTGATCAGCGACCAGCTCAACTGCAACTCCATCACCCTGTACGGCAGCGACCTCGGCCGGCTGCGCGAGACCGCGGAGGCCGCCGTCGAGCGGGACCTGCACGTACGTTTGCAGCCCCGGCTGGCCGACCGGCCGCAGAGCGAGGTGCTGGACCACCTCGCGGAGGCCGCCCGGCTCGCCGAGTCGCTGCGCCGGCAGGACGCCCGGATCGACCTGACGGTCGGCGCGGTGCACCTGCTGTTCACCCCCGGCATCACCGACGGCGACCAGTACCACGAGCGGATGGCCAACGCGTACGCCGACGCGGACCACCATTTGCTCAAGCCGACCGGCCGGATCGACTTCGCCGCGGCGGCGCCCCGGCTCAACGAGTTCCTGGCCCGGGCCAACGGGGTGGCCCGGCAGCTCTTCGCCGGGCCGGTCAGCTACTCCGCCGCGCCGTTCGAGCAGGTCGACTGGTCGCTGTTCGACCGGATCGGGCTGATGTGGCAGTACCTGCCGACGTACCACACACCGGAGCAGCACCGGGCGGTGCTGGACGGCTACCGGAAGTGGGACCTGCCCATCCAGGTCGCCGAGTTCGGCACCGCCACCTACCAGGGCGCGGAGGAGAAGGCTTTCTTCTTCTGGGACGTTGTGGACCGGACCGGCGACACCCCGATCGTGTTCGACGGCATCGTCCGCGACGAGGGCCGCCAGGCGGCGTACCACCTACGGATGTTCGACCTGTTCGAGCTGTCCCGGATCAACGCGGGGGCGCTGCGCCTGTCCATGTCCGCGGTGCCGCTGGGCGACGTGGTCTCCGACGC
>NZ_POUB01000119.1 GCF_003236335.1 Micromonospora deserti
CCTCAACACCGCCCGCCCGACATCCGCCTTCCTCTCCACAGACCTGTCCATGTGACAGGCCGCCCTGGAGCCACCCAAGACCTGAGTGTGCTAGCTGTAGTGACCATGAGCGTTGTTGACGGCGTGGCGGCTTGATACGAGATGAGACCTCCGGCGAGGTGTGAGGTGCTGACGCCCACGTCCCGAACCGGAGGTCTCATGGCCCACCGTACGCCCGGCTGACCGTGCACGGCCGGCGGCTGCTCATCACGCGTGTCGTTGGCGAGAGTCGTCCCGTCGCGCACGTCGTGAAGGAACTCGGCTGCTCACGGGCGATCGGCTACAAATGGCTGGCCCGCTGGCGGGCCGCTGCGGCCCGCCGACGCGGGGTCTGGACACCCAGGCGATCCTGGTGCGAACACGGCGGTCGACCGCGACGAGAAGTAGCACCGAAGCGCGTCGATGACGGCCTGGACCGCTGGCGACGTCGAGCGTCCGCGGTGGCGGACCAGCTGGACCGTCGCGTCCGGGATTCGCGGTCCGGCAACGACCGCGAGGCTCCCGTCGCGCAGCACGCTGTCCACGTTGGCAAGTGGCAGGACGCTGAGGCCAAGGCCGGCCGCCACGCACGAGCGAGCGGCTTCGATGCTGCCGAACCTCGTCAAACGCGGCCGCGCACCCGGCACAGCCAGCAGTTCCCGGGCGACCCGGTCACTGTAGGAACAGCCCTCCTCGTGCAGGAGGAAGCTCTCCCGGGCGAGGTCCTCCCACGTGACGGGCTGGCCGGAGGTTGCCAGCGGATGGCCGACGGAGCTGACGAGGACAAGCGGCTCGCGCCCGACGGGGCTCGCGGTCATGTCGGCAACCTCGACCGTGTCCTCCAGCAGCAGGGCAACGTCCAAGCGTCCCGCCCGCAGTCCCTCAAGGGCCGGACCGGTACCTGCCGGGAAAAGGTGCATGTCGATGCTCTTGTGGGTTTCACGCAGCGCGCCCACAACATGAGGCAGGCGCGACGCGCAGAGCGACTCGGCGGCACCGACCACGACGATGCCGGCCGGGTCGGTATCGCCGGCAGCCGCTGCGCGCAGTCGCGACTCCGCCTCGAGCACATCTGCCGCCTGCGCCAGCAGGCGCCGCCCAGCAGCGGTGACCTGGGCACCACGCGCCATCCGGTCGAACAGGCGGGTTCCCAGCTCCCTCTCCAGCGACTTGATCTGCACGGTGACGGTGGACTGCGACAGCTTCAACACACCTGCGGCGGCGGTGAAGCTCTCTGTCCTGGCGACGGCGAGGAAGGTCCGGAGCAAACGGGTGTCCACGTACAAACACTAGACCAGCCATCGGGAAGCCCGATCGCTGGTATGATGATCTATCGTTTGTCTCAATGACAAAGAGCTGGCAACGTGGACGGCCACTGGGCTGGAAACCGGCTGATCTCGACCCGGCGCTGCCGCCACACGTCGCCTTCGCCGGCAACCAGCACCTGGTGCTGGCAGCCGGGAGCCGCAGCCGGTTGGCGGACCTCGCGTACGACTTCGATGCCCTTGCCGCAGTGATGCACCAGTACGGTTACACGACCCTGCACCTGGTGTGGCGGCAGAGCCAAACCAGCTTCCACGCCCGCGACCCGTTCCCGATCGGCGGCGTCGTCGAAGACCCGGCTACCGGCGCGGCCGCAGCCGCGTTCGGCGGCTACCTTCGGGAACTCGGCCTGGTGCCGAAGGCCACCAGTATCGTCATCCACCAGGGCGAGGACATGGGCCGCCCCAGTGAGCTGAGGGTAGGAATCGACCCCGCAGACCCACGCGTACGCGTGACAGGTCACGCCGTGCGCATCGTCGCGTGACGCCCTCGCATTGTGGAAGACGCACATCGGCCTGTCGGGGCCTGACCATGCCGGCATCACCCACGTGGGAGAGGCCGCCCGGCGTAGTGGGCGGGCACCCGGATGGCCGCAAGTCGCTTGCTGCGCACGGTGGGCTCCGGGAGGGTGGTGTCCATGACGTTCTGACGGACAGCACCCCATTGCTTCGAGCCCCCGGCGCCCCTGGTCCAGATCTCCGGGGCCGGCGTCGAGGCGTTCGCGGCCTCGTGGACCAGAACCCTGTGCCGGCAGGCCCCCAGCCCCTACCGGGTCAACACACCGGCCGAAAGAAACTGGTGCTGCCACCACCACCCGGTGGCACATCCCCGACAAGCTCGTCCGCGGCAACCCCACCCGCATCGAACGTCCCGGACATCGGGGATAGCGCCTGCCACCAGCTTGGTTGAGGAGTTCGGCCGGCCCATGCCGGTCGCTGGCAAGCCGGCAACGCGCGCCTGATCATGAGAGGAACGGGTGCCACTCCCGTCTCGCCGTCACCTGGACGCCGGGCGTGGTGAAGTAGGGGTCGGCGGCGAGCAGCCGCTCCAGCGCCGCCTCGTCGTGCACGTCGAATACGATCAGCGCGCCGGAGTCGCCCGCCCAGGGCCCCGCCATGCGAACCACACCCGTGCGGTGCAACCCGGCCAGCCACTCGCGGTGTGCCGGCCGCGCCGCCAGCCGCTCCGGCGCGTCGCTGAAGCTCAACTCCACGATCCACATGCCGGCACCGTACGGCAGCCACCGCCCGGGAGGGAGTATCACTTGATACATGACCTCCTTGGCGAGGTACCGGCGTTCGCGTCCCTGGACACCAGCGCCCTCGCCGAGCTGGCCCGGCATGCCCGGCCCGCGCAGTATCCGGCGGCTGCCGTGGTGCGGCCCGCCGGCGCCGCTCCCGAGGCGGTCCTGCTGTTGCTGACCGGCACCATTGTTGCCGCGTACGCCGGACCCTCCGGTGGCCAGCTCTGGCCGGCGCGTTGGGACGGGCCCGGCATCGTCGACAAGCCGGCGATCCTGGGTGGCCCGGCGCCGTCCGGCGCTCTGCTCGCTCTCACGCCGTGCGCCGGCCTCCTGCTGTCCCAGCACCGCTTCCTGCGCCTGCTTGACGAGCACGAGCCGGTACGCCGCCACGTAACCGGTCGGCTGGCCGTCGACGCGCTAGCGTTGCGTGAGCGCTTGGCGGAGGCGGCGACCTTGCCCGCCGTGGCGCGTGTGGCGCGCTGGATGCTGGCCGCCGGCGCCTGGCATGGCTCCCAGGAAGACCTGGCCCGTGCGCTCGGGCTCAGCCGGGTCACCGTCAATCGGGCGCTCGGCGCGCTGGCGCGGGCGGCCGCGGTGCGGCTCACCTCCAGCGGGGTACGCGTCGCCGACCGGTCCCGCCTGGCGGCCCACGCCTATTGCGAGGGCCAGCGGTGATTCCAGCAGGTCGAAGCGCTGCGGGAACGGACTGGCCGGGACCAGTCGCTGGCGGTAACGGTGCTCCAGCACAGGACAACCTCGATGGCCGACGGCGAGGATGGCGACGAGGTACTTCACGGGTTCTCCCTATGGTTCATTCCTCGACCCACTCGAGCAGGTCACCGGGCTGGCAGTCGAGCACCCGGCACATGGCTTCCAGCGTGCTGAAGCGAACAGCTTTGGCACGGCCGTTCTTCAGCACCGCCACGTTCGCCGGCGTGAGCCCCACCCGCTCGGCGAACTCACCCACACTCATCTTGCGTTTGGCCAGCTCGACGTCGATGCGGACGACGATGGGCATCAGATCACCGCTTCCATGTCGGTCCGCAGCGTGGTGGCTTGCCGCAGCAGTGCACGCATCACCACCATCAGAAGCCCCAGCACAGTGACACCTGCCAACATCAGGAACAGCAGGAGCGGCAGCCCTGGGTCGTCCGCGTTGAAGCCGACGTAGAGAAACCCGGCCAGGAGCACCACCCACGCGGCACCGATGGCCCACACGATCGCGTCCACCCACACCAGCGAGGCCTCACTGAAGATGCGGTCCTTCTTGACCAGGGTGAGCAGCTTCCAGGTGGACACGATCACCACCTGAACACACAGCACCCAGAACACCGTGACGGCAGTCGCCGGCCACCTCAGGTACGCCATGTCCGGCGACTCCTTGGCCATGTGCGCGAACTGTCCGGGCAGCGACATGGTCTGGAACACGACCAAGACCCCGAACAGCAACACGAGGAAGACCCTGAGAGGTGCTACCGCTCGATACTCGGTGAACATGCATCGACTATCACTCGCAACCTATCGATTGTCAATAGGTTTCGCGATCCCCAGCGGGAGCGCCCCCGGCACGCCGGTGCGGGACGAGCGTCCGAAGTCTGCCCTTGACCGCCGGATGCGATCGGCCTAGCTTCATCAATCAGAAAGGTATCTTTACTAATTCTGCCATCCCTCGTGAGAGTGCCGATGCGACCATTCCGTCACCGCCTCACCGCCCTCGTCGCCCTAGCGACCGTGCTGGTCACCGCCGCGCCACCGACCGCCGCGAGCGCGGATGACAGCCCGAGCCGCCGTGCCGGTTACCACCGGGTCGGCTACTTCACCCAGTGGGGCATCTACGGCCGGGCCTTCCCGGTCAAGAAGCTCGACACCTCCGGGGCGGCAAGCCGCCTCACCCACGTCAACTACGCCTTCGGCAACGTCAGCGAGGACGGACGCTGCTATGTGGACGGTGCGCCGGGCGAGGGCGACGCCTGGGCCGACTACCAGCGTCCCGTCCCGGCGGAGGAGAGCGTCGACGGTGTCGCCGACGTCTGGGGCGAACCGCTCAACGGCAACTTCGGCCAACTGGCCAAGCTCAAGGCCAAGCACCCCGGCTTGAAGGTGATGATCTCGTTGGGTGGCTGGAGCTGGTCGACGTACTTCTCGAACGCCGCTCGCACCGACGCCTCCCGCAGAGCGTTCGTCGCCTCTTGCATCGACCTCTACCTCAAGGGAAACCTCCCAGTCCTGGACGGTGGCAGTGGCGGCCCGGGTGCCGCCGCCGGCGTCTTCGACGGCATCGATCTGGACTGGGAGTGGCCGAACTGGCCGGGTGAGCCGGGCAACGTGGTCCGCCCGGAGGACCGGCGGAACTTCACCAAGCTGCTCGCCGAGTTCCGCCGGCAACTCGACGCGTACGGCCGGAAGACCCGCAGGCACTACCCGCTGACCGCCTTCCTGCCGGCCAATCCGGCAACGATGGACGCCGGGTACGAGGGCCGCAGGATCTTCCAGTACCTGGACTTCGCCACGGTGCAGGGGTACGACTTCCACGGCGCCTGGGACGCGGTGACCAACCAGCAGTCGGCGCTGCGCGTGCCGGCGGGAGCGCCGGACACCTCCGACTTCTCCGCCGACGTGGCGATCGACGGCTGGATCGCCCGGGGCGCGCCGCGCGAGAAGCTGGTCCTGGGCATCCCGTACTACGGCCGGGGCTGGACCGGCGTCACCGGGGGCGGGAACGGCCTGTTTCAGCCCGCGGCCGGTCCCGCGCCGGCGACCTTCGAGGCCGGGTACGAGGACTACCGGCGACTCAGGACCCTAGCGGGCAATGGCTTCACCGTTCACCGCGACCTTCGTGCCGGGCACGCCTGGTTGTTCGACGGCACAACGTTCTGGACGTACGACGATCCGGCGGTCGTGCTGCAGAAGGCGCTGTACATCCGGCGGTCCGGTCTGGCCGGAGCAATGGTCTGGTCGCTGGACGGCGACGACGACAAGGCCACGTTGACCAAGACCATCAGCCTCGGGCTTGCGACGCCGTAGCCGTACCTCGCGGCCCCCGTCGCGCTCCTGCCGGCCCACCCACCGGCCCGTCGCCGACCGACTCCTCAGCCGGCGACGGGCCGGTAGGCCGATCGCCGGCGCTGCAACAGCCGGCCCGGGGGTAGGGCGGAAGAGGCGGCGGCCGCGAACCCCCACCCGCCTGGCTCGTGGAGTTGCTACTGCCCGGCGACGGAGATAGGTGCGCCGAGTGAGCCCTCGTTGCCGCTGCGATCTAGCCCGGACACGCAGTAGGAGAGTTGCCGGTCGGCCGGGGCGGTGCGGTCGACCCAGCCGGTACCCCGGGTGGTCCCGACGAGCCGGGCCGCGTCGCCGTCCACACGGTAGACGGCGAAGCTCGTGGCGCCGTCCCCGCGCCAGGTCAGCACCACCCCGCCGGTGTCCTCACGCCACGCGCCGGTGACCGTGGGTGCGGCCGGTGGCGCCGCCGGTAGCTGCGCCATCACTGGCACCAGCGCCGGGCCGGCGTAGTGCGCCCCGCTGTAGCGATTGACCGCCCCGAGCTTGTCGGCGCGCACCTGCCTGGCGCTGAAGTGCACGCTCCCGCTCACCCCGTGCCGCCGGTTGAGGGCGAGCTGACGGTCCAGCTCGGCCGGATCGCGCCAGGCGCCGCGCTCGCCCACCCGGTAGTCGGCCTGGCCGATGTAGAGCTGCACCCGGGTGCCCTTCACCGTGGCCGCCCACCACGGCAGCAGCTTGGCGTAGTCGGCCTTGTCGAACCCGATGTGCCAGTAGAGCTGCGGCACGACGTAGTCGAGCCACTGCTCTCGCACCCAGAGTCGGGTGTCGGCGTAGATGTCGTCGTAGCTCTGCAGCCCGGCTGTCGCCGAGCCGGCCGCGTCGGTGCGCTTGTTGCGCCAGATGCCGAACGGGCTGATCCCGAACTTCACCCACGGCTTGATCGCCTTGATTCGCTCGCTCATTTCGCGGACCAGCGTGTTGACGTTGTCCCGGCGCCAGGCGTGCTTGTCCGCGAAACCCCGGCCGTACCGGGCGAACGCCGCACCGTCCGGGAAGTCCTGCCCGGCCTCTGGGTACGGGTAGAAGAAGTCGTCGAAGTGCACCCCGTCGACGTCGTACCGCTGGACCGCCTCCAGCATCGAGTCCTCCACGAACTTGCGCGCCTCGGGGATGCCTGGGTTGAAGTAGAGGCGGCTGCCGGGCCGGTCAGCGCTGGGATAGGTCACCAGCCAGTCGCGGTGGCGCCGCAGCGGGTGTGTCGGCGCGAGCTGGTCCAGCCTGGGGCCGGGCCCGCCCACCGTGGCCGGCTGCCCGCCGCGGTACGGGTTGAACCAGGCGTGGAACTCCAGGTTGCGGGCGTGCGCCTCCGCGACCATGAACTCCATCGGGTCCCAGCCCGGATCACGGCCGTCGCGGCGCCCGGTCAGCCACTCCGACCACGGCGCATACCTGGACGGCCAGAGCGCGTCCCCGCTCGGCCGCACGTGCACGAAGACCGCGTTGTGGTTGCGCCGCACGGCCAAGTCCAGCCAGCCCCGGAACTCCGCCCGCACCGTCTCGGCCGGCAGTCCGCGCCGGCTCGGCCAGTCGATATTGTTCACCGTCGTGATCCACATGCCGCGCAACTCGCGGGGCGCCCGGGCCGCCCGGCCGGCGCAGATGGAGGTACCGCCGGCCGGGCCGGCGCCGGGCCCCGGGCCGAAGGCGGCCACCTCACCCGGCTCCGGTGCACCGCCGTCGCCACCAACCCGATCCCCCAGCGCCCAGGCGCCGACCGCGATCGACACGGCGAGCGCGGCGACCACCGCGACCAAGGCCGGGGTACGACGGCGGCGGGCGGGCGGAGCGGACAGCGCGGCGGCGGGCATGGCCCCAGTCTGCCCAGTGCCGCCCGCCGAGTGAACCAGGCAGCCCGTTACTTAACGGTCAGATAAGGCCGGCCGCGGAAACAGCCTGATCGACAGGTCACTGTCCACATCGTTGCTGCACTGCCGCACGGCATGGGCCAACGGCAACGGACCGGCCATACGTGACAGGTTCAGGGATGCGACACCTCCGCCTGAGACGGGAACGCGGCGCGCGGCTGCCCGCCGGCCCACCACAGCCCGATCGCAAGCGCCGCTGTCGCCTCGAGGTACGCCGCCCGCGCCAGCCCGCCGCACGGCGCCGGCGTGCAGCCGATCGAGCTGATCAGGGTCTCCGTCGCCGCGGCTGCTGCGGGGTGGTCGGCGCAATAGGGCACTGCCAACGGTACGTTCTCGAAGGTCGGCGGACGCAGGGTCCAGACGCTGGTGTGGCAGAGGTTGAACGCCTTGACCACGTGCGCGTCGGGCGCGGCGGCTGCCAGTTGCCGGGCTACAGACGTGGCACCACCAAGGTTGAGCATCAGCCCCTCGTCGGTCGGTACGAGAGAGTTGGTGCAGTCGATGACCGTCCGTCCGGCGAGGCTCCCAGCGAGGAAGCCCACCAGGTGCGGCGCCTCTGCCGCCGGGACCGCCACGAGGATGGCGTCGCCGTGGCGCGCCGCATCCGCGATGCTGCCATGCCCGGCGGCGCTGATGAGTCCGGCGGTCCGCTCCGCCCGTTCCTGACTCCGGCCGCCGATCACCACGTCGTGCCCGGCCGTGGTCCATGCACCGCCGAGCGCCGCCGCCATACCGCCCGTCCCGAAAATGCCGATCTTCATCCGTGCTGCTCCGTTCCTCGCGCTGCGGCGGCTCGGTACCGACCACCGTGCAGGACGATAGGTAGGTCGATAGACACCGAACGGTGTGCGATACATCGGGCAGGATGGACCCATGGGTGGGCACGCTGACCAACTCGACGACTACACCTCCGACTGCCGCGCCCGCGTGGCGTTCGAGGTGCTCGCCAACCGCTGGGACAGCGTCGTGGTCTTCACGATCGCCGCGTACGGCCCGACGCGTCCGGCAGTGCTCCTCACCCGGATCGGCGGGGTCAGCCCCAAGGTGCTCAACGACGCGCTGCGCCGCCTGGAGTACAACGGCCTGGTGAAACGCCGGCCGTACCAGGAAGCGCCGCCCCGCGTGGACTACTTGCTGACAGAAGCGGGCAGCGCGCTGCTGGAGCCGATGCGGGCGATGGGCGCCTGGGCCACCAGGTACGCCAATGCGGTTCTTGACGCTCAGGAGCGGTTCGAGGCGCGGGAGACGTCCACTCGGTACCGATCCGCTCGGCGGCGCCAGTGAAGCCGCCCAAGGACCGGCGGGCGAAGCGCTTCACGCCGTAGCGCTGCTGGTGCTCGGCGGCGAACTGGAAGCGGTTCACCAGCGCGTCCCCCGGGGAAGTACCGGGCCGCCTTACGCACGATGTCGCGCTCCTCTTCCAGTTCGCGGATCCGCCGGCGCAGCTCGGCGTTCTCTTCCTCGACCGGCCCGGACGCCTGCGGCCTGACAGGTGGGATGCGGTTCGTGTTGTTCGTTTCCGAGGGGCCCCGGACTCAGCGGCGCAGGGTGGTCTCCCGCTGCATATGCGACAGCTTCTCGGGATTGCGGACGGCGTAGAGCCCGGTGATGAGCCCGTCGTCGATGCGCACCGCCACGACGGTGTCGATCTCGCCGCCCTGCCGGAGTATCAGCGCCGGGTAGCCATTGACCTGTGCCGGCCACAGCGACGCCGTGCCGGCGATCCTGCCCAGCCCGGTGGCCAGCAAGCGGGCCACCTTGTCGGCCCCCACGACGGGCCGCAGGACGGCCTGCTTGACTCCGCCACCGTCACCCAGAAAGACGACATCCGGTGCGAGGATGTCGAGCAGGCTCTGCAGATCGCCCGTTTCGGCCGCCCGCTGGAACGCATCGAGCGCGTATCGAGCCTCGGCCGCAGAAACGATCCCGCGCGGCCGGCGCGCCGCGACGTGTGCCCGTGCCCGGTGCGCGATCTGGCGGACCGCGGCGGGGCTCTTGTCGACGGCTTCGGCGATCTCGTCGTACCCGACATCGAACACCTCGCGCAGCACGAACACGGCCCGCTCGGTCGGCCCGAGTGTCTCCAGCACCAGCAGCATCGCCATCGAGACGCTGTCGGCCAACTCGACGTCCTCGGCCACGTCGGGCGTGGTCAGCAGCGGCTCGGGCAGCCAGGGGCCGACGTAGGACTCCCTGCGGCGGCCGAGCGTACGCAGCCGTGTGAGTGCCTGGCGGGTGGTGATCCGGACCAGGTATGCACGCTGGTCCCGCACCGTGCCGAGATCGACGCCCGCCCACCGCAGCCAGGTCTCCTGCAGCACGTCCTCCGCGTCGGCGGCCGAGCCGAGCATCTCGTAGGCGACCGTGAAGAGGAGGTTGCGGTGGGCGAGGAACGCCTCGGTGGCGGGGTCCGGGTGATCGTCGCGGCTGCTGCCCCTGCCACGATCGTCAGATGCGGTCTGCGACGTGCTGGCCATGGGTGGCTCCTGTTCACTTTCGACTGTGTCACCCACCAGATGCCGGGTGCCGCCGTCGTGTGACACCGAGACGGTAGCCAATCCTTGTTGTCCGGCCGAATTACGTGACGGCGAGGCAGCGTCGTGAGCAGCGGTGCGTCGAAGGTCACCGATGTGGCCACCTGATTGTGGTTCACGTCACGTAGCCGCACTGTCACAGGAATCGGGTCGCCGGCATCTCGTGTTCGTCCAGTGCAGCAGCACGCAACACCACGAGTGAGGACGAGGTCATGGACGCCCGATTCAACCTGTTCGACAACGAGATCGCCGTCAAGTTCGCCAAGCGGTTCGCCAACGCCAGCCTGGTGATCCACCAGTCGCCGCTGCCGAAGTCCACGCAGGAACTGGTGTCGCTGCGCGCCAGCCAGATCAACGGCTGCGGCTGGTGCATCGACATGCACACCAAGGAGGCCGCAGCCGCCGGTGAGACCTCGGTCCGGCTCAACCTGGTCGCCGCCTGGCGCGAGTCGACCGTGTTCACCGAGGCCGAGCGGGCTGCGCTGGCGCTCGCCGAAGAGGGCACCCGGCTCGCCGATGCCCACCACGGCGTTTCCGACGAGACCTGGGCCCAGGTCCGCAAGCACTACGACGACGACCAGATCGCCGCGCTGGTCTCCCTGGTCGCCCTGATCAACGCGGCCAACCGGCTCGCCGTGATCGTGCACCAGCAGGGTGGTTCCTACGAGCCCGGCATGTTCGCCAGCATGTCGAGCTGATCGGCAGGCGAATCCCGGCCCGGCCCAGGATCACTCGATCCGGGCCGGGCCCGCGCATGTTCGGCGCGGCCACGGCGACCTGAATCCTTCGACCTCGCCGGCCGGCTGGAGAAGTACGTCGACCTGCGCGGCAGGTACACGGACTGGGCCTGGCCGATCCGCGCCGTCCTCTCCTGCCGCCCGAACCCGCCGTTGTAGGTCCAGATGTCACCAGCTCGGGGGCGAGGCCGGCGCCCGGCCGGTCGGGTAGTGCGGAGCGAACCCCGGCCAGCGTCCGTGGCCTCGTCGACCGATCAGCGTGCACGCCGGTTCGCGCGCAGGGCGCCGAGTATCACGCCGGGTGTGGCCAGCGACCTCGGGTGCTCACGCATGGAAACGACCTCGTTGAACCGCCGCGCGATCGTCACGTCCGTGATGGTCGCCGTGACGATCTGGTTGCTGAGCCAACTGGAGATCCGGTAGCCGCGCGGGTAGGGCCCGGCGACGTGCGGCAGCGCCAGGTCGGCGGAGGTCGACGTCGACCAGGCGGCGTCGACCACGACCTTCTGCAAGGCGAAGAACCGGCGCGTGGGCACGCCCAGGTCCGGGCGTGATCGCAGGTACATCGACAGGCAGGCCGCGTGCAGGGCCGCCGCCGTAATCCCCTGCCCGTACACCGGGTTGAACGACGCGACGGCGTCACCGACGCTGACGAGCCTGGCCGGAAACCGCTTCAACGCATGGAAATCCCGCCGCCGGCTGTCGGCGTGGCGGTAGGTCTGGACGTCGCCGAGCATCTCGTACCCGGCGACCTCGCCGAACTCCGGTGGGAACTGGTCCCGCAGCCGGCGTACGAAATCTTCGGCGGTGCGCCCTGGGCGGCTGTCCCCGTAACCGGCCATCATGGCCATCCACCGGCCATCCTCGACGGCGAAGAACGCGGCACCCGCCACGTCCGACGACATCCTCGGACTGTGCAGTGCCAGGACGACCGTGAGATCTGGGTTCGTCTCACGGCGTCGGAACAGCGCCGTCGCGTAGTTCAGGTTTACGGTCATCCGCCGCGTGCGGGGCCGGTCCCAGCCGGCATGCTCCAGCCACTCGGACAGTCTGCTCGAACGCCCCGTGGCGTCCACCACGAAGTCACCGCTCTCGACCCCCGGCACCCCACCGATGTCGCAGCGAACGCCGGTGGTCACGGCACCGTCGAACACGAGACCCGTGGCGCGGGCAGTGACCGTCTTGACGTTGGGCAGTCGAAGCACCTGCTGGCGGATCAGTCCTTCCAGAAGAGGCCGGCTGCCCGCCAGGCTGTCGGCGTCGTCGGGTACGACAACCTTCAGGCGGCCGTCGAGGTAGCTCCGCCTGGCCGCGGGTGGAGCCTCGATCGCCCCTTGGGCCAGGGCCTGTTCACGGAATCCCGAGAACAGGTGCTCGAGCTGAAGGAAGTTGCCGGGCAGCAACGCGTGCAGTTGCGTCCCCTGTGGCACGCCGGGCCGCTCGCCACTCACGTGCAGGTCGTCCCGGTCGATGATGACGACACTCTCCGCGTGGTCGGACAACACCCGGGCGGCCAGCAAACCGGCGACGCTGCCGCCGATCACGACGGCCTTGCCCATTACCGGGGACGCTTGCTCGGGTGGTCGCACTGCGTTCAGCGCGGCGAAGACCCGGGCTGGGGAGAGGAACATCGTGCCCTCCAAGGGGTACGAGGTGTGGTGCCTACTCGCGTGCCTGCCGGCGACCGGTGCGCGGGCAGCCCGACGGGACGGCTGGCCGGCATGACGCCCGACGATCGTTGCACAAGCGCCGAGCGTGGCAGCTGGCACCAGCAGACGGTGGCGCAGGCGAGCCGGGGTGTTGCCGGCCGATGGCATCACCACCAGCCACCACCGCCGGCGCGGCTACCCGCCTAACTGCCGGACGCCACCGGCGTCGGCGGGCTCCTGCCGCCAACGGCGACTCAGGGGGTCCGTGTCCGCCGGCGGATGGTTTTGCGGCTAGCGTGGGGCGGGGAGGGAGGCAGGAGTCCTACGAGGCGGGCAATTTGCCATGGTTTGTTGACATTCGACCGCCGGGGCACCAGACTCGCAAAAATCTTTCATCTGCCGGGAAGAATCCAGGGGAGGACCATGTCCAGCACCAGATTCAGGTTGGCCGGCGCCGCACTCGCCCTGATGCTCGGTGCGCTGACCGCGTGCACCGCGGGCGAGAGTGTCGATGTCGACGGGGCCGACAGCTCCGGCTCCGGGGGAATCCTCAACGCCGCCATCGGCGGCGAGCCCGATCAGCTCGACCCGCACAAGACCTCCGCCTACTACAGCTTCCAGGTTCTGGAGAACGTCTACGACACCCTCGTCGAGCCGGACGCGAACCTCGACATGCAACCGTCACTGGCGACCGAGTGGACCACCAGCGACGACCAGCTGGTGTGGACCTTCACCATCCGCGAGGGCGTGACGTTCTCCGACGGTTCGCCGCTGACCTCGGAAGACGTGGTCTACTCCTACAACCGGATCATCAGCGAGAAGCTGAACGCCGCGTACAAGTTCACCACCGTCAAGTCGGTGACCGCGCCCGACCCGACCACGGTCGTCATCACCCTGACCGCACCCACCCCGAACCTGCTCGCCAATCTCGGTGGCTTCAAGGGGGTGGCGATCGTCCAGAAGACCAACGTGGAGTCTGGCGCGGTGACCACCAAGCCGGTCGGCAGCGGCCCGTTCGCCGTGGGCAGCTACACCTCCGGCGACACCATCAAGCTGGTCCGCAACGACAACTACTGGTCCGACAAGCCCAAGCTCGACGGGGTGACCTTCACCTTCGTGAAGGACCCCACGGTGGCCCTGCAGAACCTGCGCGGCGGCGAGGTGCACTGGACCGACAACCTGCCACCCCAGCAGGTCCCGGCCCTGCGGGACGCCGACGGCCTCACCGTACGTTCGGTGCCGTCGAGCGACTACTGGTACCTGGCGCTCAACCAAGCCCGCAAGCCGTACGACGACGTCAAGGTGCGCCGGGCGGTCGCCTTCGCGCTCGACCGGGAGGCGATCACCAAGGCCGCCAAGTTCGGGCTGGCGACCGTCAACCAGACCGCCATCCCGCGCAACAGCGCCTTCTACTACGACTACGCGCCCTTCCAGCGTGATCCGGGCCAGGCGCGGCAGCTGCTCGACCAGGCCGGCGTCAGCGGCCTGACGATGGACCTGATGGTCACCAGCGAGTACCCGGAGACGGTCACCGCGGCGCAGGTCATCGCAGCGCAGCTCAAGGAGGTCGGCATCACCGTCAAGATCCGGACGCTGGACTTCGGGCAGTGGCTGGACGAGCAGGGCAAGGGCAACTTCGACTCGTTCATGCTCGGCTGGCTGGGCAACATCGACCCCGACGAGTTCTACTACGCCCAGCACCACAGCGGCGGGACTTTCAACTTCCACAAATACCGCAACCCCACGGTGGACAGACTGCTCGACCAGGCCCGGACCGAAACCGACCAGGCTGCGCGCAAGCGGCAGTACGACCAGGTGGCCAAGCAGATCGTCGACGACGCCAGCTACATCTACCTCTACAACCCGGACGTGGTGCAGGGCTGGTCCCCGCAGGTCTCCGGCTACGAGGTCCGCACCGACAGGGCGATCCGGTTCCGCGACGTGGCCCTGGCCAAGTGAGCCGGCGGGGGACCTCAGGTGGCCCGCTTCGTCATCCGCCGGCTGCTGCAGTCCGGCGCCGTGCTGCTCGGCGTGACCCTCGTCGTGTTTCTCCTGCTTCAACTGGTCCCGGGTGACCCCGTCCGGGTGGCGCTCGGCACCCGCTTCGATCCGCAGACGTACGAGGCGCTGCGGGCCCGGGCGGGACTGGACCGGCCGCTGGTGGTGCAGTACTTCAGCTACCTCGGCCGGGCGTTGACCGGTGACCTCGGGGTCAGCTTCCGCAGTGGACGGCCGGTCACGTCGATCGTGCTGGAACGGCTGCCGGCGACGCTGTCGCTGGCGGTCACCGCGGTCGTGTTCGCGATGCTGGTCGCCTTCCCGCTGGGAATCCTCTCGGCCATGCGCAGCGGCTCGCTGCTCGACCACGCGGCACGGGTGTTCAGCCAGTTCGGCGTCTCGGTGCCCGATTTCTGGATGGGCATCATGGGCATCCTGCTCTTCGCGGGCGTGCTCGGCTGGCTGCCGCCGTCCGGCTACGTGGCGCTCACCGAGGACCCACTCCGATGGGCCTCCCACGTGGTCCTGCCGGCAGCGACCGTGGGCCTGGTCACCGCCTCGATCCTCACCCGGTTCATCCGCTCCTCGATGCTGGAGGTGCTCTCGGAGGACTACGTCCGCACCGCCGAGGCGAAAGGGCTGCGCACGCGGGTCGTGGTGCTGCGGCACGTCCTGCGCAACGCGCTCATCCCGGTGGTCACCGTCGTGGCGGTGCAACTGGCCAGCCTGCTCGGCGGCGTGATCGTCATCGAGGTGCTGTTCGCCTGGCCCGGCATCGGCCGGCTCACCTACGACGCGGTCCAGGCCCGGGACTACCCCGTGCTGCAGGGCGCGATCCTGCTCGTGGCCGCACTGTTCCTGCTGGTCAACCTCTTGGTGGACATGCTCTACGCCCGCCTCGACCCGCGGATCACGGCGCGATGAGCGGCGAGGGGCAACTGCGCCGGGCGCTGTCGGCGCTGCGCCACGACCCGCTGGCCGTGACCGGCACCGCCGTGCTCACGCTGCTGGTCGTGGTCGGCGTGGCCGGGCCCTGGCTGGCGCCGGCGGGCGTCAACGAGGTGAACGTCGACCGGATGCTCGAGCAGCCCAGCTGGTCCCATCCCTTCGGCACCGACGAACTGGGCCGCGACGTGCTCAGCCGGGTCATGGTCGCCGCCCGCGTCTCGCTGCAGGTCGGCGCGGTAAGCGTCGGGATCGCCCTGCTCGTGGGTGTGGGCCTGGGACTGTTCGCCGGCTACTACCGGGGCTGGCTCGACAACGTGCTCATGCGCTGCATGGACGTGCTGTTCGCCTTCCCGGTCCTGCTGCTCGCCGTGGCAATCGTGGCGGTCCTGGGCCCAGGGCTGCTCACCGCGATGATCGCCATCGGTGTGGTCTACACCCCGATCTTCGCCCGCGTCACCCGGGCCGGTGTGCTCTCCGTGCGCGAACAGGTCTTCGTCCGGGCGGCCGTCTCCATCGGCGCGTCCGACCTGCGCATCATGCGCCGGCACGTGCTGCCCAACATCGCGGCCCCGCTGATCGTGCAGACGTCCCTGTCGTTGGCCTTCGCGATCCTGTCCGAGGCGGCGCTGTCCTTCCTCGGCCTCGGCGTCCAACCGCCCGCACCGGCCTGGGGCCGCATGCTGTACGACGGACGTGGCTTCGTCACCGAGGCGTGGTGGCTGGGGGTGTTCCCCGGCGCCGCGATCTTCCTCACCGTCCTCGCCTTCAACCTGGTCGGAGACGCCCTGCGCGACGTGCTCGACCCCCGCCAGCTCACCGTCAGCGAAGCGAGGAGGAGCGCCGGATGAGCGATGTGCCCGTACTGGCCATCGAGGATCTCACCGTGACCATCGGCACCCGCCGGGGACCGGCGCGGGCCGTCGCCGGCGTCGAGTGGTCCGTCCGGGCGGGGCAGACGCTCGCGCTGGTAGGCGAGTCGGGCAGCGGCAAGAGCATGAGCATGCTCGCCGCCACCGGTCTCGCGCCCCGCTCCGCCCGGGTAACCGGCCGCGTGCACCTGCTCGGCACGGAGCTCACCGGGCTACCCGACGACCAGCGTCGGCGGATGCGCGGACGGCACGTCGGTTTCGTCTTCCAAGACCCGATGATCTCGCTCAACCCGGTACTGACCGTGGGCCGGCAAGTCACCGAGGCCGCCGAGGAGCACCTCGGCCTGACCAGGCGCGCCGCCCGGACCCGCGCCGTCGAACTGCTCGACCTCGTCGGCATCCCGTCCGCCGCCACCCGGGTGGACTCCTACCCCCACCAGTTCTCCGGCGGCATGCGCCAACGGGTGGTGATCGCCATGGCGCTGGCCTGCGAACCGGACCTGCTGATCGCCGACGAGCCGACGACCGCCCTCGACGTCACCACCCAGGCCCAGATCGTCGAGCTGGTCGCCGACCTGCAACGACGCCTGGGAACAGCGGTCGTCTGGATCACCCACGACCTCGGTGTCGTCGCCGGCATCGCCGACACGGTGGCCGTCATGTACGCCGGCCGCATTCTCGAACAGGGATCGGTCGACGCCGTCTTCGCCAACCCTTCGCACCCGTACACGGCCGCTCTGCTCGCCGCGCGACCCGACCCGGCCGCCGGCGGCGGCGAGCTGGTCACCATCCAGGGCTCGCCCCCCAGCCCGTTGGATCTTCCCGCCGGATGCGCCTTCTGGCCCCGCTGCCCGGTGCGCGGCGACGCCCGGTGCGAGCACGAACTGCCGCCGCTGGTTCCGGTGTCCGCCGACCACCGTGTTCGTACCTTCTATCCCCACCCGGCCGACGGGGAGAGCCGATGAGCACGCAACGCGAACCGGCCGAGGTCGTGGCCGAGCTCGACGGCCTGACAGTGTGGTTCCCGACGACGGCCGGCGTGGTCCGCGCCGTGGACGGGGTGTCGTTGCAGGTACGCC
This sequence comes from Micromonospora deserti, assembly GCF_003236335.1. Classification (GTDB taxonomy): domain Bacteria; phylum Actinomycetota; class Actinomycetes; order Mycobacteriales; family Micromonosporaceae; genus Micromonospora; species Micromonospora deserti. The sequence continues at coordinate 17,327 of NZ_POUB01000119.1, forward strand.
GCGGCGAGACACTGGGACTGGTCGGCGAGTCCGGCAGCGGCAAGTCCACCACCGGACTGGCGCTGCTGCGGCTGGTCGACCCCACCTCCGGGCACGTGCGGGTGGCCGGGCAGGACGTGACCCGCTGGTCCCGACGGCGGCTACGCGCGCTGCGCCGCCGCGTCGCCATGGTGTTCCAGGACCCGCAGGCGTCCCTCGACCCGCGGCTCACCGTCGGGGCGAGCATCGCCGAGCCACTGATCGTGCACCGCCTCACCGACGGGGGTGCCGCACGCCGCCACCGAATCGAGGAACTGCTCGACATGGTCGGCCTGCGCCGCGACCTGGCCGACCGGCACCCGCACGAGCTCTCCGGCGGCCAGCGTCAGCGAGTGGGCATCGCCCGCGCCCTGGCCGGCGAGCCGGACCTGATCGTCCTCGACGAACCGATCGCCTCACTCGACCTGAGCGTGCAGGCACAGATCATGAACCTGCTCCGCAGCCTCCAGCGGCAACTGGGACTGACCTACCTGTTCATCGCCCACGATCTCGCCGCCGTCGAGTACATGAGCGACCGGATGGCCGTGATGTACCTGGGCCGGATCGTGGAGAGCGGTACCCCGGCGCAGATCTGGCAGGAACCCGCCCACCCGTACAC
>NZ_POUB01000011.1 GCF_003236335.1 Micromonospora deserti
CCCCGCGGCCTCCGCCGACCCCGCACCGGCCGTGGCCGGCGACGCCACCCGGGCCGATTCCGAGGCCACACGTAGCGGGAAGCCCCGCGACCGTGGCACGGAGAAGGCGGGCAAGGACAAGGCCAGCCAGGACGAGGCAGGCAAGGCCAGCCAGGACAAGGCAGGCAAGGACAAAGCCCGTCCGGACAAGGCCGGCAAGGACGAGACCCGACCGGACAGGGCCGCCAAGGGCGGCATCACCGAGGGCCAGACCGCCACGGGCGACACCACCAAGGGCGACACCGGCACCGGGGGCGGCGAGAAGGGCACCGCCGACAAGGACGACGCCGGGACGGAGGAGGGCCGGCCGGACCGGTGGGCCGCGTTCGCGCCCGCCCCCGAGCCGGTGCCGACCCGGCCTCGGCGGTTCGCCCGGGCGGTCGGCCGCGTGCTGATCCACGAGTGGACGCTGGCGACCCTCGGTGCGCTGGCGCTGGCCGTGCTGCTGACCTGGCCAACGCTGCGCTACCCGCGGCACACGCTGCCGCAGGACTACTGGGACCCGAGCCTGCAAGCCTGGCAGATGGCCTGGTCGGGGCACATCCTGCTGACCAACCCGGCGCAGCTGTGGCACTCCAACGCCTTCTTTCCCGAGAGCTGGAGCTTCGCCTTCTCCGACACCCTCCTCGGGTACGCCCCGGCCGGCATGATCGGCACCGGGCCCGAGGCCGCCGTGCTGCGCTACAACATCATGTTCGTGCTGGCGCACGCGCTCGCCACGCTCGGGGCGTACGCGCTGGCCCGTCAGCTGGGCGCGGGCCGGACCGGGGCCGCGGTGGCCGGGGTGAGCTACGCGTACGCCCCCTGGCTGCTGGCCCAGGCCGGGCACCTGCACGTGGTCTCCAACGGCGGCATCCCGTTGGCGCTGGCCATGCTGGCCCGCGGACACGGTTGGTCGCTGCGCCACGGCTACCGCCCCGAGCGCCGCCACGACGGCTGGGTCTACACCGGCTGGCTGGTCGCGGCTTGGCAGCTCAGCCTCGGCTTCGGCATCGGGCTGCCGTTCGCGTACGTCATCGGTGGGACGGTGGTGGTCGCGGCCGTCACCTGGTTCCTGCGACGCTGGGTGGTGCGGCCGGTGAAACGCCCGTTCGGGAGCCGGCTGCTCGTGGCGGACCTGGTCGGCGGGGCGCTCTTCGCCGGGGTCGGGCTGCTGCTGGCCATCCCGTACTTCAAGGTGGCGGAGCTGCACCCCCAGGCGGAGCGGTCCATCGGCGACATCGCCATCTTCTCGCCCCCGGCGAGCGGCTTCCTCACCGCGCCCGCCGAGTCGTGGATCTGGGGTGGCCTGCACGAGGGGGCGCGCGCGGTGCTGCCGTGGCACCCGGAGATGACCCTGCTACCCGGCTTCGTGCTGTACGCGCTCGCCGCCGGCGGGCTGTTCTTCTCCGTCTGGAAGGTGCGCCACCGGCTGCTGCTGCTCGCCGGGGTGGTGGTGACGATGGTGCTGGCCATGGGCACCCGCTTCTTCGACGGCACCTTCACCTACGTGCCGCTCTTCGAGCATCTGCCCGGGTGGAACGGCCTGCGCACCCCGGGCCGGTTGATGCTCTGGACGACGCTGCTGCTCGGGCTGCTCGCAGCCGGCGCGGTCAGCGCCTTCGCCGCCCGGGTACGCGAGATCTCCGCCGAGCGGATCCCCTCCTGGCCGAGCCCGTGGCTGCGGGCGGCCACCCTGCTGCCGCTGCTGCTGGTCATCGTCGAAGGGCTGAACACCACGCCGCACCCGGTGGTGCCGCTCCAGCCCGCCGCGATGCGGACGGTGGACGGGCCGATGCTGGTGCTGCCGAGCAGCCAGAACCTCGACCAGCCGGTGATGCTCTGGTCGACCACGCATTTCCAGGACGTGGTCAACGGGGGCAGCGGCTTCACCCCACGCCAGCTCGACGACGTACGGCGGGTGTCGATCTCCTTCCCCGACCAGACCAGCGTGGACTACCTACGCACCCTCGGGGTCCGCAACGTGCTGCTGATGCGCGACCAGGTCGCCGGCACCCCGTGGGAGATCACCATCGACGTGCCGGTGGACGGGCTCGGCATCACCCGGGAGGAGATCGGCGACGTGGTGGTCTACCGGCTTTGAGCCGGCATGGCGGTGGGGCTTGCGGGGGCCGTCTCGGACGTGCGGTCTAGGCGATGGCCGGGTCGGGCGTGCGCTCGGCCGGTCGTCGTCGCCACCGGTCGAACCAGGGCGCATCCGACGCGCCGTCCAGGACCCCGCCGTCCGGGTCGTCGGCGTACGTGGCCCGCACCGCGTCCTCCTCCGGGCGCAGGATCTCCCGGACGACCAGCACGCAGAGCACCACGACGGTGGTCAGGCGCAGCGTGGCGGCCAGCACGAAGACGCCCTCCGGGAAGACGGGCCGGCTGGTCGACGCGCCGAGCAGCTCGCCGTAGAAGGCGGCGAAGTAGCAGACCTCGGCCAGCTGCCAGGCCAGGAACGCGCCCCACTTGGGCCGGGCCAGCACGACCAACGGCAGCAGCCAGAGCACGAACTGTTGCGACCAGACCTTGCTGAAGATCAGGAACGCGGCGACCACCAGGAACGCGAGTTGGGCAAGCCGGGGCCGGCGCGGCGCCAGCAGGGCCAGCACGGCCACCCCGAGACAGGCCACCCCGAACAGGGCGTACGACAGGGCGTTCAGCGCGGGGATGTTGGCGTTGAGCCACTCGAATGGCCCGAGGTCGGCGGGGTCGGCGCCCCCGGCCTTCCCGTCCAGGTAGCGCCCGATGTACCAGAGGGTGCCCCAGTCGATCGCCCGGGTGGTGTTCAGCTCGAAGAACCGGTCCCAGTTCTCCCGGTACGGCACGGCGGCGGGCAGGTTCACCACGACCAGGGACACCAGGGCCGTGCCGAGGGCGGTGAGGGCGGCCCGGAGCCGTCCGGCGCGCAGCGCCAGCACCAGGATGGGGCCGAGGAGGAACAGCGGCCACATCTTCGCCGCCCCGGCGAGCCCGAGCAGGACGCCGGCCAGGGCGGGGCGGCTCCGGGCCCAGGCGAGCAGGCCGAACGCGGCCAGTCCGATGGCGAGCAGATCCCAGTTGACGGTGGCGGTGAGCAGCAGCGCGGGGGCGAGCGCGAACAGCGCGGCGTCCCAGGGTCGTCGACGGCGCAGGGCGAGGATCACCGCCACGGTGGCGACCGCCAGCGCGCCGAGCACCAGGGCGTTCAGGTTGTAGAACCACATTCCCTGGTTGAGGTCCGGGTTGCCGTCGCCCAGCGCGTGCACCGGCAGGCCCAGGGCGCCCATGAAGTATCCGGTCAGCACCGGGTACTCGACCGGGTGGTCCCGGTAGGGGACGGCGCCCTCGTTGAGCCGCTCGGCGTAGTACAGCGCCAGCACATCGGTGTAGCAGAACCGGGTGTACTGCACGTTGTTCTGCCAGGCGCCGTCCTGGCAGGGCGACTTCTGCACCCAGTGCAGCGCGAGCGTCAGGCAGACCAGGGCGAGGACGATCCGGGTGGCCGTCCAGAACCGCCGCTCCCGCCCGGCGGGCCGGTCCAGCGCCACCGCGTGGTCACCGAGCGGCCCGCCGATGAGGCCGGACATCCCACGCACGAACCCGTCCGAGCGGGAGGGGTGGTCGGTGGCGGTGCCGTCGTCGATACCTGGCGTCGACTGGGTGCTCATGGAGAGGCATCCTGCCCTACATCGGCTCCGCCCACGAGGACTGCGCGCCGAGCGGCCCGCGGAACGCCGACGGCGGCCGGACAGTGTCCGGCCGCCGTGGGCACCACCTGAACTCAGTCGTCCTCTGCCGTACGGGGGCTGACCGACGGGAGCAGACCCCCACCGCCGTCCCCACCCGGCCGTGGGTCGGTCGGCCCGGTCGGGCCCTGGTTGTTGCCGTTGCCGTTGCCGTTGCCGTTCCCGTTGTTGTCGCAGAACAGGCCGAGCGGATCGCAGTTCGGCTGGGTCGGCGTCGGAGGCGGGGGCGGAGCCTCGCCGTTGCCGGTGTTGGGATCGCCAATGTTCGCGGCGGGTGGGAAGTCTAGCTTCTCCTTGCCCTTCAGCGCCTGCTCCATGAACCGCTCCCAGATGTCGCCCGGGAGGTTACCGCCGCTGACCCGTCGGCCGTCCTTCAGCTTGAGCGGCTTGCGATCCTTCAGGTTGCCCACCCAGACGGCGGTGGCGAGCTGCGGGGTGTAGCCGATCATCCAGGCGTCACCGTTCTCCGGGCTGTCGGGCTTCTGCTCCCAGGTACCCGTCTTGGAGGCCGCCTTCCGGCCGTCCTCGAGGCGGTGGTTGACCTGGGCCGGGTACCGCTCCAGCACCGAGGTCACGTCGGCCACGACGTCCTTGTCGATGCGGCGCTCCGGCTTGAGCTTCTCGCCGCCGATCTTCTTCCACTTGCCGGTGACCTCGTCCTGCTTCTCCACGGAGTAGAGGAAGTGGGCCCTGTTGTAGACACCCTGGTTGGCGAAGGTGGCCACACCGTTGGCGTGGTCGAGCACGGTGACCGGGTACTGGCCGTAGCCGACCACGTGGAAGAACGGACTCGGCGCGATCTTCTTCGGGTCGGTCTTGGTCAGGTCGTACGGCTTGGGCGGGTTGGTGTCCGTCCGCCACATGGTGGTGATGCCGGCCTTCGCCGCCATGTCGACGACCTTGTCCGGGCCGATCTCCTGCGTGACGTGGTAGAACGGCACGTTCAGCGACTTCAACGTGGAGACCGTCAGGGTGCAGGAGTCGCCGCAGGACGGGTTGTCGACGCCGGCGTTGCTGACCTTGAACTTGGTGCCCTCCGGGGTGAACGCCCGGCCCTTCCACCGCGACTCCAGGGCTTTGCCCTCCTTGAGCGCCGCCGCCAAGGTGTAGATCTTGAAGCTCGAGCCCGGCGAGTGGCCGCCCGTGATGTTCCCGTTGGAGTCGGTGTTCTTGCCGGCGTAGTCGGTGCCGGTGCCGTTGTCACCGCCGTAGTAGGCGAGGACCCGTCCGTTCCTCGGGTCGATCGACACCACGGCGGCCATCAGGTTCGGCGGCTGCCTGGCCAGCTCGGACCCCTTCGTCTTGCGCTGCGCCGTGTCGACGGCCGCCTTCTGGATCTTGGTATCGATGGTGGTGCGGATCCGGTAGCCACCCTCCATCAGCGCCTGCGAGCAGAGCAGCTTGTTCACCGTGACGTCGGCCTCGTTGTCGACGCAGAGCCCCTGGTCCCGCATCTCCGCCTTGACGTAGTTGATCACGTTGCCGTACGGCGTGTTCACCCCGAAGTCGACACCCACGCCACCGTTCTTGGTGCTCTTGATGTTCTTCGGGTACTCGGTCGGCCGCTGCGGACGGTTGGGGGCGTCCAGCCAGCCCTCGGCGACCATCCCGTTGATCACGTAGTCCCAGCGCTGCTTCGCGTACGTCGGGTTGACCGCCGGGTCGTACCCCTTGTGGGTTGCGCTCGGCACCGGCTGCTTGATCAGCGCGGCGAGCACCGCCCCCTCGGCGACGGTCAGGTTCTTCGCCGGCTTGCCGAAATAGGTCTGCGCCGCCGCCTCGATGCCGTACGCCCCGCGACCAAAGTAGATCACGTTCAGGTAGTACTGCATGATCTGCTCTTTGGTGTACTTGTCGTTGAGCTTGGAGGCGAGGATCGCCTCCTTGACCTTCCGGGCGTACGTGTCGTCCTTCAGGTTGTCGTAGGCGTTGCGGGCGTACTGCTGGGTGATCGTCGAGGCGCCCTGCTTGTCACCACCGCTGAGGTTGTTCCAGGCGGCCCGGGCGATGCCCTTGTAGTCCACACCGGAGTGCTTGTAGAAGTTCCGGTCCTCGGCGGCGGCGACCGCGTCGCGCACGTGCTGCGGGATCTGGTCGATGGTGACCAGGGTGCGGTTCTGCTCACCCACCTTCGCGATGATCGTCTTGTTGTCGAACGCGTAGAGGGTGGTGGCCTGCGGCGGCGCCGTATCCTCCGGCAGCACCACGTTGGTCGAGTAGTAGGTGAAGCCGACCACGCCGATGCCGGCGAGCATGATGAACACCGCGAAGCCGGCGATCAGGATGTTCATCCGTCTACGCTTCCGCGCCCGCGTGGAGGCGCCGGGGTCACCCGCGCCCCGCCGACCGCGACCGGGACCCGTCGGCCCGCCGGGCCCGCCCGGGCCGCCGGAGACCGGGGAGACGCTCGCCCGGGCCGAGGCCCGGCCGGCGACGCCGCCGACGGCGGCCGACCCGACGCTCGCCCTGCCAGCCGACGCGGCGCCGACCGCGGCCCGGCCGGCCGGCCCGCCGGGCGCCGGGGAGACCGGGACCGAGGCCCGGCCGGCACCCGCCCGACCGGACGCCGCGCCCGGCGCCGGGGAGACCGGGACCGAGGCGCGGCCGGGGCGGCCGACCGAGGCGGAGCCCACCGAGGCCGAACCGGAGTTGGCGCCACCGCGCGGGGGTACGGATGCCGACCCGCCGACCGAGGCCCGCCCGCCGGCGGCCCGGGGTGTGACCGAGGCGCGGCCCGGTGCCGTACCGTCCTGTGCAGCTGACCAGCCGCCCCCGCGCGGGTCACCGCCGGAGTCGCCGTGGTGGCCCGGGATCTGGGCCCGGCCACGGGGGGAACTGGGATCGCCGTACGAGTTCATTCCTCACACCCTGCCGGTCGCGGTGGGGCGCGGCTGCGCCGCCACCCGGTTGCCGTGAGTTGAGACACCCGCCACCGCGGCACGCCCGTGCCGGATCACCGGTGTCAGTTGCGAATCAATCGGGCCAATCAGACCAACGAGTCGTCGGTCAGCCCGGGCGCGCACGTGGCGGCCGGGCCCGGCCGATCGAGCGAAGATCACTGTTGTGCCTCTCGCCTCCGTCGATGGGCCGGACCGGCGGCCGAGGCGACCGCGCCCTGTTCCGGCCCGCTCTCCGTGCCCGCGGCCAACCCGTCCCGGCCGAGCAGGTACTGCTCGACGAGATGGTTCCAGTCACAACCGAGGCACACCTCCACCACGAAGACCTGGAACTCACGCAGCGTCATCGCGAGCACGGGCAACTCCGCCAGCGTGCGGGCCTGACCGGCGGACTGCTTGAGTTCGTCCCCGTAAATGTAGTGGACGTGGGTCAGGTTCTCGCTCCGGCAGATCGGGCACCGCTGGTCCGTCGGCTCGCCGTGGAAGCGAGCAGCGTTCTTCAGGTACGGCGACGCGTCGCAGACGTCGTACGTGCCGACCCGGCCGGCGAGGAGTTCACGCAGCACCGCTCGCTTCTGGAGCGAGTAGTCGACGACCTGGCGCTGCGTACGCATGCGGAGAAGGGTACGCGGTCTCGTCCGACGGGGCGACCGCGGTGACAATCCGTGACGACAGAACCTCGAATTGGGGGTTTGCCCTGGCCACGGTGATCCGCTAGCGTGCGATGTATCGGTCCGATACATCGCGGCGGTTAGCACTCCGCGCACAGGGTAAAGGAAGGGTGGCCAGTGCTCGAACTCGCCATCCTCGGCCTGCTGCAGGAGGCTCCGATGCACGGCTACGAGCTGCGCAAGGAGCTGACCGCCAAGCTCGGCGCGATCCGGGCGGCGATCAGTTACGGCTCGCTCTACCCGACCCTGCGCCGGTTGCAGGCGGCGGGATGGATCACCGAGGCCGCCGAGACACCCGCCACCGCCGAGGAGGTTCCCGCGCTGACCAGCCGACGAGGTCGGGTGGTCTACAAGATAACCGCGGAGGGCAAGGAACGCTTCGCTCAACTGATCGCACAGGCCGGGCCCGAGACGTACGACGACACGGGCTTCGGAGTGCACTTCGCGTTCTTCGCCCGGACCGACCAGGCGACCCGACTGCGCATCCTGGAGGGTCGCCGACGCAAGATCGAGGAGCGCCGCGAAGGGCTACGCGACGTGCTCGCCCGGGCGGCTGAGCGCCTCGACGCGTACACCCTGGAACTGCAGCGCCACGGGCTGGAGGCCTGTGAGCGCGAGGTCCGCTGGCTGGAGGAGCTCATCGCCAACGAGCGCTCCGGCCGTGCCCCGACGGTCCCGCAGCGCGGGACGGCCGGCGGCCGACGAGAAGAGACCAGCCCGCCTCCACCTGGAGAGTCCAGGAAAGAGCGGCCGTGATGAAGAAGAAGGAGGCAGACGCTATGGGCTCCGTCCGCGTCGCCATCGTCGGTGTGGGTAACTGCGCCTCGTCCCTCGTGCAGGGCGTCGAGTACTACCGGAACGCCGACCCGAACGACCGGGTCCCGGGTCTCATGCACGTCACCTTCGGCGACTACCACGTCTCCGACGTGCAGTTCGTCGCGGCGTTCGACGTGGACGCCAAGAAGGTGGGCATGGACCTCGCCGAGGCGATCGTCGCCAGCGAGAACAACACCATCAAGCTCTGCGACGTACCGCCGACCGGTGTCACCGTGCAGCGCGGCCCGACCTTCGACGGTCTCGGCCAGTACTACCGGGAGATCATCGAGGAGTCGGACGTCGAGCCGGTCGACGTGGCCAAGGCGCTGCGCGACGCGCAGGTTGACGTGGTCGTCTCGTACCTGCCGGTGGGCTCCGAGCAGGCCGACAAGTTCTACGCGCAGGCCGCGATCGACGCTGGCTGCGCGTTCGTGAACGCCCTGCCGGTCTTCATCGCCTCCGACCCCGAGTGGGCGCAGAAGTTCACCGACGCGGGCCTGCCGATCGTCGGTGACGACATCAAGAGCCAGGTCGGGGCCACCATCGTGCACCGCGCGCTGGCGAAGCTCTTCGAGGACCGCGGGGTCGAGCTGCTGCGCACGTACCAGCTCAACTTCGGCGGCAACATGGACTTCATGAACATGCTGGAGCGCAACCGCCTGGTCTCGAAGAAGATCTCGAAGACCCAGTCGGTGACCTCCCAGATCCCGCACGAGATGACCAAGAGCGACGTGCACATCGGCCCGTCGGACCACGTGCCGTGGCTGGACGACCGCAAGTGGGCGTACATCCGTCTGGAGGGTCGCTCCTTCGGTGACGCCCCGCTCAACGCCGAGCTCAAGCTCGAGGTGTGGGACTCGCCGAACTCGGCCGGCGTCATCATCGACGCCGTCCGGGCCGCGAAGATCGCGCTGGACCGGAAGATCGGTGGCCCGATCCTGTCGGCCTCGTCGTACTTCATGAAGTCCCCGCCAGTGCAGTACGCCGATCACGAGGCGCACGCCGCCGTCGAGGCGTTCATCGCCGGTGAGGTCGAGCGCTGACGCGCTGACCAGCAGCACCGCGAGGGCCGGGTCCGTGCGGACCCGGCCCTCGCGGTGTGGCGGCGAGACCTGGGGTACGCGGACCGGCGGCACGACGGCCCGTCCCGCCCCCGGCTTTAGCCCAGCCCGAGCAGCGACCGCTCGAAGTCGACCCGGGCCTCCAGTTCGAGCAGGAACCGCTTGCGGTCCAGGCCGCCGCCGAAGCCGATCAGCTTGCTGCCGGCACCGACGATCCGGTGACACGGCACGATGACCGGGACCGGGTTGCGGTTGCAGGCCACCCCGACCGCCCGGGCCGCACCCGGATCGCCGAGCTGCCGGGCCACCTCGCCGTAGGTCAGCATCCCCGCGTACGGGATGAGGGTCATCTCCCGCCAGACCGCCCGCTCGAAGTCGGAGCCGCGCCGCACCGACACCGGCACGGCGAACTCGGTCAGCTCCCCGGCGAAGTACGCCCGCAGCTCGGCGACCACACGCCGGGACAGCTCGTCCGCCGGCGCTGTGACCGCCCCCTCGACCCGGCCGAAGTGGGCCCCGCACACGCCGCCGTCGTCGGTGGCCACGGAGAACTCGCCGATCGGCGAGTCGAGCACGGTCCAGCGCATCCGCCCATTCTCACCGCCCGGTGCGACATCCTGGCCGGCCGGTACGTCCCGGCGGCGCCGCCGACCCGGCCGGCTCTCAGAGCAGCAGGAGGAAGCCGAGCAGCAGGGTGCCGGCGCTCAGGCTGACCCCACCGGCGACGGTGAGCCAGATCAGCATGTTGGGCCGGGTGTCCTGCGGGCGGGCCACCGAGAGGAAGAAGCCGAGCGGCATCAGGATCGGCGCGGCGACCAGCAGCGTGCGGATCAGCGCGCGGATGCCGTCCGAGGTTTCAGCCTGGTCGATGTAGGGCAGCAGGACCAGCGCGAGGATGACCAGTACCCCGGCGTGGGCGTGCCCGGCGGTCCAGAGACCGCGGCGCACCGGGTTGTCGAGGTAGCCGGCCTTGCGCCGGGCGAGATGCGTGAGCAGGGTCAGCCCGCCGTACGCGATCGTGACCACCGTGATCAGCAGGATTCCGGCGGTGGTCAGGGTTGCCGAGGACATGGGCCACACCTCCGTCTAGTCGATGTCAAGATTGGCTCCGATCGAGAATCTTGTCAATAGCTAGATTCGCCGGCGCCCCGGAAACCGCCGGGCGGCGTGAGCCCGTCGCACCGGCCTCCGGTTGCGGGGCATCGATACCGTGCCGGACGTGGCCACGGGGACACTGATCTTCCTCATCATCGGCGGAGCGGGCGTCGCGGTGCTGGCGCTCGCCCTGCTCGGCACCGAAGTCCTCCACTTCGGTCACCCGGACGTGGACGGGCCGGTCCGGATCGAGGCGATCGCCGGGTTCACCGGGGCGTTCGGCTTCGGCGCCGCGATCGTCAACGAGCTGCTCGGTGGTCGTACGTCCGGCATGATCGCCGCCGCCGTGGCCGGCGGGGTCGTCGCGGCGGTGCCCACCGCGTGGGTCGCGGCCCGGCTCAGCCGGGCGGCCCGCGACATGCGCACCGACCCCCACCCCCACCCGCCACGACCTGGTCGGCGCGCTCGGCCTGGTGGTCAGCCCGGTGCCGGCCGGCGGCTACGGCGAGGTCCGGGTACGCGTCGCCGGCGCGCCGGTGAAGCTCAACGCCCGCGCCGACCACCCCATCCCGGTGGGTGCCCAGATCTTCGTGGTCGAGGCGCTCAGCGAAACCAGCGTCCACGTCGAAACCTACTGAACCCCCTTTCGCGCAGAGACGGATCCCACATGCCCCTTGTCATCGCCATCGGTGGCGCGGCTCTCCTCGTCCTCGTCCTCGTGTTCTTCGTGCTCTCCCGGATCAAGGTCGCCGGGCCGAACGAGGCGTTCATCGTGACCGGCCGCAAGGGCCGGACCACCCAGACCGCCGACGGCGGGCGGTCCACCGACATGTCCGGCCAGAAGGTGGTGCTCGGCGCCTCGGTCTTCGTCCTGCCGGTGGTGCAGAAGCTCCAGTCGCTCGACCTGTCCAGCCGGCGGATCGACGTCGGCATCAAGGGCGCGGTGAGCAAGCAGGGCATCCGCACCGAGCTGCACGGCGTCGCGATCGTCAAGGTCGGCGGCACCGAGGACGCGATCCGCGCCGCCGCCCAGCGCTTCCTGCACCAGCAGGACGAGATCGAGGACTTCACCCGGGAGGTGCTCGCGGGCGCGCTGCGCTCGATCGTCGGCCGGCTCACCGTCGAGGAGGTGATCCGCGACCGGGCCGCGTTCGCCAGTGCGGTGGCTGAGGAGGCCGAGCACTCGATGACCAACCAGGGCCTGGTGCTGGACACCTTCCAGCTCCAGGACATCCTGGCCGAGGGCAGCTACCTGCAGGACCTCGGCCGGCCGGAGGCGGCCCGGGTGCTCAAGGACGCGGCGATCGCCGAGGCGCGGGCCCGGCAGCAGGCCGAGCAGGAACGGCTGCTCGCCGAGGAGGCGATCGCCGAGGCCAACCGCAACCTGTCGCTCAAGCAGGCCGCGATCCAGGCGGAGATCGACGCGGCGAAGGCGAAGTCGGCCGCGGCCGGGCCGCTCGCCCAGGCCGAGCGGGACCAGGCGATCCTCTCCGAGCAGCAGAAGGTGGCCGAGCGCAACGCGGAGCTCAAGCAGCGCCAGCTCGACACCGAGGTACGCAAGCCGGCCGACGCGGCCCGCTACAAGGTGGAGCAGGAGGCCGAGGCCGCCCGTAACGCGGCGGTGCTCAGCGCCGACGCCCAGCGGCAGGCCGTCATCGCCGCCGCCCAGGCCGCCGCCGAGCAGGCCCGGCTCACCGGTGAGGGGGAGCGGGCCCGCCGGGCCGCGCTGGCCGAGGCGAACGCGATCGAGGGTGCCAAGGAGGGTGAGGCCGAGCAGCGCCGCCGCAGCGCGATCGCCGAGGCGGTCGAGCGGGAGGGTCAGGCCGAGGCCGCGGCCATCCTGGCCCGGGGGCAGGCCGAGGCGGAGGCGATGGCCCGCAAGGCCGAGGCGTTCGCCGCGTACGGCGAGGCGGCCGTGCTGGACCTGCTGGTCAAGGTGCTGCCGCAGGTGGTCGAGGCGGCCAGCGCCCCGATCGGCGCGATCGACAAGATGACGGTGATCTCCACCGACGGCGCGTCGTCGCTGACGAAGTCGGTGGCCGGCAACGTGGCCCAGGGGCTCCAGCTCGGCAGCGACCTGACCGGGATCGACCTGGCCGGCCTGCTCGCCCGGCTCGGCGCCGGCTCGGCGGCGAACGGCAGGCCGCAGGTGCCGGACGCGGTCGAGGCACGCTGACCGGCGACCGGGTGCCGCTCCCCGCACGGGGGCGGTGCCCGGCGGTCGCGCTGGACCTCCGGTTGCCGAATTGGGGCCGGGCCGCCGGCTCTGCCCCGCGCGGCGGGGCGCCGGGCTACTCGACGACGCCCTGCTCGCGCGCCCAGCGCAGCAGCTCGGCCTCGGCCTCGTCGCGGTCCAGCGGGCCGCGCTCCAGGCGCAACTCCTTGAGGTGCTTCCAGGCCCGCCCGACCACCGGCCCCGGCGGTACGCCGAGCAGCTCCATGATGGCGTTGCCGTCCAGGTCGGGCCGGACCCGGGCCAGGTCCTCCTCGGCGGCGATCCGGGCGATCCGCTCCTCCAGCGCGTCGTAGTCGGCCGCGAGCTGGGCCGCCTTGCGCCGGTTGCGGGTGGTGCAGTCCGAGCGGGTGAGCTTGTGCAGCCGGGGCAGCAGGTCACCGGCGTCGGCCACGTAGCGGCGTACCGCGGAGTCGGTCCACTCGCCCCGGCCGTAGCCGTAGAACCGCAGGTGCAGCGCGACCAACGCGGTGACCTTGGCGGTCACCTCCTTCGGGTAGCGCAGCGCCTTCATCCGGGCCTTGGTCAATCGCGCGCCCACCACCTCGTGGTGGTGGAAGCTGACCCGGCCGTCCGGGCCGACCGCCTTGGTCGCCGGCTTGCCGATGTCGTGCATCAGGGCGGCCATCCGGAGGACGAAGTCGCAGCCGTCCTCCTCGAAGCGGAGCGCGTTGCTGACCACGGTGAGGGTGTGCTCGTAGACGTCCTTGTGCTGGGCGTGCTCGTCGATCTCCAGCTTGAGCCCGGTCAGCTCCGGTAGAAAGCGCTCGGCCAGCCCGGTGTCCACCAGCAGCCGGAGCCCGGTCACCGGGTCGGCGCCGCAGAGCAGCTTGGTGAACTCGTCGCGGATCCGCTCGGCGGTGATCCGGTCCAGGTCGGCGGCCATCCGGGTCATCGCCGTGTGCGCGTCCGCGTGCACCGCGAAGCGCAGCTGCGCGGCGAACCGGGCGGCGCGCAGCATCCGCAGCGGGTCGTCGCGGAACGACTCGTGGGGCGGGGCGGGGGTACGGATGATCTTCGCCGCGAGGTCGTCCAACCCGCCGTGCGGGTCGGTGAACCGGTGCTCGGGCAGGCTCACCGCCATCGCGTTGATGGTGAAGTCCCGCCGTTTCAGGTCCTCGGTGAGGCTGGTGCCGTACCGCACCACCGGGTTCCGGCTGATCTGGTCGTACACCTCTGCCCGGAAGGTGGTGACCTCCAGGCGCAGACCGTCACGCTGAACCCCGATGGTGCCGAACTCCCGACCGGTCTCCCAGATCGACTCGGCCCAGCCGCGGACGATGCGCAGCGTCTGGTCCGGGTGCGCGTCGGTGCAGAAGTCGAGATCCTCGCCGAGCCGGCCGAGCAGGGCGTCCCGGACCGAACCACCCACCAGGTGCAGCTCGTGACCGGCCCGCGCGAACCGGCGACCGAGCTCGTCGGCCACCGGGGAGACCCGGAGCAGTTCGGCGACGGCGTTGCGCTGCGCGGCGGTGAGGTCGCGGCGATCGGCGGCGTGGGGAGCGGAGGCTTCGGACATGGGATCGCCAGCCTATCGGGCCGGGCCCGCATCCAGTCCGCCGGGCGCGGGTAACGGGTGACGGTTGACTAAGGTCTTCCTCGTGCGGGGCCGGGATCCCGGCTCCGACGTACCCCATGGAGGCGAGAAGATGGGCGGCGGCCTCTACCGCAGCGCGAACGCCGCGCAGGGCGGCCCGCCCGGCGGCGACCGGTCGTCGGACGGCGCCACCTTCATCTCCGCCGAGCCGCTCAACCAGCCGGCGATGGAGTCGGTCGCGCCGCCGCCGGAGCAGGTGGGCGAGGGCAGCGCCGCGGCAAACAGCGCGGTGATGGCGATCGGCAGCCTGGTCAGCCGGGGTACGGGGTTCCTGCGGACGCTGGTGCTCACCGCCGCGCTCGGCGGCGCGCTGGTCGGCGACGCGTACACCACCGCGCAGATCCTGCCCGGGATGGTCTACGAGTTCCTGCTCGGCGGCATCCTGACCAGCGTGCTGATCCCGGTGCTGGTGCGCCGGCGCAAGGCCGACGCCGACGGCGGCCAGGCGTACGCCCAGCGGCTGCTCACCCTCGCGGTGCTCACCCTGGCCGCGGCCGCGCTGCTCGCGGTTCTCTCAGCCTCCGGGCTGACCTGGCTGTACGCCAGCGACGAGTCCGACGGCAGCTACCGGGAACTGGTCACCAGGCTGTCGTACCTGATGCTGCCGATGATCTTCTTCACCGGCCTCAGCGCGTTGATCAGCGCGGTGCTCAACACCCGGGGGCACTTCGCCGCCCCGATGTGGGCGCCGATCCTGAACAACGTCGTGGTGATCGCGACCGCCGGGCTCTACATCGCGATCTTCGGCGCGGAGATCATCCGGCCGGAGGAGATGACCACCGGACGGATCCTCCTGATCGGCGGCGGCACCCTGCTCGGCGTGGCGATCCAGGCCGCCGGCCTGCTGCCGGCCCTGCGCAAGGTCGGCTACCGGTGGAAGCTGCGGTTCGACTTCCGGTCGCTCGGCCTGCGCGAGCTGGGCCGGCTCGGCGCCTGGATGTTCTGCTACGTCGCGGTCAGCCAGATCGGCCTGATCGTCCTGTTCAACCTGCTCAACCGGGCCGGTCGGAACAACGCGGCCGGCCCGCTGATCTACAACAACGTCTTCCTGCTGTTGATGATGGCGCACGGCATCATCGCCGTTTCGATCATCACCGCGCTGATGCCCCGGATGAGCGCGGCCGCCGCCGACGGCCGGTACGCCGACCTCGCCGCCGACCTGTCCCGGGGCACCCGGACCGTGTCGGCGGTGCTCGCCCCGATCGCGGTCTGCTACGCCGTGCTGGCCGGCCCGCTCGCCGTGGTGCTGTTCCGCTACGGCGCGTTCAACGACGAGAACGCAGCCGCCACCTCGCTGGTGCTGCTGGTCGCCGCGCTCGCCCTGGTGCCCTTCGCGGTCAGCCAGCTCTTCACCTTCGCCTTCTACGCGCTGCCGGACACCCGCACCCCGGCGCTGATCAACATCCCGGTGGTGGCGCTTCGCATCGGCGTGCAGATCGTGCTCTTCGCCGCCTTCTTGCCGAGCTTCGCGGCGGCCGGAATGATGATCGGCAACGGCGTGTCGTACCTGGCCGCCGCGGTCGCCTCCGCCTGGCTGCTCCGGCCCCGGATCGGCCGGATCGGGCTGGGCACGATCATGCGGACCCTCGGCCGGGTCGCGGTGGCCGCGCTCGGCGCCGCCCTCGCCGGACTGCTGGTGGTCGCGCTGCTGCCCGGCGGCGACACGCCGAGCCGGGGGGCCGCCGTCGTCCAGTTGGTGATCGGCGGCGGGGTGATCCTCGGGACCTACCTCGGGCTGGCCACCGTGCTGCGGATCGGGGAGATCACCGAGGTGGTCGGCATGGTCCGCCGACGGCTCGGCCGCTGACCGTGCCGTCGGCGACCCGCGGACGGTCTGCACGCTGAGTGAACGAGGATCACCAGGCTGGGGATGCGGCTGTGGATAACTCCGCGATTCACCGCTCAGCCACCGGATCATCCTGTGGATAACCGGCCGTACGGCTGAGCATGGCGAGCCCTTCGGCGGGAACCCCGGCAGCGTCGGCGCCGCCGGCGCGAACACCGGCCCGGCCCCTCCGACGACCCCTTGCGGTCAACCCTTAGATTGGCTAGTACATGTGCCAGCATCGTGGCTGACATCGGGCGTAACCGGACGAGTACATCGACAGCCGGCACCACCTGCCGGGTACGGCGCGAAGATGACATGTCGGGGAGACGGCCAACCCGGGTAAGGTCGCTGTCGACGGGTACGTCCGGCGTCGGCGCCCCGCGTCGACACGACCGGCCGGTTCCTTGGAATGCAGAGCGGGAAGCCACATGCCCAGCAGCGCGGGTCCATCGATCGACACGATCACCGAGGGAGGACGGGTGACCCAGGTCGGCGAGGGTCAGGAGGCGGACGAGAGCGCTCCGCCGGTCATGACCTTCGGTGCTCCCACGGCCGGTGAGATCCTCGCCGAGCGGTACGAGCTGGTCGAGCACATCAACAACGACAGCGCGGGCCGACTGGTCTGGCGCGGGGTCGACGTGGTGCTGCGCCGTCCCGTCGCGGTCGTGCTGCGCTACCCGGGTGGCGACTCCGCCACCGAGATGCTCCAGGCCGCAGTCGCGGCCAGCCGGGTCATCCACCCCAACCTGGTCGGGGTCTACGACGCGATCGACGAGGCCGATCGGGCGTATGTGGTCCGCGAGTGGGTCGACGGGCGGTCCCTGCGCGAACTGGTCGCCGAGGGCTCGCTCGACCCCGCCCGGGCCACCTCGATCGGCAACGCCGTAGCCAGCGCCCTCGCCGCAGTGCACGCCACCGACATGGTGCACGGCAACGTCCACCCCGGCACCGTCATGATCAGCGATGACGGCCGGGTGGTGCTGGCCGACGCGCGTACCGACGGCGCGGACAGCCAGGAGAGCGACATCCGGGCGGTCGGCGGGATCCTCTACTTCGCGCTGACCGGGCACTGGCCGCACACCGAGGTGCCGCTGCGCGGCGCCACCGCCGGCCACGGCCGGGCCGCCATCCCCGACGCGGTCCGCGACGCGGGCGGGGCCATCGCCGCTCCCCGGCAGGTCCGGGCCGGCGTGCCGGCGTACCTCGACGACCTCACCATGGACCTGCTCGACATCGAGATCGCGCCGCCCACGTCGGACGTGCTCGCCGCGGAGCTGGCCCGGCTGGACGTGCCGGCCGACGAGCAGTACCTGGACAGCAGCGGCCCGCTGCGCTTCACCGCCGACACCGACGACGAGCCGTCCCCGCTGGCCGCCGCCGGCGGTCGCAAGGTCGCCATCGGCATCGCCGGACTGCTGGCGGTCGCCCTGGTCGGCCTGCTGATCGGGATCAGCGCGCTGGGCGGTGACGACGAGGGCCCGCAGACCAACCCGGTCGCCGCTCCCAGTTCGAACGCCCACGGCGGCGACGCCACGCAGGCCGCCGCCACCGTGGGCCCGATCAAGATCAGCAGGGCCCAGATCATCGACCCGGAGGGCGACCGGACCGAGGTCAAGAACGCCGACAAGGTGTTCGACGGCAACGAGGACGAGGGTTGGGAGACGCAGACCTACCGGCGGTCCCCCAACTTCGGCAACCTCAAGGAGGGCATGGGAGTCTGGATCGACCTCGGCGGCGAGCACACCGTGAAGTCGGTACAGGTTCTCCTCTCCGCCCAGGGCGCTTCCGCCCAGCTCTTCGCCGGTATCGCTGAGCACCCTTCGTCGGCCGCCGGGGACAGCCAGCTCGTCGCGGACTACCGGAAGACGCCGGTTGGCCGGGCGTTCGAGGAGCACGACGGCACGACCATGACCTTCGACGGCTTCAACGCCGATCGGAAGTACCGCTACCTGCTCTTCTGGATCACCCAGCTGCCCAGCAGCGATGGCGGCTACAAGCTCGGCGTGCAGGAGATCAAGGTTCAGGGGTCGTGAGCCGGCCGCCGCACCCCGGGCACCGCCTCCGCCGGACGTGGTGATGGACGGTCACGGCGAGCGGAGCCACGGGCCGGTGGGCGAGACGGGCGGCCCACCGGTCGCGTCGCCGCCGCCACCGGCCGCGATGACCGACCTCGACCTGCTGCACGCCCACGTCGCGGGTGACCGGGACGCCTTCACCGAGCTCTTCCACCGGCACCGGGACCGGCTCTGGGCGGTGGCCCTGCGGACGCTCGGCGACCGCGAGGAGGCCGCCGACGCCCTCCAGGACGCGTTGCTCTCCGCCCACCGGGCGGCCGGCCGCTTCCGCGGCGACTCGGCGGTCACCACCTGGCTGCACCGGATCGTGGTGAACGCCTGCCTGGACCGGATCCGTCGCCGCCAGGCGCACCCCACCGTGCCGCTGCCCGACGGGGTGCGCGACGACACGGGGTCGGCCACCGGAGGCGTCGAACCGGCCGCCCCGGCGCAGGATCACGACACCGCACTGGTGGTCCGGCAAGCCCTCGCGGCGCTGCCGGTCGAGCAGCGCGCCGCGCTGATCCTGGTCGACGTGCAGGGCTACCCGGTCGCCGAGGCGGCCCGGATCCTGGACGTGGCCGAGGGGACCGTCAAGAGCCGCTGCGCCCGGGGCCGGGCCCGGCTGGCGACGCTCCTCGGGCACCTGCGCCCGCGGTCCGCACCGGCGCAGCAGCCACCGGGCGACGTGGTCCAGTCGGGCGGGAACGTGCCGGCTGTCACCCCGGGGAACCCACGGCGCCCGGAGGGCGTCGGATCGGGGTCGGGACGATCCCGGCGGGATGCCAACCAGGAGGACGCGTGACGACCGGGGGGTTCAGGGAGGTCGACGACGACCTGCTCGCCGACTACCTCGGCGGGGCGCTCGCCGGTACCCCGCAGGAGACTGAGGTCGCCCGCCTGGTCGACACGGACCCGGCCTGGGCCGAGGCCTACACGCTGCTGGCTCCGGCCGTCGCCGGGGTCCGGGCCGACCTGGCCGGCTGGGGCACCCCGGCGCCCGAGATGCCGGCCGAGGTGATCGACCGGATCACCGCCGTCCTCGCCACTCACGCGGACGCCACTCACGCGGACGCCACTCACGCGGACGCCGCCCAGACGGACGCCACTCGGACGGACACCGTTCAGGCCGCCAACACGCACGACAGTGCCGACCCGGGGGCGACGGCACCGGGCAGTCCGCTCGGCGTGCCCGCCCAACCCACCAGCGGTTCGGGCCGCCGGCCCGCCGGCGTATCCAGGACAGACCCGGGCGGAACCACCGGGCCCGGCCGGCGGCGGCGTCGCTGGACGCGGCTGGCGGGTCCGGTCGCCCTCGCCGCCGTGTCGGTCGCGGCCGTCGGTCTCGGGGTCAGCCAGCTGATCGGCGACCAGCAGGTGCGCGGCACCGCGGACAGCGCGGTGTCCGGTCCCGAGGCCGCCGGTCCGGCGGCCGCCATCCCGTTCCGGACCGCCGGGCCACTGCTGCACAGCGGCGCGGACTACACGCCGGAGACGCTCAGCAGCCCGGCACCGACGGTGCGGGCACAGCAGTTCTCCAGCGGCTCCCCACAGGCGGATCCCGGCGTCCAGGCGGAGGGCGGGCGGATGCCCGGCCCGGGCGGTCTCGACCGGCTCGGCAACCCCGCCGCGCTCAACGCCTGCCTCGCCGAGATCGGCGCCGAACACGGCGACGCTCCGCTCGTGGTCGACATGATCGACTACGCCCGGTTCCAGGGCCAGCCGGCGCTCGTCGTCCGCTTCACCGACGCCGCCGGCGCCAGCTGGGCCTGGGTGAGCGGGCCGGAGTGTGGCGTCCCCGGGTCCGGCTCGGACACCCGCTACCGCACCCGGGTAGGGTGAAACCACGGCCACCGGGCGTTTGACCGTCTACGTGACGTGACCCACCGGATGACCGGCTCGGGAATCCCCGGTTCGTACGATGACGTTCTGCATGTCAGCTGCCGGCCACCTCTGCGACGGGGTCGGCATCGGATCGGCATCGGTGCGCGCCGGTGGCGAACACACACAATCGGGAGACGGCAGTGGACGAGGTCCGCAACCTGATCATCATTGGCTCCGGGCCGGCCGGTTACACGGCGGCGGTCTATGCCGCGCGCGCCAACCTCAAGCCGCTCATCATCGAGGGCGTGCAGTCCGGCGGCGCGCTGATGACGACGACCGAGGTGGAGAACTTCCCCGGGTTCGCGGACGGCATCCTCGGGCCCGAGCTGATGGACAACATGCGCAAGCAGGCCGAGCGGTTCGGCGCCGAGTTCCTGACCGACGACGTCACCCGGGTCGAGCTGGTGGACACCGGCGACGTCGGCTCCGGCGCCGCCAGCACCGTCTGGGTGGGTGAGACCGCGTACCGGGCCCGGGCCGTCATCCTCGCCACCGGCTCCGCCTGGCGCCCGCTGGGCGTGCCGGGTGAGCAGGAGTACCTCGGCCACGGCGTGTCGTCCTGCGCGACGTGTGACGGCTTCTTCTTCCGCAACCAGCACATCGTGGTCGTCGGTGGTGGTGACTCGGCGATGGAGGAGGCCAGCTTCCTGACCCGGTTCGCCGACTCGGTGACCATCATCCACCGCCGGGACTCGTTCCGAGCCAGCAAGATCATGGCTCAGCGGGCGCTGAGCAACGACAAGATCAAGGTGGAGTGGAACACGGTGGTCGAGGAGATCCTGGGCCACGACGGCAAGGTTTCCGGCGTACGGATCCGCAACGTGCACACCGGCGAGGCCAAGGTGCTCGACGTAACCGGCGTGTTCGTAGCGATCGGCCACGACCCGCGCAGTGAGCTCTTCCGCGGGCAGGTGGAACTCGACGTCGAGGGGTACGTCAAGGTCCAGCAGCCCAGCACCCGGACCAGTGTGCCCGGTGTCTTCGCCGCCGGTGACCTGGTCGACCACACCTACCGGCAGGCGATCACCGCCGCCGGTACGGGCTGCGCCTCGGCGCTGGACGCCGAACGTTTCATCGCCACCCTGCACGGCTGAACAACAGGTACACATCCCCCGGAGGAGGGTCATAGTGGGAGCAACCAAGTCGGTCACCGACGCGAGCTTCGCCGCCGACGTGCTGAAGTCCGACAAGCCGGTGCTGGTGGACTTCTGGGCCGAGTGGTGCGGGCCGTGCCGCAAGGTCTCGCCGCTGCTGGAGGAGATCGCCGGCGAAATGGGTGACCAGGTCACCATCGTCAAGCTCAACATCGACGAGAACCCGGAGACCGCCCGGACCTACCGGGTCATGTCGGTGCCGACCCTCACCGTGTTCAAGAACGGCGAGCCGGTGCAGTCGATCGCCGGCGCCAAGCCGAAGGGCGAACTGGTCAAGCTCATCGAGTCGGCGCTCTGACCTGCTTCTATCCGACGTCGACCCCGTACCCGGAGCCCGGGTGCGGGGTCGACGTCATTTTCCCGGCCCACCGCACCTGCGGCCGTGCGAGCGCATAACCTCAACCCCGGGGCCGCCCGGCCAGCCAGCGTCCGTGCAGAGGGGGTCGTGCGTGCGTCCGATCCGACCCGGTGACCGTGGACCCGCGGTGACGGAGATCCGTATGGTGCTGGCCGGCCTCGACCTGCTGTCACCGATGGCGCCGGACGTCGACGAGTTCGACGCGCACACCGAACGGGCGGTCCGCGCCTTCCAGCAGTCCCGAGGGCTGAGCGTGGACGGCCGGGTGGGGGCGGAGACCTGGCGGGCCCTGGACGCAGCCCGCTGGCGGCTGGGCGCCCGCACCCTCTACCACGCGGTACCCGAACCGCTCACCGGCGAGGACGTCCGGACACTGCAGGAACGCCTGCTGGAGATGGGGTACGACGTCGGCCGGGCGGACGCGATCTACGGGATACGGACCGCCCGCGCGGTGGCCCAGTTCCAGCGGGAGGTCGGCCTCACACCCGACGGCACGTGCGGGCCGCACACGATGAACGCGCTGCGCCGGCTCGGCCGCAAAGTGGTCGGGGGGCGGCCGCAGTGGCTGCGCGAGTCGGACGCGATCCGGCAGTCCGGCCCGACCCTGGTCGGCCGGACGGTGGTGATCGACCCGGGCCACGGCGGCACCGACCCGGGCGTGGTCGTGCCGGACGGGCCGCTGCGGTGGACCGAGGCGGATCTCGTCCACGACCTGGCCAGCCGGCTGGAGGGGCGGCTCGCCGCGTCCGGCGTCCGGGTACAGCTCACCCGGGGACCGGCCCTCCGGGAGTGCCTGCCGGACGTCGACCGGGCCCAGCTGGCCAACTCGCTCGGGGCCGACGTCTTCATCTCGCTGCACATCGACGGGCACGCCAACCCGGACGCGGAGGGGGTGGCCACGTACCACTACGGCACCGACAACGGTGTCACCTCGGCGACCGGGGAGCGGCTGGCCGGCCTCGTGCAGCGGGAAATCGTCGCCCGGACGGGGCTGCGGGACTGCCGGACGCACGCGAAGGCGTGGGACCTGCTCCGGTTGACCCGGATGCCCGCGGTACGGGTCGAGGTCGGCTACCTCACCTCGCCCGCGGACCTGCGCCGGCTGATCGACCCCCGGTTCCGGGACCGGGTCGCCGAAGCGATCGTGGCGGCGGTGCAGCGGATGTACTTCCCCATCGAGCGGGACGTCCCCACCGGCTCGATCGACGTCAGCGAGCTGCGGGCGGTGGTCGCCGCCGGCACGGTGGTCGACTGAGCGTTCCCAGGCGCTCGTCGCCGCGGCCCTGCTCCGCGAGCCCGCCCAGCGCCCCGCTGCCGCCCTGCCCGGGCGCTGAGCGGCCCAGGGTGTGCGGTCAGCCGGCGGTGGATCGGGTGGCGGGGGCCGGGCGAACCGGCCGGAGCAGGGTCTCCGGGCTCATCGAGCCGAGCAGCTTCTCCAGCGCGTACTCGACGTCGGACTTCCAGCTCAGCGCGGTGCGCAGCTCCAGCCGCAGGCGGGGGAAGCGCGGGTGCGGGCGGACCGTCTTGAAGCCCACCGAGAGGAAGAAGTCGGCGGGAGCGACGCAGCCACCGGGCGGGTCGACCCCGTCACCGAACTTCGCGTCGCCGAACGCCTCGATCGCCTTGATGCCGCGCTTGGTGAGGTCGCGGGCCACACCCTGCACCAGCATCCGGCCCAGGCCGCCGCCGGCGAAGGCGGGCACCACGTTGGCCGTCATCAACAGCGCCGCGTCGGCGGAGACCGGAGAGGTGGGGAAGGCCATCGAGCGGGGCACGTAGGCCGGCGGGGCGTACATGACGAAGCCGGCCGGCATTCCGTCGACGTAGACCAGCTTGCCGCAGGACCCCCACTCCAGCAGCGTCTGCGAGACCCAGGCCTCCTTCTCCAGGCCCGGATCACCGGCCGCACAGGCGCGGTCGGCGGAAACCGGATCAAGCTCCCAGTAGACGCACTGCCGGCACGGACGGGGCACGTCCTCCAGGGTGTCGAGGGTCAGGCTGACCAGACGTCGCGACATTGGCGCATCCCCACATTAGGCTCGGAGGTGAGACCGGCACGGAACGACACCGCCGCTTTCCTGCCCCCGACGAGCGATCGTACGCCGCCGACCGTCGCCGCGGGAGAGGACGCGCGAACGACCACCTCCCGGTTGGCGAGGTCCGGGATGTGGACGCCGGTCACGCCGCCGCGACGTACCTGGCCGAGGGCGACTACGATCGACACCCGGCGTCCCGAGTCGCCATGGTCGCCGTGGTCCCGGGTACGCCCGGGACGGGAGCCACCCGACCAGCCATCGAGGTGATGTCATGACCGGCACGACGCTCGACGACTACACCGACCGGTACGCCCGGCGGGTGCGGGGCATGACCGCCTCGGAGATCCGGGCGCTCTTCGCGGTGGCCAGCCGGCCGGAGGTGGTCTCGCTCGCCGGTGGCGCCCCCTACATCGCCGCGCTGCCGCTGGACGCGGTCGGCGAGATGCTCGGCCGGCTCGGCACGGACCACGGCGCCACCACGTTGCAGTACGGCATCGGTCAGGGCACCCCGGAACTGCGCGAGCGGATCTGCGAGGTGATGGCGCTCTCCGGCATCGACGCGGCCTGCGGCGCCTCCCCGGAGGACGTGGTGGTCACCGTCGGCGGGCAGCAGGCGTTGGACCTGGTGGCGCGGCTCTTCCTCGACCCGGGTGACGTGGTGCTCGCCGAGGGCCCGACGTACGTCGGCGCACTCGGGGTGTTCCAGGCCGCCCAGGCCCGAGTCGTGCACGTGCCGATGGACGCCGACGGGCTGATCCCCGAGGCGCTGGAGACCGCCCTCGCCGAACAGGCGCGGGCCGGCAGTCGGGTGAAGTTCCTCTACACCATCCCGACCTACCAGAACCCGACGGGCGTGACGCTGACCGAGGAGCGGCGCGAACGGGTGCTCGACATCTGCGAACGAGCCGGGCTGCTCGTGGTCGAGGACGATCCGTACGGCCAACTGGGGTTCGAGGGCGACGCGCCGGCGCCGCTGCGCGCCCGGCGGCGGGACGGCGTCTTCTACCTCAGCACCTTCTCCAAGACCTTCGCGCCCGGGTTGCGGGTGGGCTGGATCCTCGCGCCACACGCGGTCCGCGACAAGCTGGTGATCGCCAGCGAGGCCCAGATCCTCTGCCCCAGCGGCTACGCGCAGGCCGCCGTCTCCACATACCTGGGCACCATGCCCTGGCAGGAGCAGCTCAAGGTCTACCGGGAGGTCTACCGGGAGCGGCGGGACGCGATGCTCACCGCCCTTGAGGACCTGATGCCCGCCGGCACCACCTGGACAACCCCGGCCGGTGGCCTCTTCGTCTGGGCGACCCTGCCCGACGGGCTCGACTCGAAGGCGATGATGCCGCGGGCCATCGCCGCCCGGGTCGCCTACGTGCCGGGCACCGGCTTCTACGCGGACGGCACCGGCACCGGTCACATGCGGCTCAACTTCTCCTTCCCGCCGCCGGAGCGGATCCGCGAGGGCGTCCGCCGGCTGGCCGGCGTGATGGAGCAGGACATCGCCATGCGGAAGGTGTTCGGCGCGGTGGGGCGCCCGGGGCTGCGGCGTGGGCAGGCCGGCTCGGACGCGCCGGGACCCGACTTGGCATGATTCCGGCATGGGTACCACCGCTGCCGACCGTTCTGTCATGACCGACCCCGCCGTCTCCGCCGACCTTCGGGTACTGGTGCTCGCCGGCGGGCTCTCCTACGAACGCGACGTCTCGCTGCGGTCCGGCCGCCGGGTGCTCGACGCGCTCCGCGCGGTCGGGGTCGACGCCGACCTGCGGGACGCCGACGTCGCGCTGCTGCCGGCGCTGGCCGCCGATCCGCCGGACGCGGTGGTGATCGCCCTGCACGGCGCCACCGGCGAGGACGGCTCGCTGCGCGGGGTGCTCGACCTCTGCGGCATCCCGTACGTCGGTTGCGACGCCCGCGCGTCCCGGCTCGCTTGGGACAAGCCCTCGGCCAAGGCGGTGCTGCGCGAGGCGGGCATCCCCACCCCGGACTGGGTTGCCCTGCCGCACGACCGTTTCTCCGAGCTGGGCGCAGTGGCGGTACTGGACCGGATCGTGGACCGGCTGGACCTCCCGCTCATGGTGAAGCCCGCCCAGGGCGGTTCCGGGCTGGGCGCCGCCGTGGTCCGGGACGCCACGTCGCTCCCGGCCGCGATGGTGGGATGCTTCGCGTACGACTCGACGGCGCTGGTCGAGCGGTACGTGCCGGGCATGGACGTGGCCGTCTCCGTGGTCGACCTCGGCGACGGGCCGCGCGCGCTGCCGGCCGTGGAGATCGTGCCGCGCAACGGGGTGTACGACTACGCCGCCCGCTACACCGCCGGCCGGACCACCTGGCACGCCCCGGCCCGGCTGGAACCGGAGGCGGCCGCCGCGGTCGCCGACGTCGCCCTGGCCGCCCACACCGCGCTCGGTCTGCGTGATCTGAGCCGGGTGGATCTGATCGTCGACCCGGCGGGTCAGCCGCACGTGCTGGAGGTCAACGTGTCCCCGGGGATGACCGAGACCTCACTCCTGCCGCTCGCGGTCCAGGCCGCCGGGCTGGACTTCGGCCGGATGATCGGCTCTCTGGTGACCCGCGCGGCGACCCGCGCCCGCTGACCCACTCGGTCCGCTGACCGCCGTCTCCTGCCGTCCGCTCTCCGGACGCCCGCCGCGTCCCCGCCCGCTCCCCGCTTTCTGCGCCCGCTTTCTGCGCCCGCTTTCTGCGGCAGGCTCGCTGTGGGGTGATCCATGCGCACACCCTCCCGCTGCCCCGTCCGCACGGTCGCCGCTCCGGGCGCGGTCCCAGCCCGCCGTGGAGCGCCGTCGCGCCGCCGTGGAGCGCCGTCCAGCGGTCGGACGGCCACCCACGGCGGCGCTGCCCCAGCATCGAGGTAGCAATCAGCACCCCGAGCGATCGCGGGTGCTACTCGCCGGCCTGCTCGCGTTCTGTGGCGGTTCCGACCTCGGGATCCTCTCCGGCCGGCGGTATCGGGACCTCCTCGGCGGACTCGATCACCGACACCGGGTCGTCCGGCGCTTCCTTTTCCGTGGTGGACGGCGCGGTGAGGCTGGACGGCGCCTGCCACTGGATCCGCGGCGGCTCGGCCAGCGGGCGCCCACCAAACTCTGCCAGCCAGGCGGCGACCATGGCGAGGTTCTCCCGCCACTGCGCCTCGGAGATGGGCGGCAGGATGGAGTCCCACAGCGAGAGGAAGGTCCCGCGCAGCTGGAGCCGGCCGTAGGGACGGGCGAGGAACCACATGTGCAGGTGCGCCGACCCGTCGCCCCAGCGGTTGACGTGCACCCGAGCGACCCCGTCGAGGGAACGGATGGCCCGTTCGAGTCGTACCGTCATGACGCCCAGCTCGGCGGCGAGCAGGTTGGGCAGGTCGCCGAGGTCGAGATGGGAGCGGGATTCGAGGATCAGCACCATCGGTAGCCCGGTGGGACGATCCATGGCGCGTACCCGCCAACGCTCGCCCACCCAGATGTAGGCGTCGTCGGGGGCGTTGCAGGCAGTGCATTCCCGGTGCCCCTCGCCCTTGCGGGGCGGTTCGACCGGGACCGGATCATCGAGTTGCTTGACGCGGAAATCGCCCTCGAAGGGGAAGGACGGCCACTGGGTGAAGTCCGGGACTGAGGGAGGGGTGTCGTGCACGACGCTGACCCTAACCGGTTCCAGCACCGCTGTCCCTCCCCGATCCATCGGTCGTCACCGACCTTCCAGCTGCCACCGAACGGCCGATCCGGGGCCGTCGTACGCCGATATCCACAGGCAGCCGAGAACCTGACCACTCGGCGTCATCCACAGGTCAGCGCCCGCTTTCGAGCGGCGTTTCACGTGAAACGAGGGGTGCCTGTGGAAAACCGGTGTGGATAACTCGCCGGGCTTCACGAGGGCCGACCGAGCGGCGGCTCAGGGGTACGTCGTCGGGTCTGCGCTCGGCCTGGGGCGCCCGTGCCGCAGAGTCTGTGTCGACCGGGCCGGCCCGTCACCGGCGAACCGGTGCCCCCCACGCGCGGCCAGCCGGGGCGTGGCACCTGGCCGGTTGATCGACCCGGGTTGCACGATGTCGTGCTGTCGCCATGGTTGATCGACTGGGTCGCGAAGTGCCAGAGTGCCCCTACGGTTGATCGACTGCGGCTGCCGGATGTCGGGGTGTCCCCACGCGGAGGCTGCCGGGTGTCGGGTGAACTTGGAGGCGGGGCCGGGACGGGGCGAGCTGCTGCCGCTCGCCCGGCGTCCCGGGCCCACGCCCGGGACGACCTGCCGAGGCTGTCGTTTCACGTGAAACACGAAATGCCCAGTAGCTCGACGGGTCGCCGGTGGCCGCCGGGTGATGAGAGGCAGCGGGCACGCGACGGGAGGGTATGCGCGCCAGCATGCAGCGAGATGGAGGCACCCCTCGCGGTACGGGGCGACTGCCAGTCAGGCGTCGCCGGAACCCTCGGCGAGGGACGCGCGTGCGCTTTAGCTGCCGGGTCGACCTCGCAGGGGGCCGGCGGGCAGGGATCGGCTGGGCCGGCGGGCAGGGATCGGCTGGTTCGCTCGATCACCAGACAGGCTGTCATACCGTGGTCATCCAACACCGGTGACCGAGACCGTCGCCGTGTCAGTGCCGAGCAGGCGCCACGGTTTCACGTGAAACGACCAGCAGCAGCGACCTCCACCTGCCGCCGCCAGCGGGCCCACCACCCTGCCGAACCCTCCGGCGGCTCGGCCAGGGTGGCATCGATCGCCGCCCCCCGTGGCCGGCCGTACTACTCGATCCACGATTGGAGGGGCCCTGATCAGGAGGGAGCCGGCGAAACCACGATCGGGTCCCCCCGAGAGACGACCGGTCGAACCGGAACGACCAGGCGGGCCGACGGGCGGCCAGACAACCTGAGGACGACCAGGCGGGCCGACGGGCGGCCACGGACCCGGAGGATGGCCACTAACGCCGAGACGACCGAAGACCTCCGATACGACCGGACACCGCCGAGACGGCCCGGCACGCCGACGGGCGGCCAGGGTTCGGTGCGGTCGTGGACGGCAGGACGGTTCCGAGGCGTGCCCGGCGGCGTCGGGGACCGGCCCGGCGGGGCCGCGATCCGCACGGCGGAGGGTGGGTGGCCGGGGGCGCGAGTCGTGGTGACCGGTCGGCAGGAGCGGAGGGGCCTGGACATGCACCGGCCGCGTGCCCCCGATGGGAGCACGCGGCCGCTGTGTGCCGGTCAGGCTTCGGGCTCCTCCGGCCCCACCCCGATGATGCCGACGATCCGCTCCAGGTCGTCGACCGTCGCGAACTCGATGGTGATTTTGCCCTTGCTCCGGCCGATGTCCACCTTCACCCGGGTGTCGAACCGGTCGGAGAGCCGGTCGGCCAGGTCGGTCAGCGCGGGTGCGTGCGGCTTCGACCGGCGCTTGGCCGTCTCCTTTTTGCTCGGGCCGTCGTTGAGTGCCAGCGCGACGATCTCCTCGGTCGCCCGGACCGAGAGCCCTTCGGCGACGATCCGGAGCGCGAGCTGCTCCTGCGACTCCTGGTCGTCGAGGCTCAGCAGCGCCCGGGCGTGCCCGGCGGAGAGGACGCCGGCGGCGACCCGCCGCTGCACCTGGGCCGGAAGGTTGAGCAGCCGGATGGTGTTGGAGATCTGCGGCCGGCTACGGCCGATCCGGCGGGCCAGCTCCTCGTGGGTGGCGCCGAACTCGTCCAGCAGCTGCTGGTACGCGGCGGCCTCCTCCAGCGGGTTCAGGTTCGCCCGGTGGATGTTCTCCAGCAGCGCGTCGCGGAGCATGGCGTCGTCGCGGGTGTCCCGGACGATCGCCGGGATGTTCTCCCGCCCGACCGCCTGCGCGGCGCGCCAGCGCCGCTCACCCATGACCAGTTCGAACTTCTCGTCATCGAGCTGCCGAACGACGATCGGCTGAAGGAAGCCGACCTCCTGGATGGAGGTCTTCAGCTCCTCCAGGGCCTCCTCGTCGAAGACCTGCCGGGGCTGCTTGGGGTTCGGCACGATCGCGTCGACCGGGATCTCGGCGAACCGGGCGCCGGGCACCGGGCTGAGCGCGGGCTCGGAGTACGCCACCGCCGCCGGCTCGACCACCGACGACGCCGGCACAGGCGGCCCGCCGGTGGTGGTGGTCGGCTCCACCGTATCGGAGGCGGCGCCGGGCGCCGGCCCGGTCGGGATGAGGGCCCCCAGGCCTCGACCCAGACCGCCCCGAGGACGGTTCTTCATGCCACGCCTCCCAGCGACTCGTCCGCACTACGCATTCCGGCTCACCGGCTCCTTGACGCCACGCTCGGCAATCTCCTGGGCAGCCTCGAAGTAGCTCGTGGCCCCCCGCGAACCGGGATCGTAGGTCATCACCGACTGGCCGTAGCTCGGCGCCTCGGAGACCCGGACGTTGCGCGGGATAACCGCCTGAAGCACCTTGTCGCCGAAGTGGTTCCGGACGTCCTGCTCGACCGCGTCGGCCAGCCGGGTACGCCGGTCGTACATGGTGAGCAGGATCGTGGAGACCTCGAGCCGCGGATTGAGGTGCTGCCGGACCAGGTTGATGTTGTTGATCAGCTGGTTCAGCCCCTCCAGTGCGTAGTACTCGCACTGGATCGGGATGAGCACCTCCTGCGCGGCCACGAGGGCGTTGACCGTGAGCAGGCCGAGCGACGGCGGGCAGTCGATGAAGACGTAGTCGAAGTGGCCCGGGTAGGCGGTGATGGCGCGGTCCAGCCGGGACTCGCGGGCGACCACCGACACCAGCTCGATCTCCGCGCCGGCCAGGTCGATGGTGGCCGGCACGCACCAGAGGTTGGGGATGCCCTCAACCGTTTGGGCCACCTCCTCCAGCGGCACACTGTTGATCAGGCAGTCGTAGACGTCCGGCACCCCGGTATGGTGCGGGACGTTCAGCCCGGTGGAGGCGTTGCCCTGCGGGTCGAGGTCGACCACCAGGACCCGGTTGCCGTGCAGGGCGAGCGCCACTGCCAGGTTCACCGTGGTCGTGGTCTTCCCCACGCCACCCTTCTGGTTCGCGACGCACATGATCCGCGTCCGGTCCGGGCGAGGCATCGTCACCTCACCGCTCGGATTCAGGATCTGCACGGCACGCATCGCCTCCATAGCCAATGGTGGGTCATCCTCTTCGCGCGTCGGGGTTTCACGTGAAACGTACGGGGCCTCGGTTGCGGTGAGCCCGTAGGTGGCGGCCTGGGTCGCTGGCGTGTCGGGAACGGGAGCAGGGCTCACGTCCGGCACCGCCTCGGGGGCCGGCTGGTGCGGTACCGCGGGCTCGAACCGGGCGGCCGGCGCCGCGTTGCGCCGGATCGGGATCACCTGGCCACCGGGCGAGGCATCGCCCGGTCCGTCGGACGCCGTCCGCGCCGCCGGCAGCTCCGGCGATCCCGAGACGGACCGCGCCGTGCCCGACGCCGGCGGGTCGCGGTGGACCACGGGATCGCGGTCCGGCGACCAGGTCGAGACACCTCGGGACGCCCCGTCGGGCGACCAACCGTGGTAGGTGGTTTCACGTGGAACAGGACCGCCCGCCGATCCGGTCACGCTTGGGTCGTCGTACCTGCCGTCGTCATGCACCTGTCATCCCTGCCCGCTTCGGATGGTCGGTCCGCATCCCGTCAACCGGCCGCACGTACACCCGCACCCCGAGCGTACGGACCGGCGGGAGCGGTCGGGACCGGTGAACCTCCGCTGCCGCCCGCTCCACACTATCGACGCGCGGCCAGCCTACGGCTCACGGGCGCAGCCGGTCCACGTCGGGTTCTCATCCCCTTCCATCCCACCCGTACCGGTTCAACGACGAACCGCCGGCCCGGACGCCGGCGCGCCGGGCCGGACGACCCGGGATGAGCCCATCGACCTGCGACTGCACCTGCCGGCGACCGGCAACCCCGGGGCAGCGACGATCAGCGACGCCGGTTCCGGCCGCCGCGGGACTTCCTGGCCGACGCCGGCCGCATCGGCCCGACCACCCGCTCCCGCACGATCTCGACCACGGTCGCCGGCGGGTCGACCACTCCCACGCCGCAGCGATGCACCGCCGGCTCACTGCCACCCAGCCGCGCCACCGTCGCGGCGTGCTCGGCGACCTCCTCGGCTGCGGACGCGCCCTTGAGTGCGATAAGCCGCCCGCCCGGCACGGCCAGCGGCAGGCACCAGACCGAGAGCCGGTCCAGCGGGGCCACCGCCCGGGCGGTAACGACGTCGCCGCGCAGCGGGGCCGTCCCTGCCGCGCCGGTCGCCGCTTCCTCCGCCCGGCCCCGGAACACCCGCACGGTCCTCGTCAGGCCCAACTGCTGCACGGCCTCGATGAGGAAGGAGGTTCGCCGGGCGAGCGGCTCGATCAGCGTCACGGTCAGATCCGGCCGCGCGATCGCCAGCACCAGCCCGGGCAGTCCGGCCCCGGAGCCGACGTCGAGCACTGTCGCGCCCTCCGGGACGCGCTCCGCCACCGCGGCGCAGTTCAACAGGTGCCGGTCCCAGATCCGGGGCGCCTCCCGTGGGCCGATCAGCCCGCGCACCACACCGTCGGTGGCAAGCAACTCGGCGTACGCGGCGGCCAGGTCGAGCCGGTCGCCGAAGAGGATCCGGGCCGCGCCGGCCAGTTCCGGCGGCAGCACGGCGTCGGCCGGCTCGGGCGTACGCTCCTCGGCGGTCGGTGACGGTGCGCCGGGGCGGACAGCCGACGGCCCGGGCGGCGTGCCACCCGGGCCGGACACGGCACCCGCCGTGGTGTTGTCGTCGTGCGCCACCCGGTCAGTCCGCCGGCCGGACGACGATGCGCCGGTTCGGCTCGACGCCTTCCGACTCGCTCTCCACGCCGCTCATCGCGTTGACCACGTCGTGCACGCACTTGCGCTCGAACGCGGACATCGGCTCCAGGCGGACCGGCTCGCCGTACTCCTTGACCTTTTCGACGGCGTTCTTCGCCACGGCGGCGAGCTCCTTGCGGCGGTTCGCCCGGTAGCCACCGACGTCGAGCAGCAGCCGGCTGGGCGAGCCGGTCTGCCGGAAGACGGCGAGCCGAGCCAGCTCCTGGAGCGCCTCCAGGGTGGCACCGCGCTGGCCGACCAGATTCTGCAGCCGGGCGCCGACCACCTCGACGACGGGACGGCCGCCGGAGACCAGCTCGTCGATGTCCCCGTCGTAGTCGAGGATGTCGAGCAGTCCCTCGACGTAGTCCGCCGCGATCTCGCTCTGCTGGAACAGGTCGGTCTCGGCGACGGCCTTCTTCTCCTTGACGCCCGCCTCGGCGTCGGCCTCCTCGGCCCCGGTCTCGCCGCTCGCCGCGATCGGCTCGGTCCCCTCCTCGTCCAGGGACTGGTCGGCGTGGGGGATGCTGGTGTCGGTCACGGTCTCATCTCCGTACTCGCTCGGCCGGACCGTCGGGTCCGCTGGTTTCCCGGGGCCGACGGGAGGTCGCCGGTGCCCACGGGCACGTCTGTACGGGCAGTTTCGCCCGTCGCCACGCGGTGCGCGGCGATTCCGCTCCGGCGCCGGCACACGGCGGCTGCACGGTGCGGAACGGGCCGCCGCCGGTGTCCCGGATGGCGGCCCGGAGGGGGTCAGCCCTGCCGCTTGGCGGGGCGGCCCTTCTTCGGGTTGACCGGCTTCGCGCCCGGCTTCGGGCCGGCGACCTTCGGCGCGGCGGGCTTGGCCGGCGCCTGGGCGGCCGGCTTGCCCCGGCCGAGCAGTCCACCGATCTTCGCCGGCTGCACCGCGCTGCGGGTCGAAGTGCCCGGCTTGCTGTTGGCGGTCTGCGGCGGCGGGAACTTGCGGAGCACCCACTGCTGCTGGCCGAGGGTGAAGAGGTTGTTGGTGACCCAGTAGATGATCACGCCGATCGGGAAGATCGCGCCGGAGACCAGCAGTGAGAGCGGGATGCCGTAGAGCATCAGCTTCTGGATCATCCGCTGCTGCGGGTCCTCCGCCCAACCGGTCTTCAGGATCATCTGGCGGCTGGTGAGGTAGGTGGTGCCCATCATCACCAGCACCAGGATGCCGGCGATGACCTTGACCGTGGTGCCGTTGGCGTTGAGGCGGGCCAACTCGTCGGCGGTCGAGCCGAACTTGCCGGCGATCGGCGCGGTAAAGATCTTCGCCGCCGCGGCGCTCTCGAACTGGGTCACCGTCCAGCCGTAGAGGGTCTTGCCCTGATTCGCCGGGTCGAGCCGGCGCAGCACGTGGAAGAGGCCGAGGAAGACCGGAATCTGGAGAAACATCGGAAGGCAGCCCATCAGCGGGTTGGCCTTTTCCTTCCGGTAGAGCTCCATCATCTCCTTCTGGAGCGTCTCCCGGTCACCCTTGTGCTTCTCCTGCAGCGCCTTGACCTGGGGCTGGAGCGCCTGCATCGCCCGCTGCGACTTGATCTGCTTGACGAAGACCGGGAACAGGATCACCCGGACGGTGACCACCAGGAAGACGATGGCGAGGATCCAGGCCCAGTTGGTGCCGAGCACCGCGCCGACCGGAACCCCGATGGCGTCCCAGGCCCCATGCCAGGCCAGCAGGATCCACGAAATCGCGTAGTAGATCCAGTCGAGACTCAATTCTCAGGCTCCAGTCACATCGGCACGGCGGCGACCGCCCGGCTCCGGCACCGGGTCATGTCCACCTGGGTGAAAGGGGTGGCAGCGCAACAACCGCCGGACCGCCAGGCCGGCTCCCCGGAACGCACCGTGCCGCGCCACCGCCTCCAGGGCGTACGCGCTGCACGACGGATAGAACCGACAGCGGGCCGGCAGAGCCGGACTTATCCACCGACGGTACGCGATGATGGGCGCGGTCAGCACCCGGGCACCGGTCGACGCGGGCCGTGGCACGGCCGGACCTGCGCTCACCGGGACCGCCGCCCTCTGGGCGCGCGGGCGGCCGCGATCGCCGCGTCCAGGTCGGCGCCGAGCCGGGAGTACGACGCGTCGGCCGCCGCCGGCAGGGCCCGGACCACAAGCGTGCTTCCGGCCGGCAGCCCGGTCAGCCGCTCGCGGACCAGGTGCCGCAGCCGCCGGCGGACCCGGTTGCGGACCACTGCCGGCCCGACGGCCTTGGACACGACGAAGCCGGCGCGGGTCGGCGCGGAGGTCTGCTCCGCACCCGTGCTCCGCGCCGGCTCCGGCGAGGTTGCTGCGGTTGCTTCGAGGGGCGCTGGCGGGCTCAGGTGGACGACGACGGCACCGCGGCCGGCTCGCCGGCCGCCGCGGACCGCTGCGGCGAAGTCGGTGCTGCGCCGCAGTCGCTGTGCGGCCGCCAGCACGACTGCCCACGTCCCCCGGACCGGACCCGGTCGGCCTCAGGCCGACAGGCGGGTGCGGCCCTTGGCGCGACGGGTCGAGAGGATGGCACGGCCGGCACGGGTGCGCATGCGCAGCCGGAAGCCGTGGGTCTTCGCGCGCCGGCGGTTGTTCGGCTGATAGGTGCGCTTGCTCACGTCAGGCTCTCCGTTGTCGTACGCCCCGGGCGACGGGACCGCCGGGGTCGTGTGGTGGTCCAGGCCACCGCGCCGGTGGCCTCCGATCGGTGCTGCCCGGCGATGCGGGACCTCGGCGATGCGGGGAAGCGACCGCGGACAGCAAGCACCCATCACCCTAGCAGAGGGCGAGAGAGCAGCCGCTCCAGCCTACGCAGGGGGGCAACGAGCGTCAAACACCTCTACCAGGGCGGACGGCGGGGGCGCGGACCAGGCGGGGCGGCACGGCCCGGGGCATGTCCGCACCGCGTGACCGACCGATGCGGCGGTTTTCGCTGATACCGACAAGGGGCGCCACGCCCCGGCGGTTGATGGCGCGTGGACAACGCTGTTACCGTGCCCGATTGCGGTCAGCGTCGAAGTCCGGTCGTCGCTGGCGGGGCAAGACCGGACACGGTAGTGAATCGTTCGGCACGGTGAACCCGCTTCAGCGCCCGTGGGCTGGGGGCAGGTCCGACCCGCTTCCGACGGGCGGCCACAATCGGTACGTACACAGGCTGTGGATAACTTGTGGACGAGGACCGGTCGGCCGTCCGGGTGGGTGAGTTCCACCCGCTCGAACGCGGCGGGCCCGGGACGGCCGACTGGGGAGGACGGCGGCGTCCGGGAGCAGAGGCGAGGGGGTGGCACGACGGTGGCCGGTACGACCGACCTTGCCGCGGTGTGGGCGGCGACGACGGACGAGCTCGCCGACGAGATCATCTCCGCGCAGCAGCGGGCGTACCTGCGGCTGACCCGGCTGCGTGCCATCGTCGAGGACACCGTGCTGCTCTCCGTCCCGGATGCCTTCACCCGGGACGTGATCGAGTCGCGGCTGCGCCCGGCGATCACCGAGGCCCTCACCCGCCGGCTGGGCCGGCCGATCCAGGTCGCGGTCACCGTCCGGGTCTCCGAGGGCGGTTCCGGCCGCTCGGCGGGCACCGTCTACCGCAGCGCCCCGGAGCCGGGGCCGGCGGAGCACGGCGGCCGACCGACCGAGTTCGAAGACGGGCCCACGGAGTTCGGTGCCGGGCCCGGGCCGTTCGACGGTGCCGCCGGCCACCGGGACGACGTCGCGGCCGACGCGGGGCGGCAGCCTCCGCTCATACCCGAGCAGGCCCATCCGGAACGGCGGATCGATCCGCCGGCCGCGGACGGCCACCGGCCCGGTCCGATCGGCCCCGACGGTCAGGAGGCCCTGTTCAGTACCGCCTTCGCGGAACCGCCACGGCCCGACCGGGCGGGGCCAGGGCCCGCCGACCGGGGCGGCTTCGACGGGCGGGCCCCCCGCCTCGACCCGCCGACCGCCGACGCCCGCGGGTTCGAGCCCCGCTACCGGGAGGACGGTGCCTCCCCGCGGGACCAGCACCTGATCCGGGCACTGCCCCGGGACGGCGGCACGGACAGCGGCCCCGGTCGGAGTGGCGCGGAGCACCGGCCGGGCGGCCGGGACGACCGGCGGCTGCCCGGCAGCCCGGAGGGCGGCGGCAACCGGCTCAACCCGAAGTACATGTTCGAGACGTTCGTCATCGGCTCATCGAACCGGTTTGCCCACGCGGCGAGCGTGGCGGTGGCCGAGTCGCCGGCGAAGGCGTACAACCCGCTGTTCATCTACGGCAGTTCCGGGCTGGGTAAGACCCACCTGCTGCACGCGATCGGGCACTACGCCACGACGCTGGGAAACGCCCGCTCGGTGCGGTACGTCTCGACCGAGGAGTTCACCAACGACTTCATCAACTCGCTCCGGGACGACAAGACCAGCGCGTTCCAGCGGCGCTACCGCGACGTCGACATCCTGCTGATCGACGACATCCAGTTCCTGGAGAACCGCGAGCGCACCCAGGAGGAGTTCTTCCACACCTTCAACACCCTGCACAACGCGAACAAGCAGATCGTGATCACCTCCGACCGCTCGCCGAAGCAGCTGGCGACGCTGGAGGACCGGCTGCGGACCCGGTTCGAGTGGGGCCTGCTCGCCGACATCCAGCCGCCGGACCTGGAGACCCGGATCGCGATCCTGCAGAAGAAGGCCGCGCAGGAGCGTCTCTTCGCCCCGCCGGACGTGCTGGAGTTCATCGCCTCCCGGGTGTCGAACTCGATCCGGGAGCTGGAGGGCGCGCTGATCCGGGTGACCGCGTTCGCCAGCCTGACCCGCTCCACCGTCGAGCTGTCCCTGGCGGAGGAGGTGCTGCGGGACTTCATCCCGGACGGCGCCGGACCGGAGATCACCGCCGACCAGATCATGGTCTCCACCGCCGACTACTTCGGGGTGAGCCTGGAGGACCTGCGCGGGCACTCCCGGTCCCGGGTGCTGGTCAACGCCCGCCAGGTCGCCATGTACCTGTGCCGCGAGCTGACCGACCTGTCACTGCCCAGGATCGGGCAGGCGTTCGGCGGGCGGGACCACACCACGGTGATGCACGCCGACCGCAAGATCCGCCAGCAGATGGCCGAGCGCCGGTCGCTGTACAACCAGATCGCCGAGCTGACCAACCGGATCAAGCAGAACACCTGAGCGGCGTACGCCATCCCCGTGTTGCCGACGGCGGGCACCCGGGCACGTTGACCGGAGTTTTCCCGGCCACATCCACGGCCGGCTGGTTCCACCGCCACGTCACGCCGGGTTGCTGGTCGGCACGCGCCCGGCCGCCCCTCGGCCCGGCGCTTCTGCTGTCCGCAGCCGGACATCTACTTGACCCTCGACATGGTGTAGACCACAGCATCAAGCCCGTGACCGTCCACACGTCCGATCGTTGTCCACAGCTCGTTGTCCACCGACGGTGGACAACCACGCTCCGTCCGGGCCCGGTTACCCACAGGCTGTGGAGAAACCCTGGGGACGACGCTGTGGACGCCTGGGGACGACCACGAGTTTGTCCACCGCCAACGGTCGACCTGTGGGTGGGCTGTTGAAGGTTCTGGGGATGACGCCGATCGAGGCGTCGCGGACGATCCACAGCGCTGGGGAGAAAGTCGGTGGATTACCGGTGGACAACCGGTGGACAACGGTGGACAACCCGGCAGCGGCGACCGCCTGTGGATCGGAACACCGGTTGTACCCCCGGTTCTCCACAGCGAAGCCACCGGTGGATAACCTGTCT
The DNA here is from genome assembly GCF_003236335.1 of Micromonospora deserti. Classification (GTDB taxonomy): domain Bacteria; phylum Actinomycetota; class Actinomycetes; order Mycobacteriales; family Micromonosporaceae; genus Micromonospora; species Micromonospora deserti. The sequence goes on from NZ_POUB01000011.1 coordinate 37,956, forward strand.
GACCTGCACCGACGCCGGTTCTCCACAGTTTGCACAGGTGCGATGAAGACGATGAGTTATCTCTTCTAAAACAACAAAAACCAATCATCACCGTTGGACTTCCTGTGGATCGGGCCGCGGGCCGCCGTCGGCGGCCATCGGCATCGGGAGTCCACGGGGTCGGGCGCACAGCCGATGCCCTCGCGCCCTAAGGTGCGATGGGTACCCGCACGGTCAGGCGGGTCGGTAGGCAGCGGTCGGCATGAGAGAGTTGTCGCTGACGTCGACGCGGAGGCATTGATGAAGTTCCGAGTGGAGCGAGACGCGCTCGCCGAGGCCGTGGCCTGGACCGCGAAGAGCCTGCCCAACCGGCCGTCCGTACCGGTGCTGGCCGGCGTGATGCTCCGCGTCACGGACGGCAACCTCCAGGTCTCCGGGTTCGACTACGAGGTTTCCAGCCAGGTCACCGTCGAGGTGCAGGGGGACGCCGACGGGGCCGCCCTGGTCTCCGGCCGGCTGCTGGCCGAGATCACCAAGGCGCTGCCCGCCAAGCCGGTCGACATCGCCGCGGTCGGCGCGCACCTCGAACTCGTCTGCGGCAGCGCCCGGTTCACGCTGCCCACCATGCCGGTGGAGGACTACCCGACCCTGCCGGAGATGCCGGAGAGCGCCGGCACCCTCGACGCGGCCGCGTTCGCCGCCGCCGTCGGCCAGGTCGCCGTGGCCGCCGGCCGCGACGAGACGCTGCCGATGATGACCGGCGTCCGGATCGAACTCAACGGCAGCAGCATCGCCATGCTCGCCACCGACCGTTACCGGCTGGCCCTGCGCGAGATGGAGTGGCACCCGGACGACCCCGACGTCAGCCTCAACGCCCTGGTGCCGGCCCGCACGCTGCACGACACCGCCAAGGCGCTCGGCCCGCTCGGCGGGCAGGTCACCATGGCGCTCTCCCAGGGTGCCGCCGGCGAGGGCATGATCGGCTTCGCCGGTGGCACCCGGCGGACCACCAGCCGGCTGCTCGACGGCGCCAACTACCCGCCGGTGCGCTCGCTCTTCCCGACCTCCCACAACGCCGAGGCCCGGGTGCCGGTCAGCGCCCTGATCGAGGTGGTCAAGCGGGTCGCCCTGGTCGCCGAGCGCACCACCCCGGTGCTGCTCAGCTTCAGCGGCGACGGGCTGGTGGTCGAGGCCGGCGGCACCGAGGAGGCGCGGGCCAGCGAGGCGATGGAGGCGACCTTCACCGGCGACCCGCTCACCATCGGCTTCAACCCCCAGTACCTGATCGACGGCCTCGCCAACCTGGGGGCCCAGTTCGCCGTGCTCTCGTTCGTCGACGCCTTCAAACCGGCGGTGATTTCGCCCGCCGGTGAGGATGGCGAGGTCATCCCCGGGTACCGGTACCTGATCATGCCGATCCGCGTTTCCCGCTGATCGCACCCGAGAAGACCCGCACGCACGGAGGTAGGAACAAGATGCAGCTCGGCCTGGTAGGGCTCGGCCGGATGGGCGGCAACATGCGCGAGCGGTTGCGCGCCGCCGGGCATGAGGTGGTCGGTTTCGACCACAACGCGCAGCTGAGCGATGTCGCGAGCCTGGCGGAGCTGGCGGAGAAGCTGGAGTCGCCCCGGGCGGTCTGGGTGATGGTCCCGGCCGGCGTGACCGACGCGACCATCGACGAACTCGCCGGCGTGCTCGGTGCCGGCGACATCATCATCGACGGCGGCAACTCCCGGTTCAGCGACGACGCGCCCCGGGCCGAGCGGCTGAACGAGCGCGGCATCGGCTACCTCGACGTCGGCGTCTCCGGTGGCGTCTGGGGCCGGCAGAACGGCTACGCGCTCATGGTGGGTGGCGCCCGGGAACACGTGGACCGGCTCATGCCGATCTTCGAGTCGCTGAAGCCGCCAGGCGAGTTCGGTTTCGTGCACGCCGGGCCGGTCGGCGCCGGGCACTACGCCAAGATGGTGCACAACGGCATCGAGTACGGCCTGATGCACGCCTACGCCGAGGGCTACGAGCTGCTGGCGAAGTCCGAGCTGGTCACCAACGTGCCGGGCGTGTTCAAGTCCTGGCGCGAGGGCACCGTCGTCCGCTCCTGGCTGCTCGACCTGCTCGACCTGGCCCTCGAGGAGGACCCGGAGCTGGCCGAGCTGAGCGGTTACACCGAGGACACCGGTGAGGGCCGGTGGACGGTGGACGAGGCGGTTCGGCTGGCCGTGCCGCTGAACGTCATCGCCGCCTCGCTGTTCGCCCGGTTCGCCTCCCGGCAGGACGACTCGCCCGCCATGAAGGCCGTCGCCGCGCTGCGCCAGCAGTTCGGCGGGCACGCCGTCCGCAAGCGCTGACCGCCGCCGCAGCCTGTGTACGTCCGTCGGCTCGAACTGGTCGACTTCCGTTCGTACGAGCGGGTCGGCGTGGACCTCGAACCGGGGGCGAACGTGCTGGTCGGCCCGAACGGCGTCGGCAAGACCAACCTGGTTGAGGCGCTCGGCTACGTGGCGACCCTGGACTCGCACCGGGTCGCCACGGACGCCCCGCTGGTCCGGATGGGCGCCAGCTCGGCCGTGGTCCGCTGCGCGGTGGCGCACGAGGGCCGGGAACTCCTGGTCGAACTGGAGATCGTGCCCGGCAAGGCCAACCGGGCCCGGCTCGGCCGCTCGCCGGCCCGCCGGGCCCGGGACGTGCTCGGCGCGCTGCGGCTGGTGCTCTTCGCCCCGGAGGACCTGGAACTCGTCCGGGGCGACCCGGCCGAGCGCCGCCGCTACCTCGACGACCTGCTGGTCAGCCGCCAACCCCGGTACGCCGGGGTGCGCGCCGACTACGAGCGGGTGGTCAAGCAGCGCAACGCCCTGCTGCGCACCGCCTACCTGGCTCGTAAGACCGGTGGCTCCCGGGGCGGGGACCTGTCGACTCTCGCGGTCTGGGACACCCACCTCGCCCGGCAGGGCGCCGAGCTGCTCGCCGGCCGGCTGGAGCTGGTCGCCGCGCTCGCCCCGCACGTGACCAAGGCGTACGACGCGGTGGCAGCCGGGCACGGCGCGGCCGGGATAGCGTACCGGCCGTCGGTGGAGCTGCCCGAGCCGACCACCGACCGGGCGGCGCTGGCCGAGGCCCTGGCCGCCGCCCTCACCGGGTCCCGGTCGGCGGAGATCGAGCGGGGCACCACCCTGGTCGGCCCGCACCGCGACGACCTCACCCTGACCCTCGGCCCGCTGCCCGCCAAGGGGTACGCCAGCCACGGCGAGTCCTGGTCGTACGCCCTGGCGCTGCGGCTGGCCGGCTACGACCTGCTGCGCGCCGACGGGATCGAGCCGGTGCTGGTGCTCGACGACGTCTTCGCCGAGCTGGACGCCGGGCGGCGGGAGCGACTGGCGGAGCTGGTCGGCGGGGCCGCCCAGCTCCTGGTCACCTGCGCGGTGGACGACGACGTGCCGGCCGCCCTGCGCGGCGCCCGGTACGAGGTGGGTGGGGGGACGGTGCGCCGTGTCGGATGAACCGGAGCGCGGCACCGGAGCTGGTGACCCGACCGGGCGGCCGGGTCGCGCCGCCTCGACCAGGGGGCGTGGTGCGCGTACCGCCGCCGCCGGAACCGGGGCGGGCGGTCGGGCCGCCCCGGACCCCGCAAGCCGCGCGGATCCCTCGCCCGGGGCCGGCGCGGATCCCGTGGCCGGGGCGGCCGACGGGGTCTCCGGGCCGGAGCTGGCGCGCGCGGTGCTGGACGCGGCCATGGCCCGGCGGCAGGCGGCAGCCCGGACCCGACGGGGCGGCTCCGCCGGCGGCGGAGCCGGGGGAGGCGAACGGCGGCTGCGCGGCTACTCCGGTCCGGGGCCGGACCCGCGTGACCCGCAGCCGCTCGGCGCGGTGCTCGACCGGCTGGTGAAGGCGCGCGGCTGGCAGCAGCCGGCCGCCGAGGCAACGGTCTTCGGCGCCTGGGAGCGGGTGGTCGGGCCGGAGGTGGCCCAGCACAGCCGCCCGGTCAAGCTGGAAGACGGCGAGCTGACCGTCGAGGCCCGCTCGACCGCCTGGGCCACCCAGCTGCGGCTGCTCGCCGGCTCGCTGTTGCGGCAGATCGCCCGCGAGGTCGGCCACAACGTGGTGCGCAAGCTGCACATCCACGGCCCGGCGGCGCCGTCCTGGTCCAAGGGCCCCCGGCGAGTCCGTGGCCGGGGACCGCGGGACACCTACGGCTGACCGCTCCCCGGCCGGGCCCTCCGCGACAAGGCCGGGCCCGGCCGCGATGAGGCCGGAGAGCGGTCAGGCGTCGGCGTAGACGGCGAAGCCCCGGTCGGCGCAGCGGCGGTAGAAGGCGGCCAGCACGCTGAGTTCGGCACAGGTGAAGCTCCACTGCGGCGGGGCGCCGCTCTCGTCGCGCAGCGCGTTCAACCGGCCGTCCAGCCAGCGCAGCTGCTGCTCGGCCAGGCGGCCGTCGGCGAGCAGCGACCGCAACACCTCGCTCACCGACTCGAAGGTCACCGCCTCGCCGTGCTCGCGGTGACCGGCCACGAACCGCTCGATGCCGCCGGCGATCCAGCCGCAGCCGTCGGGGTCGATCACCGGATCCTCGTCCTCGGCGGCCGCGTCTGTGGCGTAGAGCACACCTTCCAGGCCGAGCAGCAGGTCCACCAGCTCGGTGTACGCGGTCGCCCGGACGGTGCCGGTCTTGGCGATCAGCTCGGCGAGCGCTGCGGTCGGCGCGGAGATGCGCGGCATGTCGACGATCTCGCCGAAGTCGACGAACTCGGCCGGTGCGACCGGGTCGTAGAAGCGGCCGGTCCGCGGCCAGTGCACCGCGACGTTGTCCAGCCCCATCTGTCGTCACCTCTCAAGCGCGCGTGTCCGTTCGATCGGGTCGATCGTCCGGTTCCAGCCGGCAAAGATCAAGGCTGACGCCGGCGGCGCCCGTGAGCGTACGGCGTGTCCGGCTCCGGCGCTGCCCACCCGGTGCCGGCCGTCGGCCGGTCGCGCCCCCGGAGTGCCCCTCGCGTGTAGGGGGAGTCGCGGACGGCGCGGATCGGCCCGCTACGGAGGTCTCAGCCGCCTCGCGGGGGTGCCGAGTGGTGGTTCTGTCGCTAGCGCGCAGTAAGATTGACCCCGAGACGAAGACCCGGTGCGGAGCGACGAGACACGGGCCCGGTGCGGGCCCGCGATCATTGTCCACGTCGGGTCGAGCCGATCGCGATCCGCGGGCAAACCGCGGCGACCGGCGCGTTCGACTCGTACCCCGGAATTGTCCCCGGTACCGGTCCGCGCGTCGACGTCGCGCGCTGTCCGCCGAACCCGTGCCCGACGCGCCGCCCGGCGTGGACGGCGCGAGAAAGTGGCCGAGGGTGGCAGCGCAGGACAAGCAGGAGTACGGCGCCGAGTCGATCACCGTCCTCGAGGGGTTGGAGGCGGTCCGCAAGCGCCCCGGTATGTACATCGGGTCGACCGGGGAGCGCGGTCTGCACCACCTCGTGTGGGAGGTCGTCGACAACGCGGTCGACGAGGCGCTGGCCGGGTACTGCGACACCATCGACGTGGTGCTGCTGGCCGACGGTGGCGTCCGGGTCACCGACAACGGCCGCGGCTTCCCGGTCGACCTGCACCCGAAGCTGAAGAAGCCGGGTGTCGAGGTCGCGTTGACCGTGCTGCACGCGGGCGGCAAGTTCGACGGCAAGGCGTACGCCGTCTCCGGCGGTCTGCACGGTGTCGGCGTCTCGGTGGTGAACGCGCTCTCCACGAAGATGGCTGTGGAGATCCACAAGGACAGCTTCGTGTGGCGGCAGCAGTACGCCAACTCCAAGCCGAGCCCGCTGGAGAAGGGCGAGCCGACCAACCGTACCGGCTCGGCGGTCTCCTTCTGGCCGGACCCGAACGTCTTCGAGACGGTCGACTTTGACTTCCAGACCATCTACCGGCGGCTGCAGGAGATGGCCTTCCTCAACCGCGGCCTCACCATCCACCTGCTCGACGAGCGGGTGCCGGAGGGCGAGGAGGGCAAGCCGCGCGAGGTCACCTTCCTCTACAAGGGCGGTATCGCCGACTTCGTCCGGCACCTGAACGCCTCGAAGAACCCGATCCACAAGACGGTGGTCGAGTTCGGCGCCGAGGAAGAGGGCATGTCGGTCGAGATCGCCATGCAGTGGAACGAATCGTACGGCGAGTCCGTCTACACCTTCGCCAACACGATCAACACCCACGAGGGCGGCACCCACGAGGAGGGCTTCCGCGCCGCGCTGACCAGCGTGGTCAACCGCTACGGCGCGGACAAGAAGCTGCTCAAGGGCGACGAGAAGCTCTCTGGCGAGGACATCCGCGAAGGGCTGGCCGCGATCATCTCGGTGAAGCTGGCCAACCCCCAGTTCGAGGGGCAGACGAAGACCAAGCTCGGCAACACCCCGGTGAAGAGCTTCGTGCAGCGGGTGTGCAACGAGTGGCTGGTCGACTGGTTCGAGCGCAACCCGGCCGAGGCGAAGATCATCATCCAGAAGGCGTCCCAGGCGGCGCGGGCCCGGATCGCCGCGCAGCAGGCCCGCAAGCTGGCCCGGCGCAAGTCGCTGCTGGAGTCCGGCTCGATGCCGGGCAAGCTGGCCGACTGCCAGTCCACCGACCCGCGTGAGTCGGAGGTCTTCATCGTCGAGGGTGACTCGGCCGGCGGCTCGGCCAAGCAGGGGCGCGACCCCCGGACCCAGGCGATCCTGCCGATCCGCGGCAAGATCCTCAACGTGGAGAAGGCCCGGATCGACCGGGTGCTGAAGAACAACGAGGTCCAGGCGCTGATCACCGCGCTGGGCACCGGCATCCACGACGACTTCGACATCGAGAAGCTGCGCTATCACAAGATCGTGCTGATGGCCGACGCCGACGTCGACGGCCAGCACATCCAGACGTTGCTGCTGACCCTGCTGTTCCGCTTCATGCGGCCGCTGGTCGAGCTGGGGCACGTCTACCTGGCCGCCCCGCCGCTCTACAAGATCAAGTGGAACAAGAAGGGCGACGACGCGCAGTACGCGTACTCGGACCGGGAGCGGGACGGCCTGATCGCGCTGCGCCAGCAGAAGAAGCCGAACGCCAGGCCGGACGACATCCAGCGGTTTAAGGGGCTCGGCGAGATGAACTACCCCGAGCTGTGGGAGACCACGATGAACCCGGCGACGCGTACGCTGCGTCAGGTCACGCTCGACGACGCGGCCACCGCCGACGAGTTGTTCAGCGTGCTGATGGGTGAGGACGTCGAGGCGCGCCGCTCGTTCATCCAGCGCAACGCCAAGGACGTCCGGTTCCTGGACATCTGACGGAGTTCGACGGGCGGCCCGGGCATCCACCGGTCGGCCCGTCGATCCACAGAGTTATCCACAGCATGGCCGATTTCCACAGCCGTTATCCACAGCACGAAAACGACTCTGAGTCTGATAAGGGTTAACAGTGACCGATACCCCCGAGTCCACACCGAACGAGCCCGAGGTCCCCGAGACCGCCGGCGCCGTCGCCGCACGCGACCGCATCGAACCGGTCGGGCTCGAGGTGGAGATGCAGCGCTCCTACCTCGACTACGCGATGAGCGTCATCGTCGGGCGGGCTCTGCCGGACGTCCGGGACGGGCTCAAGCCGGTCCACCGCAAGATCCTCTACGCGATGTTCGACTCCGGCTACCGGCCGGACCGCGGCTACGTGAAGTGCTCCCGGGTCGTCGGCGACGTGATGGGTCAGTTCCACCCTCACGGCGACTCGCCCATCTACGACGCGCTGGTCCGGATGGCGCAGCCCTGGTCGCTGCGGTACCCGCTGGTCGACGGCAACGGCAACTTCGGCTCGCCGGGTAATGATCCGGCGGCGGCCATGCGGTACACCGAGTGCAAGCTCGACCCGCTGGCGATGGAGATGATGCGGGATATCGACGAGGACACCGTCGATATGCAGGACAACTACGACGGCCGGGCCAAGGAGCCCACCATCCTGCCGTCCCGGATCCCGAACCTGCTGATCAACGGTTCCGAGGGCATCGCCGTCGGCATGGCGACCAAGATCCCGCCGCACAACCTGCGGGAGATCGGCGCGGCGGTGCAGTGGTGCCTGGAGCACCCGGAGGTCGACGAGGCCACCACCCTCGAGGCCCTGCTGGAGATCGTCAAGGGGCCGGACTTCCCGACCCACGGCCTGATCGTGGGCATGGCCGGCATCCAGGACGCGTACCGCACCGGGCGGGGTTCGATCCGGATGCGCGCCGTGGTGGAGGTCGAGGAGGACAAGCGCGGCCGGCCCGCGCTGGTGGTCAGCGAGCTGCCGTACCAGGTCAACCCGGACAACCTCGCCGAGCGGATCGCCGAGCTGATCAAGGAGGGCAAGCTCGCCGGCATCGCCGACATCCGCGACGAGTCCTCCGGGCGTACCGGGATGCGGCTGGTGCTGGTGCTCAAGCGCGACGCGGTCGCCAAGGTGGTGCTGAACAACCTCTACAAGCACACCCAGCTCCAGGAGACCTTCGGCGCCAACATGCTGGCGCTGGTCGACGGGGTGCCGCGCACGCTCAACCTGGCCCAGTTCATCCGCTACTACGTCGAGCACCAGATCGAGGTCATCCGGCGGCGGACCGCGTTCCGGCTGCGCAAGGCCGAGGAGCGGGCGCACATCCTGCGCGGTCTGGCCAAGGCGCTCGACGCGCTCGACGAGGTGATCGCCCTGATCCGGCGCTCGCCCACGGTCGAGGACGCCCGGCAGGGCCTGATCCGGCTGCTGGAGATCGACGAGATCCAGGCCACCGCGATCCTGGACATGCAGCTGCGCCGGCTCGCCGCCCTGGAGCGGCAGCGGATCCTCGACGACCTGGCCAAGCTGGAAATCGAGATCGCCGACCTCAAGGACATCCTCGCCAAGCCGGAGCGGCAGCGGAAGATCGTCTCCGAGGAACTCGGCGAGATCATCGCGAAGTGGGGTGACGAACGGCGGACAAAGATCGTGCCGTTCGACGGCGAGGTCTCGATGGAGGACCTGATCGCCCGCGAGGACGTGGTGGTCACCATCACCCGCACCGGGTACGCCAAGCGGACCAAGGTCGACCTCTACCGGTCGCAGCGGCGGGGCGGCAAGGGCGTCAGCGGCGCCACGCTGCGGCAGGACGACATCGTCAGCCACTTCTTCGTCTGCTCGACGCACGACTGGATCCTGTTCTTCACCAATAAGGGCCGGGTCTACCGGGCCAAGGCATACGAGCTCCCGGAAGCCAGTAGGGTGGCCAAGGGCCAGCACGTGGCCAACCTGCTCGCCTTCCAAGCGGACGAGCAGATCGCGCAGATCATCGAGATTCCGAACTACCAGGTGGCCCCCTACCTGGTACTGGCCACGAAGAACGGCCTGGTGAAGAAGACGCGGCTTGAGGAGTTCGACTCCAACCGTTCCGGCGGAATCATCGCGATCAACCTGCGCGATGAGGACGAGCTGGTCGGTGCTGCGCTGGTGGCGGGGGAGGACGACCTGCTGCTGGTCTCCAAGAAGGCGCAGGCGATCCGGTTCAACGCCACCGACGAGGCGCTGCGCCCGATGGGCCGGGCCACCTCGGGCGTGATCGGCATGCGGTTCAGCGAGGACGACGAGCTGCTGGCCATGGAGGTGGTCCGGGAAGGCCTGGACGTCCTGGTGGCCACGAACGGGGGATACGCGAAACGTACCCCGATCGAGGAATACCCGGTGCAGGGCCGGGGAGGTAAAGGTGTGCTGACCGCGAAGATCACAGAGCGCCGTGGTGGTCTGGTCGGCGCGGTGGTGATCGACCCGGACGACGAGCTGTTCGCCATCACCAGCAACGGTGGTGTCATCCGGACTCCGGTGAAGCCTGTACGCCGTACGCGTGATCGGAACACAATGGGGGTCAAGCTGATGGACCTCCCGGACGGCGTGACTATCGTGGCGATTGCTCGCAATGCCGACGAGCCTGACGAACAGGACTAGTTGAATGACGGAGACACAGGCGAAGTCGGGGAACACGGGGACCTCGGCCAACCCGGTCGACGAGGAGGCCGCGAAAGGCGGCACACCAGCGACCGGCCGCGCGGCCGTGGGCCGGGCGACCGTCCCCGCCGACGCGCCTGCCCCGAAATTCACCCGGGCTCCCGGGATGACGCCACCGCCGGACAAGCCCGCCGAGAATTCGGACCCGGCGGGCATGACCGAGCAGGCGGGGACCAACGCGCCGAGCGCCGGTGGCACCGCCACGTCGACGGCGGGGCCGTCCACCACCCAGCCGATCAGCGCCCGGCCAGGTCAGGCGTCATCCGCGGGCAGCACCGGCACCCAGCCGCGGGCGACCGGGGCCACCGGCACCCAGCCCCGGGTCACCGGCACCGCGAAGCCCCAGGCGGACGGTGCCCGTCCGGCCGGCAGCGGTCGCCCCAACGGTGGCGGTCTGCCGCCGGGGATCAGCGGCGCGGCCGCCGTCGGGGCCGCGCGGGTGGGTGAGGCGGTACGCGCCGCGCGTACGTCGGTCAGCTCGGCCGCCTCGCGCGGGCCTCGCCGGGCCCGGCTGAACCTCAGGCGGATCGACCCCTGGTCGGTGATGAAGTTCGCCTTCGCCGTGTCGGTGGTGCTCTTCATCGTCGTGGTGGTCGCCACGTCGGTGCTCTACCTGGCCCTCGACGCGATGGGTGTGTTCGCCAGCGTCAACGACAGCCTGACCGACCTGGTCAGTGCGGGCGGCGGCCAGAACGCCAGCGGCTTCCAGATCACCGCCAAGGGCGTGATCCTCAGCTCGGCGCTGATCGGTCTGGTCAACGTCGTCCTGTTCACGGCGCTCGCCACGCTGGGCGCGTTCGTCTACAACGTCTGCGCGGACCTGGTCGGCGGCATCGAGCTGACCCTCGCCGAGCGCGACTGAACCATCCCGGTCGCCGGGGCGCCCACGGCGGGTGCCCCGGCGACGCGCGCGAAAGTCGCTGGGCGGGCCGCGCGACGCTCGGGTAGGTTCAGGGGCGCGGCAGGTGCCCGACCTCGGTGCCGACCCCGATTTGGGGCCTGGTCGGCGGATGGGTTAACCTTGCTCGTCGCAATGCGGGGCTATAGCTCAGTCGGTTAGAGCGCAGAGCTGATAACTCTGAGGTCGCTGGTTCGATTCCAGCTAGCCCCACCGCACCGTCCGACGATAGTCGAGCGCGAGGGGTAGGCCCCATGTTCAAGAAGCTGCTCATCCTGGCCGGCGTCGTTGGCGTGGCCGCCCTGGTGGTTAAGAGGGTCAAGGCTTCCAACGACGAGCGCGCCCTGTGGCACGAGGCGACCACCGCGCCCGACCTGCGCTGACCGCTCCCGCCTGACAGCACCGGCGGCGGTTGTCCGTCCCGGGGCCCTAGCTCAACTGGCAGAGCACTGCCTTTGCAAGGCAGGGGTTAGGGGTTCGAGTCCCCTGGGCTCCACTCAGCTCTCGTGCAGTTCACGGGGCATCTTCCCCGTCCGCTCTCGGCTCCTTCGATCGATGGTTGTCGTCCTTCGTCAGCGAATCGTCAGCAGCGGGCGCGAAAGTGCCTTGGATGAGCCGGTGAAAGTCGGCCGGCGTGTGCGTGTAGCGCGAGGGCAGGTCGAGCCGGCCAAGGTTGTTCTTTGCCTGGCTCATCACGCACGACCCGTCTCGGGCGTCGTCGTCGCGGGCGATGGCGATCACGGCGCGGGCGACGGCGGAGAACGGCAGACACCCGCAGGGTTACCCGGTCACGACGTTGGTCGCATCGCAGCGAAAGGACCGGATTCACGAACCCGGCTTGACCCTCACGTTGAGTGAGGCCGGAGGGTGGGGTACATGAGTGACTACTACAACGCTTTTGAGATGAGTCCCGTGCCCGCTCCCGGCCCGGATGCGGTTGCGCCGGAGCCGTTCCGGGGCATCTATGGAATGCCCGCGTTCGTGACGATCCCCACGAGCGATTTGGCGGCGTCGACGGACTTCTGGATTCGTGGGCTCGGGTTCTTCGAGCTGTTCAGCATCCCCGGCAGGCTTGTGCATCTGCGCCGGTGGGCGTTCCAGGACGTACTCCTCGTCTCGGCGGCGAGCGTTTCGGCGCAGACACCAGCGATGAGCTTCAGTTTCGCGTGCGTGCTTAGCCAGATCGATTCCCTTGTCGAGGCCTGTCGTGCGTTGAGCCCGAAATCGGTCGATGGCCCACGGGATACTCCCTGGAATACCCGCGATGTGGAGGTGATCACCCCCGAGAACGCACGGATCGTTTTCACTGCGGCGAAGCCCTTTGATCCGGCCAGTCAGGAGGCGCGGAACCTTCAAGCCATCGGGATCACCCCACCGGGCGTCGGTCGCGGCGACAATGAGGAGCATGCCTGATGCCACTGACGCCGATGGCCTGACCGTCGGTCAGGTCTCGACGCGTCTGGGTCCGCGCGCTGCACCACTGGGATGACATCGGTCTGGCGCGACCGTCGCTGCGCACGACTGCCGGATACCGGCTCTACACTGCTGGCGATCTGGAACGCCTACACCGCATCGCCGCCTACCGGGAGATCGGCCTCTGCCTGGACAGGATTCGGGCCATCTTGGACGACTCGACCGCAGACGTGCCTGGCGCATTGCGCGCGCAGCGCACCCAGGTTGCCCGACGGATCGACCACCTCCAGCAGCTCAGCGCTGACCTGGATCGGATGATCGCCGCCCACGAGCGCGGCCTGCTGCTGACCGTCGAGCAGCAGGCCGCGATCTTCGGCCCCCAGTGGAACCCGGACTGGCCCGCCCAAGCCCGTCAGCGCTACGGAGACACGACGCAATGGCAGCAGTACGCCGAACGCTGCGCACCGTCGGCTTGCCGTCGGTGGGCTCCGGGTCCGGCACGTCGTGATCATGCCAGACCGCCGTTACCCGGATTTGCGCCGGCAAGGGTAGCCGCGTCGTCGGTAGTGGCAGTTCTGGTTGGTGTTGGCATCGTCGGCGGCAAGTCACTGCCGAGCAGTGACCGGGCTGCTGCCCGACCTGTCTTGTCCCACCACATGCATGATAAATCCGTCCCAGCACATGCATGACAGCCGGCCTTAATTGCTCCGTCATCCTGGTTACAGTCGGTGACACCGGAGCGGCCGTGGCGGCACACTCACATGCCGATGACCGGTATTGCTCGGACGGGGTCTCTTGCTAACGTCCTCGCGAACGTGCGGTCGTCGCGCAACGTGTAGCTTGCGAACCGACGAGATGAGGAGGAGGCAGGTGCCAACTGGTGGCTTCTCGTCGAGGCGTTTGGCTCGGGTGCGAGAGCTGCTCGAGCGGCACGTCGACTCCGGCTTCGTCCCGGGTGTGGTGGCCGTCCTCGCCCGCCACGGCGAGGTGCACATCGAAGCAACGGGCAATCTCGCGTTCGAGGGCGTAGGGTCGGGGACACCGATGGCGGGCGACACGATCTGTCGCATGGGCTCGATGACGAAGCCGATCGTCGCCGCGTGTGCGATGACGCTCGTCGAGGACTGCACCCTTCGCCTCGATGACCCGGTCGACGACCTCCTCCCGGAGCTGGCGGACATGACCGTGCTCGCCGATCCCCACGGGCCACTGGACGACACCGCTGCGGCGAAACGCCCGATAACGCTGCGGGATCTGCTGACCTACACCCTCGGCACCGGCATGGTCCCTGCCGAGCCGGGAACGGTCCCGATCGCCGACGCACTGAACGCACTCGGCAAACCTCCGCCGGACGAGTGGATCCGCCGGCTCGGCATGCTTCCGCTCGTCCACCAGCCAGGTGAGCGCTGGATGTACGACACCGCCGCCGACGTGACGGGCATGCTCATCGCCCGGGCCACCGGCATGTCTTTCGGGGATGCGTTGCGCAAGCGGATCTGCGATCCGCTCGGGATGAAGGACGCCGCCTTCAGCGTGGGCGGCGAGAGCATCGGCCGGTTGGCGACGGCGTACGAGCGCGACAATGCCGCCACCGGTGAGCCGGTCGTCGAAGACACCCCCGACGGGCGGTGGAGTCGGCCGCCGGCGTTCGAATCAGGTGGCGGCGGGCTCGTCTCGACCGCCGACGACTACCTTGCCTTCGCCTCGGCTCTGCTCACGGGCGGCACCCACCGCGGCGAGCGGGTGCTCTCGCGGCCGTCGGTGACCCTGATGACTAGCGACCACCTGACCCCGGCGCAGAAGGCGGTCTCCGGGTTCTGGCCGGGGTACTTCGACACCATGGGCTGGGGTTTCGGGATGTCGGTCCGCACCCGCCGCACGCACCTCGGCCCATCGGTCGGGAGCTACGGGTGGCCCGGCTTCTACGGCACCGCCTGGTACAACGATCCCGCCGAGGACATGACGACGATCTTGATCATGCAGCGGGCGCACGCGGGCGACCAGAGGCTGCCGATGTGGCAGGACTTCTGGACCGCTGTCTACCAGGCGATCGACGACTGACCGCGGGGCCGGAGATCGCCGGTTGAGCACGCTCTTTCAAGCTGACGGTGCGGCCGCCCCGGAGGAAGCCTGACACCAATGTCTTTTCTAGCGTGTGCCGGGTCAGAGGGAGTGGGTGTGTGGGTGTTGCACGCGGGCCGGACCACCCTAAAGGGCCCAGTAGATGAGCAGATGCTGTCCGCGGTCCGGAGGGCGATCTCCGCGAGCCATGGCGAGATCTGGCTTGAGCACCAACAGGGCCCCATTCTCAGCATCGTCATCGGTGGTAACCGTGCGATGGTGCTGCGGCTGGCGGAGTCCGGCGACGCCGGTTTCCACACCATCGACCCGGACGCGTCGCCGGAACGGTCCGGAGAGTATGCGTTGGCCAACGGCCAGGTGGATCAGTACGCCGACCGTGACACCGTCGAGGTCCGCCACGTCGTGCCGATCGTGACCCACTTCCTCGCCACCCTGGATAGGTGGCCGGGGGTGACGTGGCAAGACGACAACGCGATCTAGACGCACCGCCGTACAGCCATCCATACAGCCAAGCCGGCCGACGAACGGCGGGAAAGGGCGACATCAACCGACAAGCCGTCCAGGTTAGCGACCATGACCGCCGTTGGCCGACAGGCTGAAGCCGAGGGACTCATTCAGCGGCCTGCCCAGCCGACTAATAGGAACTACGGGGCGAGCGGCGGGAGCACGGAGACCGGACGGAAGCCGGCGGGTCCGGCAGGTTAGCGTCGGGGCGTGAGCAACCCGCGCGTACTCCCGGCCGACAGTGGCCTCGCCGAAGCCGCGTCCGTGCTGCGTACCGGCGGGTTGGTGGCCTTTCCCACCGAGACCGTCTACGGGCTGGGCGCCAACGCCCTGGACGCGAGGGCGGCGGCCCGGATCTTCGCGGCGAAGGAGCGGCCCAGCTTCGACCCGCTGATCACCCACCTTGCCGACGCGGCGGACCTGGAAAAGCTGGTCGGGTCGGTGCCACCGGCGGTGGTGGCGCTGGCCGCCCGGTTCTGGCCCGGCCCGCTGACGTTGATCGTGGACCGGCCGGCGGCGATTCCGCCGATCGTCACCTCCGGGCTGGAGACCATGGCGGTCCGGGTGCCGGACAACGACCACGCCCGGGAGTTGATCGCGGCGGCGGGGGTGCCGGTGGCGGCGCCGAGCGCCAACCGGTTCGGCCAGCTCAGCCCGACCCGCGCCGAGCACGTGGTGCGGGGCCTCGGCGCGGCGGTGGACGTGGTGCTGGACGGCGGGCCGACCCGCTGCGGGATCGAGTCGACCATCGTGGACGCCCGGGGTGGCCGGCCGGTGGTGCTGCGGCTCGGCGCGCTGCCGGTTGAGGCGCTGGAGGAGGTCGCCGGCCCGGTGACGGTACGGCCGGGCAGTTCGGGGCAGCCGGTCGCGCCCGGCACGCTGGCGGCGCACTACGCCCCGCGTACCCCGCTGCGGGTGGTTTCGGGTGCGGAGCCGCCGCCGGCGGACGGGGTCCGGCGCGGTTTCCTGGCCTTCCGGGACCGGCCCGCGGCCGGGTACGTCGCCGTCGAGGTGCTCTCCGCCGCCGGCGACCTGACCGAGGCCGCGGCGCGGCTGTTCGACGCGCTGCACCGGCTGGACGCCACCGGGGTCGAGGAGATCCTCGTCGAGCCGGTGCCGGACATCGGCGTCGGCCGGGCGGTCAACGACCGGTTGCGGCGCGCCGCGGCGACCTGGCATCCGGCCGGATAGGGCCCGACCCGAGCAGCGTCACCGCTGGTGAGCTGGCCCAGGGCGAGGCGGTGACGATCGGCGCGGACGACGACGCGGCCGAGATCCTGCGGACCATGAGCCAGCAATGCTCGGACCGGTGCGTAGCCGTGACCAGGATCCGTGCGGGCCGGAAGAGCCCGGGTCCGGACCCTGGTCGACGAGGGGGCCAGCGCCGTGCACAGGCTGTCGAGCTGCCCCACCCATGAGACCAATCGCTGACCGCGACCGTGTTCGATGCCGGGACCGCCGGCCTGCCCCGTCTGTGCGGGCAGCTCGACAGCGTCCGCCCGGCAACGTGCCAGGGCGGGTGGGGGCGGGAGCCGCCGCCGGACCGGCGGCAGATGTGCCGGCGGCCGTACCCGCAACGGGGCGGCGCGTTGCCGTCCGGGCCGAGGCGGGGAGCGCGGCCCGATTCCTCAGGGTCGGTCCGGCGCGGAATCGTCGTCGGCGGGCGTGTCGGCCGTCGCCGGCTCACCGCCGTCGCCCGGCGCGGGCGAGCCCTGCCAGGCCGAGGTCGACGGCAGCCCTTCCACCAACCGGCTGACCGCGCCGTTGGCGAAGGTGGCGCCCAGCGCGGAGCCGGTGGCGATGGCCCAGCCCACCGGGCCGAGCGGGGTGCAGCCGAAGAATTGGCTGACCCCCGGTGTCTGCACCACGGCCACCAGCACCCCCACGGACGCGGCGGCGGAGGCGAGCACGGTCGGGCTGGTGCCGCCAGCGAGCACCGTCTGCCCCAACTGCGTGCCGACCAGGGAGACCAACGCCACCGTCCCGGCCCGCCGGCGCCGGCCGGTGTACCGCGCGAGCGTCCAGCCGGCGGTGGCGCCGAGCGTGGTGGCGGCGGCGCGCAGCCCGATCTCCCGGGTCATCGTCGCACCGAGCGAGGTGTCCGGGCCCTCCCGCAGCAGGCCGTCGACGTGGTCCGCGTCGGGCGGGCGGACCGCGATCGCCAACGCGGGGGCCAGGTCGGTGAGCAGGTTGACCAGGAGCAGCTGCCGCCCGGTGAGCGCGGAACGGCCGGTGCTGGCGGCGGTCAACACGCTGAACGCGATCTCGCCGAGATTGCCGCCGACCAGGATGCTCAGCGCGTGGCGTACCGAGGACCACATCGCGCGTCCCTCGACCAGGGTGGCGATGATCGTCTCCAGCCGGTCGTCGGTGACCACCAGGTCGGCCGCCGCCCGGGCCGCCGGCGTGCCGCGCTGGCCGAGCGCGATGCCCACGTCGGCCAGCCGGATCGCGGGCGCGTCGTTGGCACCGTCACCGGTCATCGCGACCGTACGTCCGAACTTCTGCAGGGCCTGGATGATCCGGACCTTGTGCGCCGGGGTGCACCTGGCGACCACGTCGGTGGCGGCCAGCCGCGCGGCGAGCGCCTCGTCGTCGAGCTGGTCGAGTTCGGTGGCGGTGACCACCCGCTGGTCGTCGTGTTCGCTGATGGTGGCCGCGATCGCCTCGGCGGTCGCCGGATGGTCACCGGTGATCATGATGGTGTGCACGCCGGCCTGGCGGATCCGGCGCACCGCGGGCGCGGCACTGTCGCGCACCCCGTCGGCGAGCGCCAGGAAGCCGACGAACACCAGGTCGCGGACGTCTTCGTCGGTCACCTCCGGGTCGGTCACCCGGCACTCGGCGACGGCGAGGATGCGGTGCCCCGCACCGGCCCGATCGGCCAGCAGCCGGTGCAGTTCGTCGCGGCCGGCGTCGTCCAGCGGCTCCTCCCGGCCCCGGGTACGCCGGCCGGTGCACCGGGGCAGCACCCGCTCCGGGGCGCCCTTCACGCTGAGCAGCAGCCCGTCGCCGCTCTCGCCGACGGTGGCGTGGTAGCCCCGGGACGGCTCGAAGGGCAGCTCGCCCACCCCGCGCCAGCCGGGGGCGGCGGTCTGCTCCACCACACCGGCCGACGTGGCGCCCCGCCACACCGCCCGGTCGGTCTGCAGGCCGAGATCGTCCGGGTCCGCCGCCGGGGGCGTGGCCCGCAGCGCCGCCGCGAGGGTCGACCGGAGCTCCTCATCGAGCCGGTCGGCCGGCGCGTACCGGCTGCCGTCGCCGACCCCGGCGAGCAGCAGCTTCCCTTCGGTGAGGGTGCCGGTCTTGTCGAAGCAGAGCACGTCCACCCGACCCAGCGCCTCGATGGTGCGCGGGTTGCGGACCAGGGCGCCGTGTTCGGCCAGCCGCCGGGCGGCCGCCAGCTGCGCGGCGCTGACCAGGAACGGCAGCCCCTCCGGCACGGACGCGACGGCCAGGTTGGCGGCGGTCGCGGCGGTCTCCGCCAGCGGTACGCCGCGCAGCAGCCCGGCCCCGGCCACCGCCACGGCCGAGCCGGCGGCCAGCGGGACCGCCGACCGGGTCAGCCGGCCCAGCCGGGCCTCCACCCCGCTGGCCGGTGGCGCCTGCCGGGCCAGGGCGAGACTGCGCCCGGCCTCGGTGTCGGCGCCGGTGGCCACCACCACCGCGACACCGTGCCCGGCGGCGATCGTGGTGCCCTCGTAGAGCATCGACCGGCGGTCGGCGACGGCGGCGGCCACCACCGGCTGGTCGGTCTTGCCCACCGGCAGCGACTCCCCGGTCAGCGAGGACTCGTCGGCCTCCAGCCCCACCGACTCCAGCACCCGGCAGTCGGCCGGTACCGCGTCCCCCGACTCCAGCACGACCACGTCACCGGGCACCAGGTCCTCGGCGGCGAGCACCCGCTCCGCGCCGTCCCGGCGGGCCCGGGCGGTCACCGCCGAGCGGGACAGCAGCTCGGCCAGGGACCGCTCGGTGTTGCGCTGGTGCACCGCGCCGATCAGCGCGGACCCGCCGACCACCCCGCCGACCAGGGCCGCGTCGACCAGCGAGCCGAAGGTCGCGGAGAGCACCGCACCGGCGGCGAGAACGGGGGTGAGCGGGTTGGCCAGCTCGTCGACGAAGGTGCGGAGCAGCCCGGTGGGCTCGGGGGCATCGCGTGGCCCGCCGCTGCGGCGCCGCTGCGCCTCGTTCGAGGCGAGCCCCTCCGGGCCGGTACCGAGCTGGTCGAGGACGGTCTGCGCCGGCATCAGGTGCCACGCGGTGATCGCCGGAGCGGGTGACTCGGTGCGGCCGGGCAGCCGGTGGGCCTGCCATACGCCGTGCGCGAAGGCCAACGCGGCGGCGCCGTTCACCGCGGCGAGGGACCGTCCCGGCAGCTGGACGGGGTCGGCGGTGAGCGCGCCGAGCGCGCCGAGCCCGGTGCCGGCGAGGGAGACACCGATGTTCCGCCTGGTCATCCGGCGGGCCACCCCGGTGGCCTCGATCAGGAACGCCACGACCCGCAGGTCGGTGCCGACCAGCAGGTGCGCGCCCCATGGCGGGAGGTCCTCGGGGGCGGAGATCCCCAGGCCGCAGTCCGCGACGCCGAGCGCCGCCCGGTCGCCCGAGACGAGCATCACCACCGCACCGTCGCGTTGCAGTGTGCGCACCGACTCGGCCAGCCGGTCGCCGCCCGGCAGCAGGGCGTCGGCGAAGCCGTACCGCCGGTCGTCGTCACCGGCCACGACCAGCCGCAGGCCGGCCTGGCGGGCGGC
Organism: Micromonospora deserti; assembly: GCF_003236335.1. Taxonomy (GTDB): domain Bacteria; phylum Actinomycetota; class Actinomycetes; order Mycobacteriales; family Micromonosporaceae; genus Micromonospora; species Micromonospora deserti. Next base: position 57,576 of record NZ_POUB01000011.1, read on the forward strand.
GGCCGGCAGCGTGTCGACCCCGGGCGCCGGCTCCGGGTCGACCCGCAGCACCGCGGCGAGCCGGCCGCCCTCGACCAGCCCGAGCAGGGTCCCGCCGGCGTCGCGTAGCCGCCGGCTGTCCGCGGTGTCACCCGGGTCGTCGGCGTCCAGCCGGTCCAGCGGCCCGAGCCGCCAACCGTCGGCCTGCCGCAGTTCCTGCGGCGCGGCCGGGTCGAACAGCGCGAAGGTTCGCGCCGCCACCTGCGCGGTGTCCGCGCCGGCCAGCGGGGCCAGGTCGGCCAGCACCCCCCGGTCGGAGCCGAGGACGGCGGCGTCCAGCACCAGGGTGTCGATCCGATCGAGTTCCCGCAGCACGCTGCGGTCCATCGCGATCACACCACGCCGGGCCAGGATCCGGCCGAGCTGGGCGCCGTACCCCTCGCGTCCGCTGCCGGGGGCCTTCGCCAGCGCGGAGAGGCCGAGCGCGGCGGCCCGTTTCCGGCCGACCACCGGCACCGCGGCGGCCGCGGCGACCGCGCCGGCGGTGAGCATCCGGGTGATGTACTTCTCGGCGGGGCCGTCCGGTTTGGGCCGGGGCCGCTCCAGCTTCGGAGTGCGGGCGACGGCCCGCTCCGGGTCGCCGGTGAGCCGGGGTTCGGCCTTCGCCCAGGCGGCGAGCTGGGCCCGCGCCTCGCCCCACTGCACGACGCGCTGCGCGCCGTCGACGACGATGCCGGTCCAGCCGCCGGTGAGTCCCTGCACCACCGCCTCGGCGAGTGGGAAGAGCAGGTCGGCGCGGGGGTCCGCGCGCAGCCCCCGGTCGGCCAGGGCGTGCAGCTTCGGGTGCAGATCGACCGCGCCGAGCAGGCCGGCGACCTCGCCCGGGACCGGGGTGAACGGCAGGATCCGGGTGGCGGCGGAGATGGTCAGGCCGAGCGCGTCCGAGGCGAGCCCGCCGAGCGTGCGCGGCGTGCGGGGGCCCTCCTCCGGCGGGTGCGGCGGCGGCACCTCCGGATCCGGCTCGTGCGGGCAGGTGCGTTCGGTGCGGGCGACGGTGGCGATCAGGTCCCGCAGTTTCGGCTCCGGGGTGCCGACGGCGACCACCACGCGGCCGGACGGGGCGTTCACCCGGGCCCACTCCACCCCGGGCATCCGTTCCAGCGCCGCCTCGACCTGGCGGGCGAGGATGTCGCCGCCGTTCTGGCAGACGCCGTGCACCTCGATGTGGTGCCGGCCGGGGCGGGACCAGACCCGGCGTCGGGTCAGCCCAGCCAGCCGGGCCAGCCACGTGGCGGTCGAGCCGACGCTGCGGGACGCCTCACCGACCACGCGCGGCACGGCCACCGGCGGGCGGAGGCGGCCGGCCGCGCGGCCCAGCGAGGTCATCGAGGCGTACGACCGGACTGGCGCCGGCCTGGCCCCCCGATGCTGCTGCCCCTGCCGTACGCCATCTCGCCTCCAACGCCTGCGTTCCGGCGTGCGGGCTTCCCGGTGCACCGCCCGTTATGCCCCGGGAACTGGAGAAGTTATCGGCCCGGGCCGGGCATGGACGGCCTGTGCGGTGGAATCCCGGGTGCCGTCACCGTCTATGGGGAGGGCCGGGATGAGCGCACTGACGCGACAGCTCAGTGGAGCGCACGAGACGATCCACACGTTCAGCCGCCGGGTGGACATCCCGGTGCTGGGCGAGGTCGCCGTCCCACCATCGGACAAGCTCGCCTACTACGCCGGGCTCGGGGTGCTCGCCGCGCTCCAGGTCATCGAGTGGCCGCTGGCGCTGGTGATCACCGCCGGTCACCTGCTCGCCGACCAGCACCTGTCAGGGCTGGCCAAGGGACTCGGGGAGGCGCTGGAAGCCGCCTGAGGGTAAGCCGGGTCACCCTTGACCTCAAGCCGGGTTGAGGTCCGAGCCTTGGAGGCATGCTGATCGAACTGCTCCGGCACGAGGTGACCCGCGACGAGCGACGGGTGGGGCGCCCGCCCCGCGACGGCCACCGGCCGGTGCCGGTCTGGACGCCGGCGCGCACGGCGGGCCGGCGGTGACCGCCACCGTCTCGGCGCCTCGCCCGGCCGCCGCGGCCGGCATCTTCGCACCCCGGTTGCGGGCCATGACGGTGGGCACCGTCGCGCTGGTCTCGCTGCTGGCGTTCGAGGCGCTGGCCGTGGGTACCGCGATGCCGACCGTCGCCCGCAGCCTGGACGGGCTCGCCCTGTACGGGGTCGCCTTCGGCGGCCCGTTCGCCGCCGGCGTGGTGGCGATGGTGCTCTCCGGCATCTGGTGCGACGCCCGGGGGCCCCGCACCCCGATGTGGCACGGCCTCGTCTGGTTCGTCGTCGGGTTGGTGATCGCGGGTAGCGCCACGGCGATGGGCGCGCTGGTCGTCGGCCGGATCGTGCAGGGTTTCGGTTCCGGTCTGCTGTCGGTGGCGCTCTACGTCATTGTCGGGCAGGTGTACCCGGAGGAACTGCACCGGCGGATCTTCGCGGCGTTCGCCGCCGCGTGGGTCGTCCCGTCGCTGGTCGGGCCAGCGTTGGCCGGGCTGATCGTGGAGCACCTCGGCTGGCGGTGGGTCTTCCTGGCGGTGCCGGCGGTGGCGGTGCCGGCGGTGCTGCTGATCCACCCGGGTCTGCGCGCGGTCGGCG
>NZ_POUB01000120.1 GCF_003236335.1 Micromonospora deserti
CGGCAGCGGGGTCACCGGGTGCCAGTCCAGCGGGGTGGAGAGCACCATGGTGCTGGACGGCTGGCCGTACGGGGCGAGCCGGTCGATCACCGCCTCGAACTCTCCGATCGAGCCGGCGGCGACCTTGAGCATGCTGCACGCGTCCCCGGTGATCCGGTGGATTCCCAGGATCTCCGGCCACCCGGCCACCTCAGGGTCGTGCAGGATGCACCGCGAGCCGTAGCAGGACATCCGGATCAACGCCACCACCGTGCGGCCGGCCCGGGCCAGGTCGACGTGCGCGTGGTACCCGGTGATGACGCCGGACTCCTCCAGCCGCCGCACCCGTTCGGCCACCGCCGGTGGGGACAGGTGCACCCGGCGGGACAGCTCACTGAAGGAGAGCCGGGCGTCGGCCTGCAGCTCACGGAGCAGCGCCCAGTCCATGTCGTCCATGCGGCGACCTTACGTCCGATAAGCCGAATCGTCCTCATGCCTTTGGTCCGGCAGGTCAGGACGCAGGATCGCCGTTGGTCCGGCCTTCCGTCGGCGGCGGTCACCGCGAGATCATGGCGGGCACCGGCTCATGGAGGGACAGAACGTGGAGCAGACAGACCTGCGCACGCCAGCCCGGCCGGCGGTGCGCCCGGTCACCCCGCGGCAGCGCGCCGCCCGGGCGGCCCGTAACGGCGGCGAGCCGACCCTGGAGTTCACCGACCGCGTGCCGTACGACGCCTACGTGCAGGCCAGCACCCTGCACCGGTTGCAGCGGCCGTTGAGCAGCGACCCGGGTGAGATGTCCTTCCTGATGGTCAGCCAGATCATGGAGCTGTACTTCGGGCTGATCTGCCACGAGCTGCGCGAGACCCAGCGGCTGCTGCGCGCCGACCGGGTCTGGGACGCGCTCGCCCCGCTGCGCCGCGCCGCCCTGCACCTGGAAGGGCTGAACGCGGCCTGGAAGGGGCTGCGCTGGATGACCCCCGCCGACTTCAACCGGTTCCGCAACCTGCTGGGCGAGGGCTCCGGCTTCCAGTCGGCGATGTATCGGCACCTGGAGTTCCTGCTCGGGCTCCGGGACGAGGCGCTGATCCGGCCGTTCCGCCGGCAGGCGGAGGTGCACGCCGAGCTGCGGGCCGCCCTGCAGACCCCGAGCGTCTGGGACGACGTGCTCGCCCTGCTCGCCCGGCACGGGCATGACCTCCCCGCCGAGCTGCTCGACCGGGACGTCACCGTCGAGCACGAGCCGCATGCCGCGGCCGAGGCGGTCTGGGTGCGGATCTACGCCGACGCCGGGCCGGAGAACCACCTGCGGCTGCTGGGTGAGGCGCTGACCGAGGTGGCCGAGCAGTTCGGCGACTGGCGGCACCAGCACCTCAAGGCGGTGCAGCGGACCATGGGCGCCAAGGTCGGCAGCGGTGGCTCCGCGGGGTTGGCGTGGCTGCAGCGCAGCATGGCCCGGGTGGTCTTCCCCGAGCTGTGGTCGGCCCGGACCGCGATGTGACCGGAGAGCGAGACAAGCGAATGAGGATCCCCGCAGCAGAGTCGTCCGGCCCGACCGCCGGCGAAGCCCAGGCGCACCGCCTCGACGCCGCCGATCCCGGGCACCGCCACCTCTTCCACGTGCCGCCCGCCGACGGCGGCCGCTACCCGGAGGCCGCCTACCTCGCCGGCAACTCGCTCGGGTTGCAGCCCCGGGCCACCCGCACCGAACTCCTCGCCGACCTGGACGCCTGGGGCCGGCTCGGCGTCGAGGGTCACCTGGAGGCCGAGCGCCCCTGGCTGCCGTACCACGAGCTGCTGACCGCGCCGGCCGCGCGACTGGTCGGCGCGCTGCCGACGGAGACCGTGGTGATGAACTCCCTCACGGTCAACCTGCACCTGCTGATGGTCAGCTTCTACCGGCCGGCCGGCGTGCGCACCCGCATCGTCATCGAGGACAGCGCCTTCCCCTCGGACAGCTACGCCGTGCGCAGCCAGGCCCGCTTCCACGGCCTCGACCCCGACGAGACGGTCGTGCGGCTGACGCCGCGCCCGGGCGAGGAGACCCTGCGTACCTCCGACGTCTGCCAGTTCCTGGACGCCGAGGGTGACACGGTCGCGCTGGTGCTGCTCGGCGGGGTCAACTACCTCACCGGCGAGCTGATGGACATCCCGGCGATCACCGCCGCCGGCCGGGCCGCCGGCGCCGTGGTCGGCTGGGATCTGGCGCACGCCGCCGGCAACGTGCCGCTGGCGCTGCACGACTGGGACGTCGACTTCGCCGCCTGGTGCTCGTACAAGTACCTGAACTCCGGTCCCGGGGCGCTGAGTGGGGTCTTCGTGCACGAGCGGCACCTCGGCGACCCGACGCTGCCGCGGTTCGAGGGCTGGTGGAGCACCGAGGCGGGCAGCCGGTTCGAGATGGCCCCCGTCTCCCGGCCGCCGGCCACCGTCGAGGCGTGGCAGATCTCCAACCCGCCGATCTTCGCGATGGGCCCGGTGCGGACCTCGCTGGAGCTCTTCGACTCGGTCGGCATCCCCGCCCTGCGGGAACGCAGCCTCCGGCTCACCGGCTACCTGGAGCGGCTGCTGGACGAGATCACCGCGCACCGGCCGCTGACGGTGATCACCCCGCGCGACCCGCAGCGCCGCGGCTGCCAGCTCTCGGTGCGCGTCGGCGCCGGCAGCGTCGTCGCGCTCGCCAAGCGGCTGCGCCACGAGCACGGCGTGATCGCCGATGCCCGGGAGCCCGACATCCTCCGGTTCGCGCCGGTGCCGCTGTACTCGACGTACCACGAGTGCTGGCGGGCCGCAGAGGCGCTGGCGGCGACGGTCGCGGAGGTGGACCGGTGACCGGGCGCGACGAGATCGCCGTGGTGGGCGCCGGCCTCGCCGGCTGTTTGCTGGCCTGCTTCCTGGCCCGGCGCGGTTACCCGGTGGCCCTCTACGAGCGGCGGTCCGACCCGCGCACCGGGCAGGTCGAGCGGGGCCGCTCGATCAACCTGGCGCTGTCGGAGCGGGGCCTGGACGCGCTGCGCCGGATCGGCCTCGACGAGCAGGTGATGGCCGAGGCCCTGCCGATGCGCGGCCGGATGATCCACCCCCGTTCCGGCGAGCCGCAGTTCCAGTCGTACAGCGCGGCCGGCGACCGGGCGATCAACTCGATCAGCCGGGGCGCGCTGAACAACGCCCTGCTGGACGCCGCCACCGCGCTGCCCGGCGTGCGGATCGCCTTCGACCACCGGCTGGTCGGGCTCGACCCCGCCACCGGCGAGATGACCTTCGAGACCCCGCAGGGCAAGGTCGCGGCCACCGCGCCGGTCGTCCTCGGCGCCGACGGCGCCGGCTCCGCGGTGCGCGGGCAACTGCTGGCGTACGGGCTGCTGACCGAGAGCCTGGACTTCCTCGACTACGGCTACAAGGAGCTGACCATCCCGCCGCTGGGCGGGGACTTCGCGCTGGACCCGGTCGCCCTGCACATCTGGCCGCGCGGCACCTCCATGATGATCGCGCTGCCCAACCCGGACCGCTCGTTCACCTGCACGCTGTTCTGGCCGACCCACGGCACCGCCAGTTTCGCCTCGCTGGGCAGCCCGGCGGCGATCGAGCGGCACTTCGCCGAGCACTACCCCGACCTGCCGCCCCTGGCGCCGAACCTGGTCGACGACTACCAGCACAACCCGGTCGGGGTGCTCGGCACGGTGCGCTGCACCCCCTGGCAGGTCGACGGGCGGGTCGGCCTGCTCGGCGACGCGGCGCACGCCATCGTCCCGTTCTACGGCCAGGGCGCGAACTGCGCGTTCGAGGACGTGGTCGAGCTGGACCGTTGCCTCGACGAGTGCGGCGACGACTGGTCGGCCGCACTGCCGCTGTTCCAGCGGCGCCGGCAGGACAACGCCGAGGCGATCGCGCAGATGGCGCTGGCCAACTTCGTGGAGATGCGGGACAAGGTCGCCTCGCCGCTGTTCCAGCTGGGCCGCCGGGTGGAACACGCACTGGAGCGGGCGTTGCCCGGCCGGTACGTTTCCCGGTACGAGCTGGTGTCCTTCTCGACCACGCCGTACCTGGAGGTGCGCCGCCGGGTGCGCCGGCAGCACCGGATGCTCGGGGCGGTCGCCGCCGGGGCGGCGGTGCTGCTGGCCGGTGCGGTCGGGGCCGTGGTCAGCCGAGGGAGGCGCCGATGACCGTCACCTGGGATCCCCGACTGATGGCCGGCCGGGCGTCCGACGGGCCGGGCCTGCTGCGCAACTTCGTCGGCGGCGAGTTCGTCGACGGCGGGCGGCGGTTCACCAAGCGCAGCCCGGTCACCGGCGAGCCGGTGTTCGAGGTGGTCGAGGCGTCGTCGTCCACGGTGGACGACGCGGTGGCCGCCGCCCGGGCCGCGCTGCGCGGGCCGTGGGGGCGGATGGGCGAGCGGGAGCGCGCCGAGGTGCTGCGCCGGATCGCCGACGAGCTGGAGCGCCGCTTCGACGACCTGGTCACCGCCGAGGTCGCGGACACCGGCAAAGCCATCTCGCAGGCCCGGACGCTGGACATCCCGCGTGGCGCGGCGAACTTCCGCGCCTTCGCCGAGATCGTGGCCACCGCGCCCACCGAGTCGTTCACCACCGTCACCCCCACCGGCGGCCGGGCGCTGAACTACGCGGTCCGCAAGCCGGTCGGCGTGGTCGCGGTGATCGTGCCGTGGAACCTGCCGCTGCTGCTGCTCACCTGGAAGCTCGCCCCCGCGCTGGCCTGCGGCAACGCCGTGGTGGTGAAGCCGAGCGAGGAGACCCCCGCCTCGGCGACGCTGCTCGCAGAGGTGATGGCCGCGGCCGGGGTGCCGGACGGCGTGGTCAACCTGGTGCACGGTTTCGGGCCGGACTCGGCCGGGGAGTTCCTCACCCGGCACCCGGGCGTCGACGCGATCACCTTCACCGGCGAGTCCACAACCGGCGGCGCGATCATGCGCGCGGCGGCGGACGGGGTGAAAGCCGTCTCCTTCGAGCTGGGCGGGAAGAACGCCGGCCTGGTGTTCGCGGACGCCGACCTGGACGCGGCGGTGGCCGGCTCGGTCCGGTCCAGCTTCACCAACGGCGGCCAGGTCTGCCTCTGCACCGAGCGGATCTACGTGCAGCGCCCGGTCTACGAGGAGTTCACCGCGCGGCTGGCGAAGCGGGCCGGGGAGCTGCCGTACGGGTGGCCGGCCGACGCGGCCACGGTGAACATGCCGCTCATCTCGCACCAGCACCGGGCCAAGGTGCTCGGCCACTACGAGCTGGCCCGCGCCGAGGGCGCGCAGGTGCTCACCGGGGGCGGCACACCGCGCTTCGGCGACGCCCGCGACGGTGGGGCGTACGTGCAGCCGACGGTGCTCACCGGGCTCGGCCCGCACGCCCGCACCAACCGCGAGGAGATCTTCGGCCCGGTGGTGCACGTCGCCCCGTTCGACGACGAGGACGAGGCGTACGCGCTGGCCAACGGCACCGAGTACGGGCTGGCGGCGACGGTGTGGACCCGGGACGTCGGTCGGGCGCACCGGGCCGGTGCCCGACTGGACGCCGGCATCGTCTGGGTGAACACCTGGTTCCTGCGCGACCTGCGCACCCCGTTCGGCGGGGTGAAGGCGTCCGGCATCGGCCGGGAGGGCGGCGTGCACTCCCTGGACTTCTACTCCGAACTCACCAACGTCTGCGTGGACCTGTCATGAGCGGGCGGACCATGAGCACCGGGCCCGGCGGCGCCGGGCGCAGCGAGGAGCGGGCATGAGGGCCGACATCGAAGCCGCGAACCGGGAGCTGGCCGAGGCCCGCACCAGCGGGAAGCCCTGCCCGCCGCTGCGCGGCCGGCTGCTACCCGAGGGGGACGTCGAGTCCGCGTACCGGGTGCAGCAGCTCCAGGCGCGGGCCTGGCAGGGCCGGGGCGAGCGCCGGGTCGGCGCGAAGATCGGGCTGACCTCCCGGGCCGTGCAGGAGAGCTTCGGAGTGTTCCAGCCGGACTTCGGGGTGCTGACCGACGCCATGGTGGTCGGCGACGGCGTCGAGGTCGCCATCGACCGGCTGCTCCAGCCCCGGGTCGAGGCGGAGATCGCCTTCGTGCTCGGCGCGGACCTGCCCGACGCGCGGGTCACCACCGTCGACCTGCTCCGCGTGGTGGACCACGTGCTGCCGGCCATCGAGATCGTCGACTCGCGCATCGCCGGCTGGGACATCTCCATCGTGGACACCGTCGCCGACAACGCCTCCAGCGGGCTGTTCGTGCTCGGCACCACGCCGCGCCGGCTCGCCGACGTCGACCTGCGGCTGTGCGGCATGGTGCTGGAGCACGCCGGGGAGCCGGTCTCGGTCGGCGCCGGTGCTGCCTGCCTCGGCAACCCGCTGCACGCCCTGGAATGGCTGGCCGGCACGATGGCCCGCTCCGGCGACCCGCTGCGCGCCGGGGACGTGGTGCTCTCCGGGGCGCTCGGCCCGATGGTGCCGGTGATCCCCGGGGCGGCGTACGAAGCACGGATCTCCGGCCTCGGCTCGGTCCGTACCTGTTTCTCGCGGGAGGGCGGCCGATGACGGTCGGCGTGGCGGTGCTCGGGTCGGGCAACATCGGCACCGACCTGATGATCAAGGTGCTCCGACTGTCGGAGTCCCTGCGGATGGTGGCGATGGCCGGCATCGACCCCGACTCGGACGGGCTGGCCCGGGCCCGGCGCCTCGGCGTGGCCACCACCGCCAACGGGGTGGACGGCCTGGTGGCCCTGCCCGAGTTCGCCGACGTGGCGCTGGTCTTCGACGCCACCTCGGCCGGCGCGCACCGGCACAACGACGCGGTGCTGCGCGCGCACGGCCGCACCGTGGTCGACCTGACCCCGGCGGCCGTCGGCCCCTACGTGGTGCCGCCGGTCAACCTCGACGAGCACCTGCACGAGAGCAACGTCAACATGGTCACCTGCGGCGGTCAGGCGACCGTGCCGATCGTCGCGGCGGTCGGCCGGGTCACCCCGGTGGCGTACGGCGAGATCGTCGCCTCGATCGCCTCGAAGTCCGCCGGCCCGGGCACCCGGGCCAACATCGACGAGTTCACCGAGACCACCGCCCGAGCCGTGGAGGTGGTCGGCGGCGCCGAGCGGGGCAAGGCGATCATCGTGCTCAACCCGGCGGATCCGCCGCTGCTGATGCGGGACACCGTCTACTGCCTCTGCCCGGACGCCGACGCCGACCGCGCCGCCATCGCCGCGTCGGTGGCCGACATGGTGGCGACGGTGCGGGAGTACGTCCCGGGCTACCGGCTCAAGCAGGACGTGCAGTTCGACCGGGTCGACACGTACGTCCCGTCGCTCCGGCGGCAGCTGGTCGGGTTGCAGGTCTCGGTCTTCCTGGAGGTCTCCGGCGCCGGGCACTACCTGCCCGCGTACGCCGGGAACCTGGACATCATGACGTCGGCCGCGGTGCGCACCGCGGAACGGCTGGTCGCGCTGGGAGCGGCGACGGAGGTGGCGGCCCGATGACCGACCTCTACATCCAGGACGTGACGCTGCGCGACGGCATGCACGCCGTCGCGCACCGCTACACCGTGGAGCAGGTGCGCACCATCGCCGCCGCGCTGGACGCCGCCGGGGTGGCCGCGATCGAGGTGGCGCACGGCGACGGCCTCGCCGGCTCCAGCGTCAACTACGGCCACGGCGCGGCCAGCGACGCCGAGTGGATCTCGGCGGCGGCCGAGGTGCTGACGACCGCGAAGCTGACCACCCTGCTGCTGCCCGGGATCGGCACCATCGCCGACCTGAGGGCGGCCCGGGCACTCGGGGTGACCAGCGTGCGCATCGCCACCCACTGCACCGAGGCGGACATCTCCGCCCAGCACATCTCCTGGGCCCGCGAGAACGGCATGGACGTCGCCGGCTTCCTGATGATGTCGCACATGAACGACCCGGCCGGGCTCGCCGCCCAGGCCAAGCTGATGGAGTCGTACGGCGCGCACTGCGTCTACGTCACCGACTCCGGCGGCCGGCTGCTCATGTCGGACGTGGCCGAGCGGGTCGACGCGTACCGGCAGGTGCTGGAGCCGGAGACGCAGATCGGCATCCACGCCCACCACAACCTGTCGCTCGGGGTGGCCAACAGCGTGGTGGCCGTCGAGCACGGCCGGATCCTCGGTGACGGGCCGCCGGGGTCGCCGCACGGCCGGACCGTCCGGGTGGACGCGTCGCTGGCCGGGCAGGGCGCCGGCGCCGGCAACGCGCCGCTGGAGGTCTTCGTGGCGGTCGCCGAGCTGCACGGCTGGAAGCACGGCTGCGACGTGTTCGCGCTGATGGACGCGGCCGACGACCTGGTCCGGCCGTTGCAGGACCGCCCGGTCCAGGTCGACCGGGAAACCCTCTCGCTCGGCTACGCCGGGGTCTACTCCAGCTTCCTGCGGCACGCCGAGCGCGCCTCGGCGAAATACGGGGTGGACGTCCGCTCGATCCTGGTCGAGCTGGGCCGGCGCCGGATGGTCGGCGGCCAGGAGGACATGATCGTCGACGTGGCGCTGGACCTCGCCGGCCGCTGTGAGGGGGAGGCAGTGTGAGCGCGAGGAGTGAGCCGGGTTTGCGAGCCCCGCAGTCGCGATCGGAGGAGGCGGTGTGAGCGCGAGGAGTGAGCCGGGTTTGCGAGCCCCGCAGTCGCGATCGGAGGAGGCGGTGTGAGCGCGAGGAGTGAGCCGGGTTTGCGAGCCCCGCAGTCGCGATCGGAGGAGGCACCGTGATCGGCCCGGACACCGCGGGCATCGCCGAGCGGCTGGGCGTGGCGGCCGACACCGCCACCGCGGTTCCCCAGCTCGCCGCCGAGACCGGCCTGGACGTCGATGCCGCGTACGCGGTGCAGACCGCGCTGCTGCAGCGCCGGCTGGACCGTGGCGAGCGGCTGGTCGGGCTGAAGATGGGGCTGACCAGCAGGGCCAAGATGGCCCAGGTCGGCGTGGACGAGGTGATCTGGGGCCGGCTCACCGACGTGATGCGGGTCCCGGACGGCGGCACCGTCGACCCGGCCGCCTTCATCCACCCGCGGGTCGAGCCGGAGGTGGCGTTCCTGCTGGACCGGCTCCCCGACCCGGGCGAGCCGGTCGGCCGCTTCGCCGACGCGGTGCGCGCCGTCGCGCCGGCCATCGAGCTGATCGATTCCCGGTACGCCAACTTCACCTTCTCGCTGCCGGACGTGATCGCCGACAACACCTCCGCCGCCGCGTTTGTAGTCGGCCCCTGGTCGCCGGTGCCGGACGGGCTGGACAACCTCGGTGTGCTGCTGGAGGTCGACGGGCGGGTGGCGCAGGTCGGCTCCACCGCGGCGATCCTCGGCGACCCGCGCCGGGCGCTCGACGAGGGCATCCGGCTCGCCGGTCGCCACGGGGTGCGGCTCCGCGGGGGGTGGGTCTTCCTGGCCGGCGCCGCCACAGCCGCCGTGCCCCTCCGTCCGGGTGCGCATGTCCGTGCCGTCGTGGAGAAGCTCGGTACGGCTTCGCTGCGGGCTGCGTCATGATCGCGCGGGGTGGTGGTCGGTCGTGAGTGGTGAGGCCCGCGTGGTGGCGGGCAAGGCCGTGCCGCGGGGGGCGTTTCCGCACGTGAAGGTGGCGGGAGGGTTCGTCTTCGTCTCGGGGACGTCGTCGCGGCGACCGGACAACACGTTCGCGGGCGTCGAGGTGGACGAGTTCGGGACGACCAGCCTGGACATCCGGGTGCAGACTCGGACGGTCATCGAGAACATCCGTGACCTGCTGCGCTCGGTCGGCGCCGACCTCTCCGACCTGGTGCAGGTCACCAGTTACCTGGTCAGCATGAACGACTTCGGTGGGTACAACGAGGTGTGGGCGGAGTTCTTCGACGCGACCGGCCCCACCCGGACGACGGTGGCGGTGCACCAGTTGCCCCATCCACATCTGTTGCTCGAGATTCAAGCTGTCGCCCTGCTGCCACAAGGAGGCCAGTCGTGAGTGAGATCGCCGAGCCGTTCAGCTTTCCCGGGTGGATCGCGGAGAACCAGCACCTGCTGAAGCCGCCGGTGGGCAACCGGGAGATGTTCCCGGGCTCCGACGACTTCATTGTCATGGTGGTCGGCGGGCCGAACCAGCGCACCGATTTCCACGTCGACCCGTACGAGGAGTTCTTCTACCAGGTCAAGGGCAACATGCACATCAACCTGATGACTCCGGAGGGGCCGCGTACGGTGCACGTGCGCGAGGGTCAGATGTGGATGCTGCCGCGCAACACCCCGCACTCCCCGCAGCGGCCCGAGGCCGGCTCGATCGGTGTGGTCGTCGAGCGGGTCCGCGAGGAGGGAACCCTGGAGACGTTCCAGTGGTACTGCCCCGAGTGCGGGCACAAGGTGCACGAGGTGGAGTTGCAGGTCCGCGACATCGCCGCCGACCTGCCCCCGGTCTTCCAGGCGTTCTACGCCGACGAGGCCGCGCGTACCTGCGCCAACTGCGGCGCGCTGCACCCGGGCAAGGGCTGATGCGCGGACCGGTCGTCGACGTGCACACGCACGTCGTACCGAAGGGGTGGCCGGACCTCGGTGCGGCGTGCGGCGGGTCCGGCTGGCCCTGGCTGCGGGTCGACTCCGAGCGGGCGGCCATGATCATGGTGGGGGAGACGGAGTTCCGGCCGGTCGGCGCCGAGTGCTGGGACGCCGCCACCCGGCTCGGCGACATGGCCGCCGACGGCGTCGACGTGCAGGTGGTCTCGCCCACCCCGGTCTTCTTCGGCTACGACCGCCCGGCGGACCAGGCGGTGAGGCTGGCCCGGATCTTCAACGACCTCACCCTGGAGGTCACCGCGGCCGGCGGCGACCGGCTGGTCCCGTTCTGCCAGGTGCCGTTGCAGGACCCGGACGCCGCCTGCGCCGAGCTGGACCGCTGCCTCGCGGCCGGCCACGTCGGCGTCGAGATCGGCAACCACGTCGGTGACCGGGACCTCGACGACGCCGGGATCGTGGCGTTCCTGACCCACTGCGCCCAGGTCGGCGCGCCGGTCTTCGTGCACCCGTGGGACATGCCGGGCGGGCCCCGGCTGGACCGGTGGATGGCCCGCTGGCTCACCGGGATGCCGGCCGAGACGCACCTGTCGGTGCTGGCGCTGATCCTCGGCGGGGTCTTCGACAGGGTGCCCGACACGCTGCGGATCTGTTTCGCCCACGGCGGTGGCAGCTTCCCGTTCTGGCTGGGACGGGCCGACAACGCCTGGCACCGCCGGGGCGACCTGGTCCGCGGCGCCTCCACCGCCCCGCCCAGCTCCTACCTGGACCGGTTCTGCGTCGACTCGGTGGTCTTCGCCCCGGCGGCGCTGCGCCTGCTGGTCGACACGATGGGGGAGGACCGGGTGCTGGTCGGCAGCGACTACCCGTACCCGCTGGGCGAGCGCCCGGTCGGTGCGGTGGTCCACGCGGCCGACTTCCTCACCGAGGAGCAGCGCGACAAGCTTTTCTCCACCAACGCCCTGCGCTTCCTGCGCGGCTGACCGGCTCGGCTGCGTCGCCGGCCCCGCCGATCCGCCGCACCGGGCCGGCGCGTGACGAGTGCAACCGGTCGGCCACCCGGGCAGGATGAGGGACATGGCCGAGCCGCACGACCTGACCGCGCTGGAGCAGGCCGCCGCGATCGCCCGCGGCGAGCTGTCCAGCGTGGAACTGGTCGACCACCACCTGGCGCGGGTCGACGCGCTCGGCGACACGGTCGGCGCGTTCGTTACGGTCACCCCCGAGCGCGCCCGCGCGGCGGCCCGCGCTGCCGACGCGGTCCCCGCCGAGCGGCGTGGACCGCTGCACGGCGTGCCGACCGCCATCAAGGACCTGACCCTCACCGCCGGGGTACGCACCACCTTCGGCTCGGCCGCCTTCGTCGACTTCGTACCCCCGGTCGACGCCGACGTGGTCCGGTTCATCCGCGCCGCCGGGCTGGTGAGCCTCGGCAAGACCACCACCTCCGAGCTGGGCTGCTCGCTCTACTCCGAGGGTCTGGTCGCGCCGCCCGCCCGCAACCCCTGGGACATCGCGTACACGGCGGGGGGCTCCAGCGGCGGCGCGGCGGCCGCCGTGGCGGCCGGGCTGGTGCCGGTCGCCCAGGGCTCCGACGGCGGCGGTTCGCTGCGCATCCCGGCGTCGCTGTGCGGCCTGGTCGGTTACAAGCCCAGCCGGGGCCTGGTCTCCGGCGGGCCGGTCGGCTTCGGCGCGTACGGCCTGCCGACCAACGGCCCGATCGGGCGCACGGTGGCCGACGTGGCGGCGCTGCTCGAGGTGATGGCGCAGCCGGTGCCCGGCGAGCCCTACCTGCCACCGGTCCCGCCCGCCGGCGGCTACCTTGCCGCGGCCCGGGCCGCCGCGCCGGGCCGGCTGCGGGTCGGGCGGTTCACCGCCCCGATGCTCGCCGACGAGCCGGTGCACCCCGACTGCCTCGCCGCCGTTGACCGGGCCGCCGCGCTGCTCACCGCCGCCGGCCACGAGGTGGTCGAGGTGCCGCCGCCACTCGGGCCGGCGGCGTGGCCGCTGTTCGAGATCGTCTGGTACGTGTTGGCGCTCGCCCCGGTGCCGCCGGAGCGGGAGAGCGAGCTGCTGCCGCTCACCCGGTTCCTGCGGGCCCGCGGCGCGGAGATATCCGCGGCCACCCTCACCGCCACGCTCGGCGAGTTGCAAGCGCAGGTACGCCTCGGTGTGCGCCGCACCGCCGGCTGTGACCTGCTGCTCTGCCCCACCCTCGCCGCGCCGCAGGCGCCGGTGGGCTGGTTCACCGAGGGCCGTACCCCGGCCGACGATTTCGACCGGCAACGTCGGTTCTCGCCGTACTGCGCGATATTCAACGTCACCGGCGATCCGTCCGTGTCGCTGCCGGTCGGCGTCACCGCCGCGGGGCTGCCGGTCGGGGTCCTGCTCACCGGCCGGTACGGCGACGACGCGAGGTTGCTCGCCACCGCTGCGCAACTGGAGCATTCCAGTGGCGGATGGGATGGCCACCCCGCAATCTGGCGGGCCCTCGGCTCCGCTAACGTGAATGGCAGCGGAGTCGGGCGGTCGGCGCCATGATCGTCCACCCGATCCAATCAATCCGAAACTCTTCTTCCGCCTGGGGGCGTTGGGATTGTCTGTTACCGAGACGTTGCTGGTCTTCGTCGGCATCCCGGCGGCCGCGGTGCTGGTGATCGCCGGTCTGGCGTACGCCGGCAGCCGCGGCGGCGGTGGCGGCGCCAAGCGCTACCGGCCGGGTCGGCCCTTCGACTTCACTCCGGTCTGGTTCCTGGGCCGTCCGGAGCAGCTGGCCGACTCGGCCGGCGCCGTGCTGGCGGCGGGCGCGCAGGCGCCGGCGCTGACCAGCCGTAAGCAGGAGCAGGCCGGCGTCGAGGCGCCGGCCGGTGGAACCGGAGGCGCAAGTGACCGTTGGTGAGAAGCAGGCCGGGACGGACACCCCGCCCGAGGTGCTGGACGGGCCGTTCACGACCCGCCAGCTGCTGCGCATCGACGAGGCGCTGCGCCTGGCCGACCGGGGCACCGGCCTGGTCTTCTCGGTCTTCGTCGGCGGCCTCGACGAGCCCGTCCGGGAGCACGCCGAGCGGCTGCACCGCCAGCTCGCCGAGCCCGACAGGTCGGTGCTGATCGCGGTGTCGCCCAACCAGCGGCAGCTGGAGATCGTCACCGGCCGGTACGCCCGCAAGCGGATCCCCGACACGTACGCCAAGCTCGCCGCGCTCTCCATGGTGGCGGCCTTCGGTGGCGGCGACCTGGCCGGCGGCATCATCAACGGCCTCGACCAGCTGGCCAGCCACGCCGGCAAGGGCTGAGCCCCCCGAACGCAGACGAAGCCCGGTCCACCAGCGGTGGACCGGGCTTCGTCATGCCTGCCCGGAACCCGGGCGCCTGCCCGGAACCCGGGCGCCTGCCCGGAACCCGGGCGCCTGCCCGGAACCCGGGCGCCTGCCCGGAACCCGGGCGCCTGCCCGGAACCCGGGCGCCTGCCCGGAACCCGGGCGCCTGCCCGGAACCCGGGCGCCTGCCCGGAACCCGGGCGCCTGCCCGGAACCCGGGCGCCTGCCCGGAACCCGGGCGTCGCGGCGCCACCTGGCCCCTCAGGGCCCGCTGCCACCAGGGTCTCTGCTCGTGCTCAGCGCGTGCGTGACCACGACGGCCCGGGGTGCGCGCAGACCCGCGTCCGCGCCCGCCCCGGGCCGGGTACCGCCGCCTCAGGCGCTCTGCGTGTCCTTCGCGCGGGCCCTGAGGGCGCGGACCACGCCGTCGCGGCCCTCGGCGACCAGCCGGCGCAGCGGTGCCGGGTGGCCCTCCTGCGCCAGCCAGGCGTCGGTCGCGGCGACCGTCTCGTCGTCCACCAGGTACGCCGGGTATGCCAGCTGCGCGAACTCCTGCGCCGGCTCGCTGTCCCGGCTGGCCCAGACCTGCGCCACCGTGGCGAAGTACTTCTCCCGGTAGGGCACGACCAGCTCGATCTGCGCCGGGTGGGTGAGGCCCTGTAGCAAAGCCCGGTTGCGCCAGTTCGGCAGCGCCTCCGGGCCGGTCAGCTCGGCCCAGACGGCGGCCTTGTTCTCCGTGGTCGGCACCAGCGCGTGCGCGTACGCGGCCTCCCGCTCGCCGCTGGCCGTCCGGTCCCCGGCCAGTTCGGCCTCGATCTCGGCGGCGCCGGCCGCCCCGTTGGCCACCAGCGCGTCGAGCACCGTCCAGCGCAGCTCGGTGTCGATGGCCAGCCCGGCCGGTACGCCGGTGCCGTCCAGCCACCCGCGCAGCGTGGCCAGGTCCTCGTCGGAGCGGGCCGCCGAGGCGTACGCGCGGGCCCAGGCGAGCTGGAAGCCGCTGCCGGGCTCCGCGGCGGCCAGCGCCGTCCGGGCGGTGCGGGCCAGCTCGGCCCAGCCGGCCGGCGCCCAGACCGGGTCGGCGTAGAAGGTGAGCGTCGTGGTGGCCTGGCGCAGGGTGGCGGTGACCAGGTTGATGTCGGTCTCGGCGGGCAGGCCGGCCAGCACCAGCGCCACGTAGTCGCGGGCGGCGAGCTCGGCGTCGCGGGTCATGTCCCAGGCGGCGGTCCAGCACAGCGCGCGGGCCAGCGACGACTCGAAACCGGCGATGTGCTGGACCACGGCGGCCATCGACCGCACGTCCAGCCGCAGCTTCGTGTAGGTGAGGTCGTCGTCGTTGAGCAGCAGCACGTCGGCCGCCCGGACGCCGGCCAGGTCGGTCAGTTCGGTCAGCTCGCCGGTCACGTCGACCTCGATCCGTTCCCGGCGGACCAGCCGGCCGTTGGCGAGGTCGTAGAGGCCCACCCCGATCCGGTGGGTGCGCAGGGTCGGGTGTCCGGCCGGCGCCTCCTGCCGGACGACCACCCGCTGGTAGTTGCCGTCCGCGCCGATCGTCACCTCCGGCCGCAGGGTGTTGACCTGCGCGGTCTCCAGCCACTGGGCGGCGAACTTGCGCAGCTCCCGCCCGGAGGCCGTCTCCAGCTCGGAGAGCAGGTCGTCGAAGGTGGCGTTGCCCCAGGCGTGCTTGCCGAAGTACGCCCGCAGGCCGGCCAGGAACGGCTCCTCGCCCACGTACGCGACGAGCTGCTTGAGCACGCTGGCGCCCTTGGCGTAGGTGATGCCGTCGAAGTTGACCTCCACCGCCTCCAGGTCGGGCATCTCGCAGTAGACCGGGTGGGTGGAGGAGAGCTGATCCTGCCGGTAGCCCCAGTTCTTCCGGATGGACAGGAAGGTGGTCCACGCCTCCCGGAACCGGGTGGCGTGGGTGTTGCACCAGTGGCTGGCCCACTCGGCGAACGACTCGTTCAGCCACAGGTCGTTCCACCAGCGCATGGTGACCAGGTCGCCGAACCACATGTGCGCCAGCTCGTGCAGGATCGTGTTGGCCCGCTGCTCGTACTCGAAGTCGGTGACCTGGGAGCGGAAGATGTAGTGCGACTCGGCGTGCGTGACGCAGCCGAAGTTCTCCATCGCGCCGGCGTTGAAGTCGGGCACCCAGAGCTGGTCGTACTTGGGCAGCGGGTAGCGCACGCCGAACTGCTCGTGGAAGAAGTCGAAACCCTGCTTGGTGATCAGGAACAGGTCGTCGGAGTCGAGGTACTGCGCCATCGAGGCCCGGCAGAACACGCCCAGGTCGATGCCGTCGTGGCTCTCGCGCACCTCGTGGTAGGGGCCGGCGCAGAGCGCGGTGATGTAGGTGCTCATCCGGACCGACTGCGCGAAGTGGACGGTCTTCAGGCCCTCACCCGCCGCCTCCTCACGCTCGACCGGGGTGTTGGACACGACCTTCCAGTGGTCGGGGACGGTGGCCCGCCAGGTGTAGACGCTCTTCAGGTCGGGCTGGTCGAAGCAGGCGAAGACCCGCTGCGCGTCGGCCGTCTCGAACTGGCTGTAGAGGTAGGTCTCGCCGTCCACCGGGTCGACCGTCCGGTGCAGGCCCTGCCCGCTGTTCGAGTACGCGAAGTCGGCGTCGACCACCAGCGTGTTCTCACTGTCCAGCCCGGACAGCGTGAGGCCCCGCTCCGCCGACCAGCCGGACAGGTCCAGCGGGGCGCCGTTCAGCGTCGCCGAGCGCACCGAGTCGGCGGCGACCTCGATGAAGGTGCCGGCACCCGGTTCCGCGCACCGGAACCGGACCTCGGTGGTGGACCGGAAGGTGCGACCGGTGGCCGCCTGGACGGCGCTGGACAGGTCCAGGCTGATGTCGTACCCCGTCACGTCGAGCAGTCGGGCCCGCTCGGTCGCCTCGACCTGGGTCAGGTTGCGCACTCCCGGCACTGTTCGTCTCCATCCCACTCTCGCCGTACGCCCCGGCGGCGCCGTCCCGCCGGCCGCTCGTGGCGGCCGGCCGGATCCGAGTCTTCCATGCACCGCCGCCGTTCGGTGGGCGAGGTCACGCTCTGATTCCCCTGCCGGGCCGCGACCGCAGGGGTGAGGATCGGGATGAGACGCCGGAGAGCCGGTGTCACCCGTCGTGAAGGGACCTCACCGTGAACGAGCGTGTCGCCGTCGACATGTGGTTCGACCCCATCTGCCCGTGGGCGTGGATCACCTCCCGTTGGCTGCTGGAGGTCGAGCAGGTCCGGGAAGTGGACGTCCGCTTCCACGTGATGAGCCTGTCGGTGCTCAACGAGGGCCGGGAGCTGCCCGAGCAGTACCAGGAGCTGATGCGGACCGGGTGGGGGCCGGTGCGGGTCTGCATCGCGGTGGAGCAGCGCTACGGTTCCGACGCCGTCCGGCGGCTCTACACCGCGCTGGGCACCCGGATCCACCGCGGTCAGGAGAAGCTGGGTCCGGACCTGTTCGCCGCCGCGCTGGGCGAGGCGGGCCTCGACCCGGCGCTGGCCGAGGCCGCCGAGAGCGCCGGCTACGACGAGGCGCTGCGGGCCAGCCACGAGGCGGGCATGCGCCCGGTCGGCACCGACGTCGGCACCCCGGTCATCCACGCACCGGGCCCGGACGGCGCGATGGTCGCCTTCTTCGGCCCGGTCATCACCCCGGCGCCGAAGGGCGAGGCCGCCGGGCGTCTCTGGGACGGGGTCCTGCTGGTCGCCGGCACCCCCGGCTTCTACGAGCTGAAGCGCTCCCGCGACCTCGGCCCGATCTTCGACTGACCCGGCCACCACCCACCACCTCGCCGCGTCTCACGTCGGCAGAGTTGATCAAGAGATTTGCGCCGGATGCGGCCGGATCCGGCGCAAACCTCTTGATCAACGGACGATGGGCCGGGCGGAGAGGGCGGGCCGGCGGGG
>NZ_POUB01000121.1 GCF_003236335.1 Micromonospora deserti
GGGCAGGGTGCGCAGGGGCGAGAGGTACACCGGCAGCCAGGTCAGCCCGTTGGCGATCGCGCCGACCAGCAGTGCGGTGCGCACGTCGGCGTACTGGGCGAGCAGGCCGGCGAGCACGGCGCCCACGGTGAGCGCCCCGGTGAGCAGGAACCGGAAGGTGGCGTTCATCCGCCCGAGCAGGGCGTCGGGGGTGACGCCCTGGCGCAGGCTCACCCCGATGACGTTGCCGATCCCGGTCCGCCAGGCCAGCGCGAGCCACCCGATCCCGGCCAGCCACAGCGCCGGCCCGGTGTCGACCAGCGCGACGAGGACGCCGAGCGGCGCGACGAGCAGGCCGGGCAGCCAGAGCGCGCGGCCGTGGCCGATCCGGCCGGCGATCGGCCGGGCGGTCACCGCCCCCAGCAGTGCGCCGATCCCGCCGAGGGCCAGGAAGAGGCCCAGGGCGGCCGGGCCGAGGCCCAGTTCGCGCAGGAAGACCACCGGCAGCATCGTGGTGGTCAGCTGCATGGTCAGGTTGATGCTGGCGGTGGAGGCGGCGAGCGGGCGCAGCAGGGGGTTGCCGAGCACGTGCCGGACGCCGGTGCCGAGCTGCCGACCGAATCCGCCCCGCCGCCCGGGCGGCACCGGGCGGGGCGCCGCCGCGTGGATCCGCGCGAGGACGGCGGCGGAGAGCGCGAAGCCGACCGTGTCCACCACGATCGCGACCGGCGCGGTGAGCGCCTGCACCACCAGGCCGCCGAGCCCGCGCCCGGCGATCTGCAGTGTCCCGCTCGTGCTCATCAGCAGCGAGTTCGCCGCCACCAGCCGGTCCCGGCCGACCAGCTCCGGTAGGACGCTCTGCGCGGCCACGTCGGCGAATACGGTGCCGACCCCGGTCAGCAGCACCACGAGGTAGAGCTGGTGGATGGTCAGCCACCCGGCCCACCAGGCCACCGGCACCGAGGCGACCAGCACCGCCCGCAGCAGGTCGGCGGTGACCAGCACGGTGCGGCGGGGCCAGCGGTCGACCCAGACCCCGGCGGGCAGGCCGATCAGCAGGAACGCGGCGGTGCTCAGCGCGCCGAGCAACCCCACCTGGCCGGGGGTGGCCGAGAGTAGGGACACGGCGAGCACCGGCACGGCCAGGTGGCCGACGTGAAAGCCGACGTCGTGGACGACGGTGGCGGCGTAGAGCAGCCGGAAGGGGCGCGGCCAGCGGCCGGCCCGGTGCTGGCCGGCGCCCGTCGCCGTGGGGGCGGTGGTCATGCCGATCACCGTGCCGGCTGCCCCGGCCGGCGGGCGATAGATTCGGCCCTCGTCAAATCCACGGGAGGGCGCCGATGATGCTGGTCGGGCTGGACGCGCGGGACCTGGCGACGACCCGGTTCGCGGTGTCGCCGCTGTGGGAGGCGGTCGGGAGCGTCCGGATCATCACGCGGCCACACTGGTTCCCGGAGCACCTGCCCTGGGTCGAGCGGGTCCGGCCGCGCCTGGCGGGGGTGGACTGGCGGCTCCTCGCCGACCTGGTCCCGGTGCCGAGCGGGGTGGTACCGAGCTTCGTCTGCCCGCCTCCGTCCACCTCGCAGCCGACGCTCGACCTGGAACTGGCCACCCTCGCCGCCACGCCGGCCGAGGTGGTCCGGGCCGACCTGGACACCCTGCCCGGGCCGCGGTCGCCGCGGCTGGCCGAGCTGTACGACGACCCGCCGGCGGGCCTGGCCCGGCTGGCCGAGGTCATCCGGGCGTACGCCGACACGGTGATCGGGCCGTACTGGCCGCGGATGCGCACGCTGCTGGAGCGAGAGGTGCTGCTGGGCGCCCGGCGGATGGCCACCGACGGGGTGCACGGCCTGCTCAACCACCTCGACCCGTACGTCCGGCTGGAGGGCGACACCCTGCACGTGGCGCATCTGGTGGTCTCCGGGGCGGTGCGGCTGGACGGGCGGGGCCTGCTGCTGGTCCCGTCGGTCTTCTGCGGCCCCCGCGTCTGGTCCAACTTCGGCTCGCCGGCGCAGCCGGTGTTGCGCTACCCGGCCCGCGCGGTGGCCACGCTCTGGGAGCGGGGCCCGCTGCCGCCGGGGCGGGGCCTGGCCCGGGTGCTGGGACGCACCCGGGCGGCGCTGCTGCACGAACTGGCGGTGCCCACCTCGACCACCGAGCTGGCCGACCGCTGCGGGTTGACCCCGGGTACGGTGTCGGCGCACCTGGGGGCGCTGCGAGACGCCGGACTGGTGGGTGCCCACCGGGCCGGGCGCTTCGTGCTGTACGCGCGGACGACCGCGGGGGAGGCGTTGATCTCCGCCGCTGACCCGGCCGCACGTTGACCCGGCGGTATGACGGATCCGTTATGCCAAAAATCGACGAGCGTCGATCTAGCATGCACGTACATCGATGACCGGCGGCACCTGCCGCCGGGCAACCGCAGGGAGTGCGTGATGTTCAGACGACAACTGCTGCGTACGGCGGGAGCCGTACTGGCGGCGGTGCTGGCGGCGGCCGGGGTGCAGGTCGCCACCGGCGCGACCGCCTCCGCAGCCGTCCGTACCGTCTACTACGACGCGAGCCGGGCCGGCGAGTTCCGTACCAACTTCGACCAGGCCGCGCAGATCTGGAACAGCCAGGTCAGCTCGATGCGGCTGGTGCCCGGCACGCCCGCCAGCGTGACGATCTACGTCGACAGCGGATGGCCGCGGGCGCAGGTCACCGGGCTCGGCTCCGGCCGGATCTGGATGGGCTGGACGGCAGTCAACCAGGGCTACGACCGTACCCGCATCGCCAGCCACGAGTTCGGTCACATCCTCGGCCTGCCCGACCGGCGCACCGGGCTCTGCTCCGACCTGATGTCCGGCAGCAGCGCCCCGGTCTCCTGTCGCAACGCGTACCCGAGTTCCGCCGAGGCGAGCCGGGTGAACCAGCTCTTCGGCGGCAGCCTGGCCGCGCCCGCCGCCCGCAGCTACACCTGGTCCGGCGGCGCGGACGCCGAGGGTGACGTGACGCCGTTCGTGGTGGGCGGCCGCCCGGCCACCGAGAACTACCCGTGGATGGTGTACGTCTCCGGCTGCACCGGCACCCTGATCAAGGCCAACTGGGCGGTCACCGCCCGGCACTGCCCGACGCCGTCCTCGGTGCGGGTGGGCAGCATCAACCGGACCAGCGGCGGCACCGTGGTCAGGGTGACCCGGGCGGTCAACCACCCGAGCATCGACGTGAAGCTGTTGCAGCTGGCCAGCTCGGTCAGCTACGCCCCGGCGCCGATCCCGACCACCTCGGGCGCGGTGGGCACCGCCACCCGGATCATCGGCTGGGGCCAGACCTGCCCGACCCGCGGCTGCGGCGGCGCGCCGACCGTGGCCCACGAGCTGGACACCTCGATCGTCTCCGACAGCCGGTGCATCGGCATCAACGGCCCGTACGAGATCTGCACCAACAACACCAACGGCAACTCCGGCGCCTGCTACGGCGACTCCGGGGGCCCGCAGGTGCGCCGGATCAACGGGGCGTGGTACCTGATCGGGGCGACCAGCCGGTCCGGCAACAACAACTCCACCTGCGCCACCGGCCCGTCCATCTACGGCGACCTGCCGTCCATCCGGTCCTGGATCAACACCCAGGTCGGCGGCCTGCCGTCCTGATTCGCGGTACCCGCCACGGGGACGCCGGTCGCCCGGCGTCCCCGTGTACCCGTCGGTAGGTGGGGCGTGACGCCACGGACACCTTGCGTGCGGTAGCGTGCTCGACACATCGATCCCTCCCGAGGTGATGCATGCCAGTCGCGGCCGCGCTCGCCCTGACCCTCGCGTTGACGCCCGCGCCGTCGCCGTCGGCCACCGGCGGTGGCCCGGTCGGCGAGCTGCTCGGCGGCGTCGGACGGGTCGTCGACGACCTGCTCGGCGGCGGCGGCGCGCCGCCGAGCGCGTCCCCGGCGCCGTCGGGCGCCGGCTCGCCCACGTCCGTCCCGACCGAACCGGCCGGGACGCCGTCCACCGCCACGGCCGGCGCGGCGCACTCCGGCGGGTCGCAGCCGGGCCGTACGGCCGAGGGGCCCGGCGGGCAGGAGGCGGCGGTGCCGGCGCCGAACGGCCGTAGCGGCGGCGCCGACGAGCCGTCGACGTTCACCGCGCCCGGGCCTCGCGAGACCGCCGGGGGATCTCCGTGGCTGGTCTACGCCCTGGCCGTGGTGGCCCTGGCGGTGCCGGTGCTGCTGCTCTCCCGCAGGCGACGACCGGCCGCCCCGGCCGCCCCGGCCGGGGCGGCCGGTCGGGCTCCCGAACCCGACCCGGAGCCGGTCGTCGAGAACGTGTCCCGGCTGCCGACGAACCTGAACGCCATCTACGAGCTGGGCCGACTCGACGAGCGGATGCGGCAGGAGCGCGAACGGCGCTCCTGAGGCCGACCGGACCGGCTGCTACGGGACCGTGGCCGCCGGGTCGCGTAGCCCGACGCAGTCGGCGTCCCAGAAGGTGGCCGAGTAGACCAGGGTTCCGGTCATCCAGGGCTCGTACGCCGACAGCGTGACGACCTGGAAGGCCGGGTCGGGGATGCGCAGCGACGGCTTGCGGAAGCCGTGCTCCCCGCCGGCGCGGAAGCCGAGGCGGGAGTAGTACGCCGGGTCGCCCTCCAGGAACACCAGTGGCACGCCCCGCCCGTCGAGCAGGTGCAGGCCGCGGCGGACCAACGCGCTGCCGATTCCCCGGTGTTGGTGTTCGGGGTGGACGGCGAGCGGGCTGAGCACCTGGACGGGGGCGAGCCGGCGCGGCGCGTCGAGCAGGCCGTGGGTGAACATGACGTGCCCGACGATCTCGCCCGCCTCCTCGGCGACGAGGGAGAGCGCGGCCGGATCGTCGCGGCGCAGGGCCGCCACCAGGCCGGCCACCACGTTGCCGTGCTCACCGAAGGCGCTTCGGTGGAGGCCGAGGACGCTGTCGTGGTCGTGGTCCTGTTCGGCGCGGAGATCCATGGGGCGACGGTAGTGACCGGCGCCGCGCGGCCCAACGGATATCCCGGGGCGCCGGCGTGGGTGCGGGCGCGACCGCCGGGGGCGTACCCCCGTTGGAAACGTTTTCGTAACGAGCTCTTGACCTCTCCGCCGTACGCGGCGCAGACTCCCGCAAACGTTTACAGCAATCAGGTGGAGGTGCGGGGCGTGGGTCGTAAACGTTTACAGGAGTCGACCGACGGTCGGCCCACCGTCCACACCGTCGCCGCCCGCGCCGGTGTCTCCATCGCCTCCGCCTCCCGGGTGCTCAACGGCGTCGGCGGCAGCGCGGAGACCGTCCGCAAGGTCCGCGCCGCGGCGGCCGAGGTCGGCTACGTGCCCAACGCCATCGCCCGCTCGCTACAGGCCCAGCGCACCGGCCTGGTCGCCCTCGCCGTCGAGGACATCGGCAACCCGGTGTACGTCGCGATGATGCGGGCCATCGAGGCGGTGGTCGCCGCCTCCGGCCGGCAACTGCTGGTGCACGCCACCGGCGGGCAGATCGCCAGCGAGACCAGCCTGCTGCGCCGGCTGGCCAACCGCTACGTCGACGGGATGATCCTGTCGCCGATCCGGGTCACCGACGACCACCTCGCCGCGCTCGTGCAGAGCCCGGTGCCGGTGGTGGTGGTCGGCCAGCTCGGCGCCGACGCGCCGGTGGACAACGTGCGTACCGACTCCCGGCACGGCGTCGCGCTGGCCGTGGACCACCTGGTCGGCGCTGGCCGGCGGCGCATCGGGTTCGTCAACGGCCCGCTCGACACCGTCCCCGGCGCCGCCCGCGACGCCGGCTTCCGCGCCGCCCTCGACCGGCACGGCATCGACCACGACGAGGCCCTGGTCGAGGTCGGCGACTTCCAGTACGCGGCCGGCCGGGCCGCCGCCGAGCGGCTGCTGGCCCGGGCCCGCCCGGACGCGCTGGTCTGCGCCAACGACCTGATCGCCGTCGGGGCGCTGCACGCGCTGCTCGCCGCCGGGCACCGGGTGCCCGAGGACGTGGCCGTGGTCGGCATGGACGACACCGAGCTGGCCCAGATGATGTTTCCGCAGCTGTCCAGCGTCTCCCTGGGCTCGGCCGAACGCGGTCGGCGCGCCGCCGAGCTGCTGCTGACCCGGATCGCCGACCCGAGCCTGCCGCCGCGCCGGGAGCAGGTGCCCCCCAGCCTCGCCGTACGCGCGTCCAGCCGGGCCGCCGTGCCGGCCCCCCGTCCGTCCACCGAAGAGGTGTCACGTGAGCGCGAGGAGTGAGCTTGCGAGCCCCGCAGTCGCGAACGAAGAGGTGATCCGATGACCGCCGTAACCGAGCGGCCGGACGTCGCGGGGGCCGGGCGGCCGCGCGGCTCGACCCGGTCCCGCTCCGACCGGACCGTCATCTACCTGCTGCTGCTCCCGTCGCTGCTGCCCATCCTGGTGTTGTCGGTCTTCCCGCTGCTGCGCGGCATGTACCTGGGCTTCACCGACGCCCGGGCCGGTCGCAACGTCGAGGTGAGCTTCACCGGCCTGGAGAACTACCGCGAGCTGCTCGGCGACGAGCTGTTCTGGAACTCGTTCAAGATCGGCCTGTTCTGGGCGTTCGGGGTGACCGTGCTGCAGTTCCTGCTCGCCCTGGGCCTGGCGCTGCTGCTCCACCAGCGGCTGCGGTTCCGCGGCGTGGCCCGGGTGCTCGCCGTGGTGCCGTGGGCGATGCCGCCGGTGGTGGTCGGCATCCTGTGGAAGCTGGTCTACCACCCCGACGCCGGACTGCTCAACGAGTTCTTCCACCGGCTCGGCGCCGACGGGTTGCGCACGAACTGGCTCGGCGACTTCAGCACCGCCCTGCCCGCCGTGATCATCGTCGGGGTCTGGGCGGGCATGCCGCAGACCACCGTCGTCCTCCTGGCCGGGCTACAGGGCGTGGCGCGGGAGCTGCACGAGGCGGCCGCGGTGGACGGCGCGACCGCCTGGCACCGGTTCCGGCACGTCACGCTGCCCGCGCTCAGCCCGGTGATCGTGGCGATCACGTCGCTGGACTTCATCTGGAACTTCAACTCGTTCGGGCTGGTCTACGTGCTGACCGCCGGCGGTCCGGGCGGCAAGACCATGCTGCCGATGCTCTTCGCGTACGAGGAGGCGTTCCGCTACGGCAACTACGGCTACGCCGCCGCGCTCGGCAACGTGATGGTCGTGATCATCGTCGCGCTGCTCGCCGTCTATCTCCGCCGCCGGATGAGGGAGGCGAACTGACATGTTCGGAAAGTCGAGCCGTACCGGGCGGGCGTTGCAGTACCTCGCGCTCACCGGCTACCTGATCTTCCTCGGGTTTCCGCTGGTCTGGCTGGTCTCCACGGCGTTCAAACCGCCACGGGAGCTGGTCCAGCTACACCCGACACTGGTCCCGGCCAACCCGACGGCGCAGAACTTCGTGCAGGCGTTCACCGAGCAGGAGCTCGGCCGAGCCGCGCTGAACAGCCTCCAGGTCTCGCTCGCCTCGGCGGTGCTCACCGTGCTGGTGGCGCTGCCCGCGTCGTACGCCCTGGCCCGGTTCCGCAGCAAGCTCGGCACCGCCGCGCTGGGCTGGGTGCTGCTGTCCCAGCTCTTCCCGTTCGTGCTGTTGATCATCCCGATCTTCCTGGTGCTGCGGCAGGTCGGGCTGGCCAACACCCACGCCGGGCTGGTGCTGATCTATGTGGTCTGGGCACTGCCGTTCGCGCTGTGGATGCTGCAGGGCTTCGTCCGCAACATCCCCCGCGAGCTGGAAGAGGCCGCCTCCGTCGACGGCGCCACCCGGGTGCAGGTGCTGCGCCGGGTGGTCTTCCCGCTGCTCGCGCCCGGCGTGGTGGCCACCGCGCTGTTCTCGTTCATCTCCGCCTGGAACGAGTTCTTCTTCGCCCTGGTGCTGATCAAGACGCCCGAGCTGGCGACCCTGCCGGTCGCGCTGGCCCGGTTCGTCGGCATCGAGGGCACCGCCCGTCTGGGCCCCCTCGCGGCCGGCTCGTTGCTGGCCACCCTGCCCAGCCTGATCTTCTTCGCGTTCATGCAACGCCGGCTCTCGTCCGGGTCGCTCGCCGGCGCGGTCAAGGGCTGATCCCCACACCCACCACCGAGGAGGTAACCCCCATGTTCCGCAGCAGATTCCGTCGACTCGCCGCGGCCGCCGCGGTCGCGGTCGTCGGCCTCGGCGCGCTCACCGCGTGCGGTGACGGCGGCGACGACGGGGCCGCGTCCGGCCCGGTCAAGCTGCGCTTCCTCAGCCTCGCCTGGCAGAAGGAGTCGTTGCAGGCCAACAAGGACCTGGTCGCCAAATGGAACGCCGAGCACCCCGACATCCAGGTCGAGTACGTCCAGGGCGACTGGAACTCCGTCCACGACCAGCTGCTCACCTCGTTCGAGGGCGGCGACGCCCCCGACATCGTGCACTACGAGGCGTCCGCGATCGGTGAGTTCAGCAAGCAGGGCTACCTGGCTGACCTGGCCGACCTGATCTCGGGTGACCTGAAGGGCCAGATCGACCAGGGCATCTGGGACACCGTCACGTACGACGGCAAGGTCACCGGGGTGCCGTTCCTGCTGGAGTCGCAGGTCGTCATCGCCAACAAGAAGCTGCTCGACGCCGCCGGCATCGCGGTGCCGCCGGCCGACGGCGGCTGGACCTGGGACGAGTTCCAGGCCAACGCCCAGAAGCTCACCAAGCCCGGCCAGTACGGCGTGGCGTGGGCGCTGAAGTCGCCGACCAACCGGGTGCTGAACCTGGCGCTCAACTACGACGGGAAGTTCTTCTACACCGACGGCGGGCGCACCGAGGTGCGCATCGGCGACGCGGAGAAGGAGGTCCCGAAGCGCATCCACGACATGATCTACACGACGAAGTCGGCCTCGCCGGAGGCGCTCGGGATGAGCGGTGCGGACAGCCTGCCCGGCTTCTTCGGCGGCAAGTACGCGATGCTGCCCGGCTCGGTGTCGCTGCGCCAGCAGATGGTCGAGCAGGCGCCGGCCGGTTTCGAGTGGGTGACCCTGCCGCCGCTGAAGGGGCTGTCCGCCACCCACGCGGCGAACCCGCAGACGCTGTCCATCAGCGAGGACTCCGCGCACAAGAAGCAGGCCGCGCAGTTCCTGGAGTTCTTCCTCAACCCGACCAACATGGCCACCCTGGCCAAGGGGGACTGGCTGATCCCGACCGGCAAGCGGGCCAACGAGGAGCTGGTCACGCTCACCGGCGGCAAGCAGGGCTGGGACGTGGCCGCGGACAGCGCCGCCGACCTGACCGTGGCGCCGTTCCAGATGGCCGACGGGTACCCGGAGTGGAAGACCAAGTACGCCACCCCGGCCCTCCAGCAGTACTTCGCCAACAAGATCACCCTGGACCAGCTCGGTACGCAGCTGGTCGACGGTGGCAAGCAGGTTCTGAGGTAACGATGTCTCTCCTTCTCGACAAGTCCGTCGGATGCCTGGTCGGTGCCGCCGTGGGTGACGCCCTCGGCGGGGCCACCGAAACGGCACTTCCGGAGCAGATCCGGGCCCGCTTCGGCGGCTGGGTGGAGGGCCTCGTCCCCCCGTACCACGCCGACTGGGCCACCGCGCGGCCACTCGCGCCGTATCACAAGGGCGACGGGCACATCACCGACGACACGTTGATGACCCACGCGCTGGTGCGGGCGTACGCGGCCAAGCGGGATCACCTCGACGCGTTCGACGTGGTGGACCTGCTCGTCCCCGACCTGATCGAGCGGGTGGTGTACATCCCGGACCTGGAGCGGGAGGGGGTGACCTTCCACCGGCTCGCCGCCGCCGAGCGGTGGCTGGTCACCCGCCTGCACCACGCACACGTCGACCCCCGGGAAGCCGGCGTGGGCAACATCGTCAACTGTGGTGCGGCCATGTACATGGCCCCGGTCGGCATCGTCAACGCCGGCGACCCGGCCGGCGCGTACGCCGAGGCGGTGGAGATCACCGGGGCGCACCAGCACAGCTACGGGCGGGAGGCCGCGGCGGTGTTCGCCGCCGCGGTCGCCGCCGCCGCGACCCCCGCAGCCGGCGTCGAGGACGTCGTCACCGCCGCGCTCGACCTGGCCCGCGATGGCACCCGCGCCGCCATCGACGCGGTGGTCAAGGAGGCCCGGGGGTACGACGACTGGCGGGCCGCCATCGCGCCGCTGCGCGCCGCGGTGGCCCCCTACGACACGGTGGGGGAGGAGTACCGCAGCCCGGGGCTGGGCGCCCGGCGACCCAGCCGGCTGCACGCCATCGAGGAGTTGCCGGTGGCGATCGGCATGCTGGTGGTGGCCCGCGGCGATTACCGCCGGGCGGTGCTCGGCGCGGTCAACTACGGCCGGGACGCCGACTCCACCGCCACCATGGCCGGGGCGATCGCCGGGGCGCTGGGCGGCGCGGCGGCCGTGCCCGCCGGGTGGTCCGAGGCGGTCGCCGCCGCTTCCCGCACCGACCTGGTCGAGCCGGCCCGTACCCTCGCCGCGGTGGCCACCGAGGTCTTCGACCGGGACCGGGCCCGGTTCGCCCGCCGCGCCGAGCGCTTCGCCCGGCTGGCCGGCGGCGCGGCGCTTTCCGCGGTGCCGGCGCAGCCGGCGGGCGGTGCGGCGCCCGAGGCGGTCCGGTGAGGATCACCTGGGTGCAGCCGGAGGACCTGCTGCCGCACGAGATCGCGGCCAGCCGGGACGAGGGCCGCGAGGTGGCGGCGATCGCGCGGCGCTGGGCCGCCGCCGGCGGCGAGCTGACCCCGCCGGTCAGCGGGGCCTCGGCCAGCCCGGCCCCGGCGCGGCTGCGGGCGCTCGCCACCGAGTTGCTCGACGCCGCCGACGCGCTGCCGGCCACCGGGTCCGCCGACGAGCCGGAGGACCTCGCCGCCGTCCGGGCCAGTTGGCCGGCGACCTGGTCGCTGCCGGCCGGCCCGGCGGCGTACGACCGGCTGCACGGCGCCTGGCTCGGCCGGGCGGTCGGCTGCCTGCTCGGCAAGCCGGTGGAGAAGATCCCCCGCCACGGGATCCGGGAGATCCTCGTGGCCACCGGACGCTGGCCGCTGCGGGACTGGTTCACCGCGCGGGGGCTGCCCGCCGAGGTGGCGGCCCGCTGGCCGTGGAACCGGCGCAGCGCGCCGACCAGCCTGGCCGAGAACATCGACGGCATGCCCGAGGACGACGACCTGAACTTCGCGCTGCTGGCGCTGCGCGTTCTCGAGACGTACGGGCGGGACTTCACCAGCGCCGACGTGGCCCAGGCATGGCTGGACTGGCTGCCCGGCGGGCGGGTCTTCACCGCCGAGCGGGTGGCCTACCGCAACCTGCTGCTCGGGCTGGCCCCGCCGGCCACCGCACGGCGGCACAACCCGTTCCGGGAGTGGATCGGCGCGCAGATCCGCACCGACGTCTACGGCTGGGTCAACGCCGGCCGCCCGGACCGGGCTGCCGAACTGGCCTGGCGCGACGCCACCGTCAGCCACGTCCGCGCCGGCGTGTACGGGGCGATCTGGGTGGCGGCCATGGCGGCCGCCGCCGCCGTCGCCGCCGCCGTCGACGAGGTGCTCGACGCCGGGGAGGCGGTGCTGCCGCCGGGCAGCCGGTTCGCCGCCACCGTCCGGGAGGCGCGGGCGCTGGGTGCCGGCACCGACGACTGGGAGGCCGTCGTCGACGAGCTGTACGCCCGGCACGGCCACCTGCACTGGGTGCACGTGCGCAACAACGCCGCCCTGGTCGCCGCCGCGCTCGCGTACGGGCGGGGCGAGCTGGAACGGTCGATCTGCGCGGTGGTCAGCGGCGGCTGGGACACCGACTCCACCGGCGCCACCGTCGGGGCGGTCACCGGGGCGCTGACCGGCGCGTCCGGGCTGCCCGACCGCTGGGTCGCCCCGCTGCGCGGCCGGCTGGCCAGCAGCATCGCCGGGTTCGACGGCATCGGGTTCGACGAGCTGGCCGCCCGTACCGCCGCCCTCGCCGACGCCGGCACGCGGGCCGCGCCGCCGGCGGGCCCGACCACGACGGCGGCCGGACCGGCCACCCCGGGAGATGCCCGATGAGTGGGCGGGTAATCGGGCTCGGCGCGGTGGTGCCGCCTGGCGGCCCGGAGCGAAGCGGAGTGCCGGCATGAGCGCGCGGGTGATCGTGGTGGGTAGCGCCAACCTGGACCTGGTGGTCAGCACGCCGCAGCTGCCCCGGCCCGGTGAGACGGTACTCGGCGGGGACTTCCGCACGGTGCCCGGCGGCAAGGGCGCCAACCAGGCCGTCGCCGCCGCCCGGGCCGGCGCCACCTGTGAGTTCGTCGGCGCGGTCGGCAGCGACGAGTTCGGCCGGCAGCTGCGCGACAGCCTCGCCGGTGCCGGGGTGGACGTGCGGGGCCTGCGCAGCGTGCCCGGCCCGTCCGGGGTCGCGCTGATCGCCGTCGACCAGGCCGCGGAGAACTTCATCGTCGTCGCCCCCGGCGCCAACGCCGCGCTGACCGACCTCGACGCCGCCGACCGGGCGGCGGTCGGCGCGGCCGACGTGCTGCTGCTCCAGTTGGAGGTGCCGCTGCCCACCGTGGTCCGGGCCGCCGACCTCGCCCGGGCCGGGGGCACCACCGTGGTGCTCAACGCCGCCCCGGCCGCCCCGCTGCCGGCGGAGCTGCTCGACATGGTCGACGTGCTGGTCGTCAACGAGCACGAGGCGGCCGTCGTCGCCGGGGTGTTCTCCGACGACCCGGCGGTCCTGCTGGACGCGCTGCTGGCGCTGGTGCCCCGGGTGGTGCTCACCCTCGGCGCGCGGGGCGCCGCGTACGCCGACCGCCGAGGCGTGCGGCGCAGCGTGCCGGCCCCGGTGGTCGACGCGGTGGACACCACCGCCGCCGGTGACGCGTTCACCGGCGCGCTCGCAGTCGGCTGGGCCGAGCGCGGCGGCGCGGTGGACGCCGACGCCGTCACCGACGCCCTGCGCTGGGCGTGTGCCGCCGGTGCCGCCTGCGCACAGCGCCCCGGCGCGTCGACCGCGCTGCCCGAGCGGGCCGCCATCGACGCCCTGTACGCCGCGACCTACCGAGGTACCGAGTGAGCTTCAACCCGTACGTGCCGCGCCCGATCGACCGGCCCACCGAGGTGCCCCTCGGCGCGCACGCCGACCTGACCACGCTGGACGAGGCGAAGGTCTTCGCCGCACCGGCCGATCCCGCACGGTGGCCGGCCTGGCGCGCGCAGCTCACCCGTTGGCGGGCCGAGGCCCGGGAGCGGGTCGGCTACACCGGCGCGCACTACGACGAGATCCCCGGCGACTGCTTCACCGTCTGCCTGGCCTGGTTGTGGGACGAGACCCTGTACGACCACGAGCGGGGCGTCTTCACCGTCGAGGAATTCCTCGACGCCGCCGAGCGGGACTTCGGCGGCTTCGACGGGGTGGTGCTCTGGCACGCGTACCCGGTGATCGGACTGGACGAGCGCAACCAGTTCGACTTCTACCGCGACGTGCCGGAGCTGCCCGAGGTGGTGCGCGCCTTCCAGCGGCGCGGGGTGCGGGTGTTCGTCGACTACAACCCGTGGGACACCGGCACCCGGCGGGCGGCCGGCACCGACGCCGAGGAGGTCGCCGCGCTGACCGGCAGGCTCGGCGTGGACGGCGTCTTCCTGGACACCCTCAAGGAGGGCGCCGGGGAGCTGCGCCGCGAGCTGGACGCGGTGCGCCCCGGCCTGGTGCTGGAGGGGGAGAGCCGGGTGCCGCTGGCCCGCATCGGCGATCACGCGATGTCCTGGGCGCAGTGGTTCGCCGACTCCGAGGTGCCCGGCGTGCTGCGGGCCAAGTGGTTCGAGCGCCGGCACGTGCTGCACCACACCCGCCGCTGGCACCGCAGCCACCTTGACGAGCTGCACTCCGCCTGGCTCAACGGGGTCGGGGTGCTGGTCTGGGAGAGCGTCTTCGGCGTCTGGGTCGGCTGGAACGAGCGGGACCGGGCGGTGCTGCGGGCCATGCGCCGGGTGCAGGCCAGCCACGCCGCGTGGTTGCGCGCCGAGGACTGGGTTCCGCTCGCCGACCACCCCGGCACCGGCCAGGTGTACGCGTCCCGCTGGACGCACGACGGCGAGCCGCTGTGGACGGTGGTGAACCGCGGCACCGACCACGACGGGGCGTGGCTGGTCACCGACCCGCGCCCCGGCCGGCGCTTCGTCGACCTGGTCACCGGCGCCAAGCTGGCCGCCTCCCCGACCGCCGACGGCCGGGTCGCGGTCGGCGGGCCGCTGCCCGCCGGGGCGGTCGCCGCGGTGGTCGTCACCGCCGAGGCGGCCGTGCCGGCGCACCCCGCCCCGGTCGGTGACCCGTCGTTCCCGGCCCGCGCCGCCGTGCGGGTACGGACGCCGTGGGCGCCCCGCACCGACGTGCCCGAGGGCATGGTCGCCGTCGCGGCCGGCCGCCGCGAGCTGGTGGTGCGCCACCGGGTGCGGGAGACCGGGCTGTACGGCGAGGCCCCGTACGTCGACGAGTGGAAGCCGCTGCCGCCCCGGCTGCACCACACCGGCACGCTGCGCCGCAGCGTCTCCCTCGGCCGGTTCGCCATCGCCACCCACGAGGTCATCCACGGCCAGTACGCCGAGTTCCTGCGCGCCACCGGCTACCGCCCGGCCCGTCCGGAGCGGTTCACCGCGGGGCAGGGGCCGGCCGACGCCCCGGTCACCGGCGTGGAACTCGCCGACGCGCGCGCGTACGCGGCCTGGGCCGGGCTGCGGCTGCCCACCGAGGACGAGTGGCAGGTGGCCGCCGAGGCTGGGCTGCTGGCCCGCCGGGAGCCGCTGGTGTGGAACCTCACCGAGAGCGAGCACTCCGACGGCCGGACCCGGTTCGCCGTCGTCAAGGGCGGTGCCGCGTACCGGGCCGAGGGCTCCGACTGGTACCTCGACGGCGGCCCGCAGCCGCCGGACGTGTCGGTGAAGCTGCTGCTTCTCGGCGCCGGACTGACCCGCTCCGATCAGGTCGGCTTCCGCTGTGCCGCCGACCTTCCCCCCGAGGAGTGACCTGATGAGAAGACGTTGGCGTATCAGTGGCGGCCTGACCGCCGTGCTCCTCGCGTTCGGCCTGGCCGGCGCGGTGCCCGGCGCGGCCGGCGCGGAGCGGGTCCGCGCGGGCACACTGGCCGCCGCCTCGGCGCCGTCCCCGGCGCTCGGCGGCCCGATCGACTACACGGTGTACCTCCCGCACGGGTACGCCGAGGCGATGGCCACCCACTACCCGGTGCTGTACCTGCTGCACGGTCGGGGTGACACCATGCAGGCGTGGACCCGGGTCAAGGCCGACCTGGACCGGCTGATCGCCGACGGCGAGGTGCCGCCGGTGATCGCGGTGCTGCCCGACGCGCCGTGGAGCAGTCGCGGCAGCTGGTACGTCGACTCGGCGTACACCGGCGCGGACGACCCGGGCCGGTCGGTGGAGACCGCGCTCACCCGGGACCTGGTGGCACATGTCGACGCCACGTACCGCACCGCGGCCCACCGGGGCGCCCGCCTGATCGGCGGCTACTCGATGGGCGGTGCCGGCGCGCTGCGCTACGCCCTCGCCCACCAGGATCTCTTCGCCCACGCGCTGGTGCTCAGCCCGGCGGTCTACCGGCCGCTGCCGCCGGCCGACTCCTCGGCGCGGGAGTTCGGCGGCTTCGGCTCCGGCGAGCAACGCTTCTCCGCCGAGGTCTACCGGCGGTTGAACTATCCGGCCCTGCTGCCCGGCCTGGACGCGGAGTCCCCGGTGCGGATGTACCTCGCGGTCGGCGACGACGAGTGGACCAACCCGGACCCGGCCGACGCCGCCCACGACCTGGACTACGAGGCCGCCACGCTCTACAACACGGTGCGCCGCGCCGACGCGGTGGCCGCCGAGTTCCGGGTGCTCGACGGCGGGCACGACTGGGACGTGTGGCGGCCGGCCTTCGTCGACGGGCTGAGGCACCTCGCGGCCACGCTGCGCGTCACCCCGCCGGCCGGGCTGCCCGGGCCGCTGCACGGCACCGCGGGCACCGACTGGGCGGGCGGCGTCGCCGCCCACCCGGGCGGCGGCAGCACTCTCGGGTACGCGGCCTCCGGGCCGGTCGCCGGCCAGCCGTACGCCGGCGGGCTGGACGCGGTGGTGAGCCGGCTCGCCGCGGACGGGACCGGCGCGGCCTGGACGACCCAGTTCGGCACGGCCGCCAACGACCGCCTCTACGGGCTGGCGCCGCTCGCCGACGGTGCGGTGATCGCCGCCGGCTACACCCGCGGCGACCTCGACGGGGCGCACCCGGGCAGCCCCGCCGACGACGGCTTCGTGACCAGGCTGACCGGCACCGGGCAGCGGGCCTGGCTCACCCAGGCCGGTGACCCGGCCAGGGCGGACCGGTTCTACGCCGTCGCGCCGGCCCCGGACGGTGGCGCCTACGTCGCCGGCTACACCAGCGGCTCGTTCGCCGGTGAGCCCGGCGCCGGGGACAAGGACGCCGTGCTGGCCCGGATCACCCCGGACGGACGGATCGCCTGGAGCCGGCAGTTCGGCGGCTCCGGCGAGGACAAGGCGTACGCGGTGGCGGCCGACGCCGAGGGCGTCGCCGTGGCCGGCAGCACCTCGGCCGGCCTGCCCGGCACCACGCCGCTCGGTGGCACCGACGGGTGGCTCGCCCGTTTCGACCCCGACGGCACCCGCAGCTGGGTGACCTCGGTCGGCGGGCCCGGCGACGACCTGCTCGGCGGTGTGGCGATCAGCGCCGACGGCACGGTGGTGGCCACCGGTTCCACCGGCGGCGAGGCCACCGCCGGGGGCAGCGACGTGCTGACCGTCGGGTACACCGGGGCCGGCCGGCAGCGCTGGCGGACGGTGACCGGCGGGCGGGGTGCCGACGCCGGCGCGGACGTGGTGGCGCTGCCCGGCGGCGGCGTCGTCGTGGTCGGCTTCACCGGCAGCACGCTCGGCGTGCCGGCCGGCGGTGCGGACGTGCTGACCCTGCGGCTCGAAGCCCGGGGCCGCCAGGTCGGCCTCGCCCAGTACGGTACCGCCCGCGACGACGCCGCCGACGCCTTCGGTGAGGAGAACGTCTACGCGACGCTCGGCGCCGACGGGCGGCTGCTGGTCAGCGGGCTCACCGCCGGCACGCCGGTGGGCGGCGCGGCGCTGGGTGGCGGTGACGTCTTCCTCGCCGTCGTCGATCCGCGAGAGGGAACGCCGTGACCAGCCCGTCGCGATCCGGCGCCGACCGGCCGAGCCCGCTCGCCGGGGTGGCGGTGGTCGACCTGGCCACCCTCTTCGCCGGGCCGCTCGCCGCGGCGTTCCTCGGCGACTTCGGCGCCGACGTGATCAAGGTGGAGCATCCGGCCAAGCCGGACCCGTCACGCGGGCACGGCCCGGCGAGGGACGGCGTCGGCCTGTGGTGGAAGGTGCTCGGGCGCAACAAGCGCGCGGTCACCTGCAACCTGTCCGACCCGGCCGGCGCGGAGCTGCTGCGCCGGCTGCTCGCCGACGCCGACGTGCTGGTGGAGAACTTCCGCCCCGGCACGCTGGAACGGTGGGGGCTCGGCCCGGCCGAGCTGCACGCGGTCAACCCCCGCCTGGTCGTCGCCCGGATCAGCGGCTTCGGCCAGGTCGGCCCGTACGCCCGGCGGCCCGGGTTCGGCACCCTCGCCGAGGCGATGAGCGGATTCGCCGCCGCCACCGGGGAACCCGACGGCCCGCCCAC
>NZ_POUB01000122.1 GCF_003236335.1 Micromonospora deserti
CACCGCCCCCACGCCGATCCCGGCGGCACCCAGGCCGGACACGCCGGCGTCGGACCCCGCGACGCCGCCGGTCGGCGCCCCGGCACCGCGCGAAACGGCGAAACCTGCCCCCGTGCCACCGGTACAGATCGGACGCATCGAGATCCAGGTCGCCCCGCCGCCCGCCGAGATCGACCCGTTCAGCGGCTGCCGCGCGCTCGAAGGGGGCGTCACCGCCCGGCGAGGGGGTGGCTGGTGAGCCTGTTCAGCCCAGGCCCGCCCGTGCTGGCCGGCGTGGACGAGGTGCTCCGTGTGCTGACAACCGAGGCACTGAAGGGACTGGCCACGCCGGTTGGGGTCAGCGTCGGGCCGCTCGACCGCCCCGTCGACGGACCCCGGCTCAACTGGTTCCTCTACCGGATCGAGCCGGCGCCCGCGTACGCCAACATGGAGTCGCCGCAGCACGGCTGGCGGACCCGGCGGGGCCGGCCGCCGCTCGCGCTCACGCTGCACTACCTGCTCACCGCCGACGCCGGTGAGCTGAGCGAGAGCGGCACCGAGGACGACGTGGTGCACGCCGCCCTCTCCGCGCTCATGTTGGCGCTGCACGAGAACGGAATCTTCGGCGCGGACACGCCGGTTGCGACTGGCCCCGACCGCGCCGTCACCGACGTCGCGGGCGCGCTGGAAGGCATGGCCGAACCCCTGCGGATCACCATCGAGCAGGTGCCGATGGAGACGATCACCGCGCTGTGGAACACCGGTTCGCACGCGCTGCGGCTGTCGATCGGCTACCAGGTCAGCCTGGTCACCGTGCCGGCGCAGACGGCGTACGCGCCGGGGCCGCCGGTGCGCGCCCGCCGGGTCGGCGTGGCGCCGTCGCCTGCGCCGGTCGTCGACGACGTCCGGCCGGCGGTGGCCTGGTTCGACCAGGCTCTCACCATACGGGCGCACGGCGTGACCGACCTGCGCCAGGTGACGTTGGGCCGGTTACCCGGCGATCCGGACGACCCCACCGACGGGCGTCCCGACCCGGCCACCACGCACAGCACCGGGCCGTGGCGGCTCACCGCCAGCCCGGCACCGGACGGCCTCACCGTGCACCTGCCCAACGGTGAACTCGTCCCTGGTACCCGGCCCCTCACGGTCACCAACCTCGCCGACGGGCTGGCGGCCGGCAGCGGGTACGCGAGGGTGAAGGTGGTGCCGGTCGTCGTGTCCGCCGCCGCGCCGCTGGCGTCCGGCGCTACGGCGACGCTGACGGTGCGGCACGTCACCGACGGCGGTCAGGCGTTCTTCGCCGGACGGGCGGTGCCGTACACGGCACTGTCGGCGACCTCGATCCAGGTCGTCGTGCCCGCCCTGCCGCCCGACTCGCTCGGCGCGACGGTCCCGGTGAGCCTGCGGTGCGGCACGGTCGCCGGGCCGGCGACGGAGCTGGCGGTGGCGGTGGCGCCGTGAGCATCGCGACGGTCGAGGCGCCCGCCCGGGGGACTCCCTCGGCGCTGACCGACCCGCGCCTGCTCGCCTGGCGGCACCTGTTCGTCTCCGGCGCCGCCGACGTGCTGCGCCGCTACCGCGAGGCGTGGGCCGACCCGACGCTGGACGACGCGACCCGCGCGGTCGCCGCCGTCGGTGTCGTCGACCCGCACCCCCGCATCGCGCTACTGCCGCTGCCGACCGAGGGCGAGTTCGCCGAGCTGGTCCGGGTCACCGGCATCGACGCCGCCGCCGAGGCGGTACTCGCGGTGGCCTGGTGGGCGGCGGTCGAGCCGCAGGTGGCGATCGTCTGCGGCTGCGTGCACGACGACGCCGGCCGCCGCTGGCCGAGCCTTGGCCTGCTCGCACACGTCCTCGCCGGTGTGGGCGTGTCCGTGCCGCTGACCGTGGGCGCCACCCACCCGCTGGTCCGCGGCGGGCTGCTGGACGTCGTGGTCGACCCCGACGCCCCGATCCGGCTGCCCACCACCACCGTCGCCGCGATCGCCGGCCAACGCCCCGCACCACCCGCCCGGGGCGGGGTCGCGCCGCGGGTCGCTGCCGCCGCAACGCGGATCGCCGCGCTGCTCGACGCGGGCGTCCCGGTGCTGGTCCGCTGCGAGGTGCCCGACGACCGTGCGCCGGTGCGCGACGCCGTGGCAGCGCAGCTCGGCATCGCACCGGCTCCCGGGGTACGGCCACCGGCGGTCGCCCGGCTGCTGCTGCGCCTCCGGCACGAGCTACCCGCGGTCCTCCTCGAGCCGGGCGAGGCGCCGCCGGACGGGACGGTTCTCGCGCTGGGCGGCGCGGACGAGCCGGGCCCGCCCGGGTGGCACCTCGTCGAGCTGGCCGCGCCGCCGCTGGCCGTAGCCGAACAGGTCTGGCGGCGCGCGCTGCGGCAGGCCGGCGTCGCCGTGAACCCGGACGAGCTGGCCGACCTGGTCGGACGGCTGCCGCTGGCCGAGCCGGCGATCGCCGCCGTGGTGGGGCGCGCCCGCGTGGCAGCGGCCGTGGACGGCCGGGCCGCGACGGCCCGGGACGTGAGCGCCGCGCTGCGGTCCCAGCCCCGCCACGACCCGGGTGGGCTCGCCCGCCGGCTGCCGCCGACGGCCACGCTCGACGACCTCGTCCTCCCCCCGGCGACCCTCGCCGCGGTGCGGGACGTGGTCGCGCACGCGCGCCACTCCCCCGCCGCGCACGACCGGCTGGGGCTGACCGGCCGGTTGGGCCGGGCCGTCATCGCGCTGTTCCACGGACCGTCCGGCACCGGCAAGACCGCCGCGGCCGAGGCGGTCGCCGCGGCGATCGACCGCGACCTGTGGATCGTCGATCTGGCCCGGGTGGTGACCAAGTGGCTGGGAGAGACCCAACGCAATCTCGACAGCGTCCTGCGAGACGCGGCGGCGGCCGGCGCGGTGCTGCTCTTCGACGAGGCGGACGGGCTGTTCGGCAAGCGAGGCGACGTCACCGACGCCCGGGACCGCTACGCCAACCTGGAGATCGACCACCTGTTGCAGCGCATCGAGGTGCACGCCGGCGTGGTCGTGCTGACCAGCAACCGCCCGTCCGCACTGGACGAGGCGTTCGCCCGTCGGATCCGGCTCGCCGTCCGGTTCGACCTGCCCGACCACGGCGAGCGGGAACGGATCTGGCGCCGCCACCTGCCCGACGTCGACACCGCGGCGGTCGCCCGCGAGGAGCTGTCCGGGGCCACCATCCGGGCCGCCGCGCTGGCCGCCACGGTCAGCGCCATCGCCGCGGGCACGGAGGTGCGAACCGAGCACCTGCACGCCGCCGTCCGCCGCGAGCTGGAGAAGAGCCGCCGTCCACCCACCGCCCGGAGGCCCCGGTGACCGACATCCACGTGAACGTCGACCAGCCGCCCGAACCGGGTCTGCTTCGCGCCGCCATCGAGGCCGCGTTGGCCGGCCGGGCCTGGCCGGACGGGCCGGAGGCGGCCGTCGCGCGAGCCGTCGCCGACCACGTCACGGGCACCGACCACGGACCGAGGAGCAGGTCATGTTGATGCGCGGGATGCTGCTGTCCTTCTCCGACCCGGTGGCGGGCATGGTGCCGAGTCTGGTGCCGTTCCAGTACAACCCGGCCGAGGTGACCCGGGTGCTGCGAGTGCAGTCCGGCACGTCCGGCGGGTCGGGGCTCCGGGTGGGCGGACCGCCGGTGGAGTCGTACACGTTGAAGATCGAGCTCGACGCGCTGGACGCGATCGACAAGCCGATCACCGGGTCGCTCGGCATCGGACCGCTGCTGGCGACCATCGAAGGGCTGCTCGAGCCGGGCGGCGGCGGGTTGGCCGCGCTGGTCGGGGCGATCACCGGCGCACTCGGCGGCGGTGGTGGCGCCGCGCCGGTGCCCGCGCC
This sequence comes from Micromonospora deserti, assembly GCF_003236335.1. Taxonomy (GTDB): domain Bacteria; phylum Actinomycetota; class Actinomycetes; order Mycobacteriales; family Micromonosporaceae; genus Micromonospora; species Micromonospora deserti. Next base: position 3,837 of record NZ_POUB01000122.1, read on the forward strand.
GTCGTTGCCGCTGGTGGTGCTCGCCTGGAGCCTGGAGCGGATCGTCCCGGTCCGGGTGGACAGCTGCACCATCCACGAGACCGGCTTCGACGCGATGTTGCAGCCCGTGCAGGCCACCGTGGACCTGTCGCTGACCGTGCTGCGCAGCCGGGACCTCAGCCCGGACCTGAAGCTGGCGAACGCGCTGGCGACGGCCTACCAGGCGGTACGCACCGCCAGTGCCACCGTCGGCATCGCTCAGGGCGTGGAGTTGATGCTGTGATCGGCCGGTACGCGGACCAGCCGCAGCTGGACGTGGCGCAGGACGACGGCACGACGCGGCCGATGTCGACGCCGCGGATCAGCGTCGCGCCGAGGACCGACGTGGTGTACCCCGTCCGCGCCGGCGACCGGCTCGATTTGCTCGCGGCGGCGGCGTTGAACGACAGCACCCGGTGGTGGGTGATCGCCGACGCCAACCCGGCCGCCGACGCGCTCACCCTGGAGGAGCCGGGGACGATGCTGGCGGTGCCCGATGCCTGAGACGCGCACTGTGATCACGGTCGACGGAACGCCGCTGACCGCGCACCAGCTGGAGCTGGTGCAGAGCGTCAGCGTCGAGGAGTCGCTCGGCAGCCCGGACAAGGCCAGCGTCACCGTCGCGATGGACACCGACAACAACAGCGCGTGGAACAGTTCGCTGGACGCGCTGGTCGCGCCGGCCACCCCGTTCGCCGTGCGGGTGAGCCGGGGCGGGGCCAGCTACGAGATCGACGCGCGCAGCGTGAGCGCGAACTGGAACTTCGCTCCCGGCGGTCTGTCCACGTTGACCGTGGAGGGGATGGACCGCAGCGTCGAGATGGACCGCCGCGACGTGCAGCGGCTGTGGCAGGACACCACCGACTCGACGATCGCGCAGACGCTGTTCACGCAGTACGGCCTGGCCGCGCAGGTCGAGTCCACCCCGGCCGGGATGGACTCGGCCACCTACTCGCCGCAGCAGAGCGCCACCGACTGGGCCTTCCTGCAGGGCCTGGCCGGGCGCAACGGGTTCGACCTGCACGTCGAGTCGATCGGCGGAGTGGTCACCGGGGTGTTCAAGCGGATCGACCCGACGGCGGCGGCGCAGACCACGATCCGGCTGGGCTACGGCGAGCTCGGCGGCCGGGCCACCGCGTCGGTGCAGCTGCTCGCCGGTCAGGAGGTGCACCTGACCCGGACCGTCCCGGGAACCACCGACACCGACGTGGCCAGCGACCCGGGCACTGGGCACGCGATGGGCCCGCGGTCGCTCGGCGGGGCCACCCTGATCCGTACCCACGCTGCGGCCGGCATCAGTGTGCTGGACGCCCAGACGACCGCCACGGCGATGGCCGAGCGCAGCGCGTTCGGCGCGTCGCTGTCCACCACGCTGACCGCCCCCGACATGCCGCTGGTCCGCGCCCGCCGCACCATCACCGTCGCCGGGCTCGGCCCGACGCTGGATGGGCTGTGGCTGGTGAAGTCGGCGCGGCACACGATCACCGCCGGCGGGCACAGCCAGGCGCTGGGCCTGATCCGCAACGCCCTGGGCAGCGGCTCGGCAGGTGCCGGCGGGCTGGCCGCCCTCGCCGCGGGGGTGGCGCTGTGAACGCCGGCCACGTCGGGCTTTTCCCCGGCACGGTGCACGACAACGATGACCCGGAGAAGAAGTGCCGGATCAAGGTGGACGTCCCGGAGCTGCTGGACGGCCCGACCGGCTGGTGCCTGCCCGCGCTGCCGTACGCGGGGGACGGGTGCGGCTTCGCGTTGGTCCCCCCGGTCGGCACGGCCGTGCTGGTGCAGTGGCCGCGCGGCGACCTGTCCGCGCAGCCAGTCTGGTCGGGTGCGAACTGGAGCGCCGGCAAGGCGGTGGAGGGTGCCGGGCCGAACACGGTCGTTCTGCTCACCCCGGGCGGGCACCGGCTCGAACTGTCCGACGAGGAGGGCGCGCTGACCGTCACCTGCTCGGCGGGCCCGGTCATCACGCTCGATGACGACGGCGTGCGGATCGACAACGGATCGGGCGCGACCATAGTCATGCAGAACGGGCAGGTCGACATCAACGACGGCGCCCTGGTGGTGAGGTGACGTGCCCGGCTACCTGCTCACCACCGCCACCGTGGCGACCTGCCCGCACGGCGGGTCGGCGAGCTTCACCGCGAGCCAGGACCGGGTGCTGGCCGACGGCGCCCCGGTGCTCGTGGTCTCCGACAGCACGACGATCGCCGGCTGCCCGTTCATGGTCGGCAACGTCGCCAGCCCGTGCACGACCGTGCGGTGGCAGGCCCCGGCGGTCCGGGTCACGGCCGGCGACCCGGTGCTGCTCGACACCAGCGTGGGGCTGTGCCTGAGCGCGGCGTCGGCGCCGCAGGGCACGCTCCAGATCAGCACGAACCAGTCGAAGGTGGAGGGCACATGAAGCGGTTCGCCGCCCAACCCTGGGCCGTCGGCGCCGGACGCCGGTTGGCCACCCGGTCCGCGCTGGAGCACCTGGACGACCTCGTCCGCCTGGTCCTGCTCACCGGGCCGAACGACCGGCTGCACCGGCCGGGTTTCGGCGCCGGGCTGGGCCCGTCGACGCTGTTCCAGCCGCTCTCCCCGGACCTGGCCGGCACCGTGCGGGCCCGGGCCCGGGGCAGCCTCACCGACGCGCTCGGCGACCGCCTCGACGTCGTGGACGTGACCGTGACCGTCGCCGACACGACGGTGTCCGCGCAGGTGGTCTACCGCCCCCGGCCGGCGGGCGAGACCCGGACGGTCACCCTCACCCTGCCGGCGGCGGCGCTATGACCACGCTCGATGCTTACACCGAGCCGGTGCAGCCGCACGCCAGTCCGCTGCGCCGGCCGGAGGCGCTGTTAGCCGGGGGCAGCGTCATCGGGCTGCGCGCGGCCAGCGCGACCGGCTCGGGGAACACCCGCACCGTCTCGGTCTGGCTCTACGACGATCCGCCGGCCGGGCTGACCGCCGCCGGGCTGTGGACGTTCCAGGGCCGCCCGGCGGTCACCGTCACCGGCCCGGGGACGGTCGTCGCGGCGACCACCGACCCGGACGGAAACCCGGTCCCCGCGCACCTCGACCTGCCCGTGCAGGCGGTGGGCGCGGCGCTGCCCGGACGCGCGCCGTACCGGCTGGGCGTCGACCCGGCGGGCCTGGCCGGGCTCGGGCTCCAGGTCGACCCGCTGCGCCGGCACCTGCCGGTACGGCTCCGCCCGGAGTGCGGCGACGTGCCGGACTGCGTGCGGATCCCGGAGCAGCCCGCCCCGCTCACCCCGCCCGACTACGACACCCTGGCCCGCGACTACGCCGGGCTGCGGGCGATGCTCCTGGAACGGCTGGACGTGCTCGCGCCGAACTCCGACCACTCCCCCGCCGACGTCACGGTCACCCTGCTCGAACTCATGGCGCACCTCGGTGACCTGCTGCACTACCGCCTGGACCGGATTGCCACCGAGACCTGGCTCGGCACCGCCCGCCGCCGCGCCAGCGTCACCCGGCACGCCCGCCTGGTCGACCACCCGGTGCCCCCCGCGATCAGCGCCGCCACGTTCGTGCAGGTGCGGCGGGCCCACGCGAACGCCGGACCGACCGACAGCAGCTTCGTCGTCCAGCCGGGAGACACCGCGACCGACGCCGTCGGGGACCTGGACCGGTCGGCCGACGCCGCGTACTTCACGCTGGAGACCGACGCGCCGGTCACCGTCTTCGCCTCGCACTCCGAGGTGCCGCTCTACGACTGGACCGAGGCGGACGCGGTGCTGACCGCCGGCGCGACCAGCGCGGTGCTGGTCCGCCCCCGCCCAGCCGACGGCGCACCGCTGGCGACCTGGCTACCGGTGGGCTCGCTGCTCGCCTTCGAGGTGGTCGCCCCCGGGCCGGCCGGCGCGCAGCAGGACTGGGCGCGGCGGGTCACCAACTGGCCGCCGGACGACGGCGGCGGCGAGCAGATCCGCCTCCCCCTCGCCTCGTACCCGGCGCAGGTGGTCCGGGTGACCCACGTGGTCGAGATGACTGACCCGCTCTCCCCCGGCCTGCCGCTGGTGCGGGTGTTCTGGGACGCCGCCGACGCGCTGACCCGGCCGGTGCCGGTCAGCGTGGACCACTCCGGCGGCACCCCCCGCGTGGGCGTGGCCCGGCTCGGCGTCCTGCCCGCCCACCACGGTCTGCTGGTCGACGGTCCGGCGGCGATCGCGCCGCTCGACCCGCTCACCGGTGGCCGGCCCGACCCGGCCCGGGAACGGGTCGCCGACTACCTGCTCGTCCGCGCCGCCACGGCGGGACTGTCCTGCGCGCCCGGCGGCCGGCCGTGGCGGCTGGACACCCGGGTCGCGCTGCCCAGCGGAGTCACCGTCGGGGCGACCCGGGTGACCAGCCTGCTGCGAGCGACGGCGGAGGGGTTCAGTGTGGTGGTCGACCACGACGACGACCACCCGCCCCGGTTGCGGTTCCGCACCGGCGTGCTGGGCGTGGTGCCGCCGGCCCAGTCGACGGTGACCGTGCGCTACGAGGTCGGCGCCGGCCCGGACGGGCTGATCGCGGCGAACACGTTGACGCGGCTGGTGCGGACCACCTCCCCGGCCGGGCAGCCGTGCGTCTGGGCGGAGGCCGACGCGAGGGTCACCGCGCGCAACCTCACGCCCGGGGTGGGTGGCGCCGCCGCCGTGCCACTCGACGACGTACGCCGGGACGCTCCGCAGGCGTACGCGGCGGTGCCCCGGCGGGCGGTGCTGGTGAGCGACCTGCCGCCGTTCGCGACGCAGGTCCCCGGAGTGGCCCGGGCCGCAGCGCGCCGGTCGTGGTCCGGATCCTGGCCGGTCGGCCTCGTGGCCGTGGAGACGGGGACCGACCTGGACGACCCGTCGGTTCACGCGGCGGTGGCCGAGGTGATGGACGCGGTGCGGATGATCGGCTCCGAGGTGGTCACCCTGCCGGCGACCCCGGTGGGCCTGCTCGTCGCGGTGACGGTGTGCCTGACCCCGGGGACCGATCCCGCGCTGGCCCGGCTACGGATCCTGGCGGCGCTGCGGCCGGGCCGGCCGGGGGCGGTCTTCTCGGCCGCAGCGCACCCGCTCGGCACCTCGGTGTACGTGTCGACGGTCGTCGCGGCCGTCGCCGGGGTGCCCGGGGTGGACGCGGTGCGGGTGACGGAGGCGCGCCGGCTATCCGAGCCGGCCGGGACGTACCACGAGGTGCTGGTGGTCGGGCCGGACGAGATCGCGGTCTGCGACGACGACGCCGCCGCGCCGGACCGGGGCCGGATCGAGCTGACCGTGGAGGGTGGCCGATGAGCGACCCGGAGCCTCGTGGGTTGACGCCCCGGCCCAACCCGCCGCCGGGGCTGCCCCGGCTGCGCCGCCGGCTCGCCGACCGGTACGAATTCCGCGACGGGCTGCTCGCCGGGATCGCCGGGGTGACCGGGCCGGGCGGGGCCGGCCCGCTGGGCGCGCGGCTGGACGTGGCGGGCGACCCGTCCGTCGTCACCGCCGCCGAGCTCTGGTCGCGGGTGGCCGACTCGGTCGCCGCGTACACCGAACTCACCGCCGGCGAGCGGTACCTGGGCACCGCGCAGGACTGGACGGACCTGCGCCGGACCGTCGATCTGCTCGGCCACCGGCCGACGCAGCGGGCCGCGGCGCGCGGCTGGATCCGCTGCACGACGGACTCCGGGGCCAGTCCGCTCGTCCCGGCCGGCACCCGGGTGCAGGCGCCGGGCACGCCCACCCGGGCTGCGCAGACCTTCGAGGTGGTCACCGACACGCAGCTCCGCGCCGGCTGGGCCGACCTCACCGTCACCGCCGTGCCGGCCCCGCAGCCGCCGCCGGGCCGCGCGCTGCGGCTGCTCACCGATCCCGGCTTCGGCGCCGGGGACCGGGTGGCGCTGGTCGCCGAGAAGCCCTCGGGGTACCTGCCGATGCCGTCGACCTGGTGGGGCTGGCTCGGCTGGATGTCGATCATCTACACCCTGTTCGCCAGCAACCTGTCGCTGCGCGCCGTGGTGACGGTGACGAAGAAGTCCGACGACCTGGGCGCCTTCCTGGTCACCACCGACCGGGAGCTCGCCGGGCTGCTGGCACCGGCCAGCGGCACCACCTACGCCGCCTACCGGGTACGCGCGACACTGTCGCTGGCGCACCGGCTCAGCAAACTGTCCTACGTGAACTCCTCCGGCGCCGCCGCCACGGCCGCCGTCAGCTACCCGGGCGAGGCCGCGGCGGTCGGCGCCGGCCACCTGCTGGTGACCGACGCGAGCGCGGCGAGCCCGGGTATAAACATCCTCGTCTCGAACGCGTACGGCGCGTTCGTCACGACGGTCAAGTCGGTCAGCGGCGTGGACTGGTCGGTCGCCCCGGGGACGAAGCACCACGTCGGCCGGATCGAGCTGACCGACCCGCTGCCGCCGGGCCAGCTGGACGACGACATCGAGATCCTGCTCGTCGACCACCGGGTCGTCGCGCAGCACCACGAGCTGCCGCCGCTGGCCCCCGGCGGGACCCGGCTGCGGGTGCACCCCCGCCCCGCCGAGGTGCCCACCCGGATCGCCGTGCAGACCAGCGCCGGCTGGGAGCTGGCGGACTGCTCGCGGGACGCCGGCGACACCACCGACGACGTGGGGGGCATGCTGCTCGTCCTCGGCTCCGGGCTCACCGGGACGGCCGCGAAGGCCCCAGCGACCGCCAACCTCGTCCCCGTCCGGCACGGCGAGACGCGCCGCGGACCGCTGACGGTGGCCGACGGCGGCACCGTCGTCCCCGGCCCGGTCACCGCCGACGTCGACCAGTCGGGCCGGGTCACCGACAGTCTCACCGTCCGGGTCGGCGGGGTGGCCTTCGACGAGGTCGACAGCCTGTACGGGCGGGACCCGACCGCACCGGTGTTCACCACCCGGCTCGCCGCGGACGGCCGCCTCGTGGTCCGCTTCGGCGCCGAGGCGGTACGCGGCGAGGTGACGGCGACCTGGCGGGTCGGCGGCGGCCTGGTCGGTGAGCTGGACGCGACGCAGATCGACACGTTGCTCGGCAGCGTGCGGGGCGTCCGCAAGATCGCCGGGGTGGGACATACCACTGGCGCCGCCGACCAGGAGGACTCGCTGCAGATGCGGCGGGCCGCCGCGGCACGGGTCCGCGCGCTGGACCGCGCGGTGTCGCTGGACGATGTGGCCGACCTGGCGCTCGGCGTGCCGGGGACGAGCCACAGCGTGGCGTGGCGGGGCGCGGGCCCGGTGGGCTGCCCCTGCGGCGGGAGCGGCCTGCATGTGGCGTCGCTGCGGTTCGGCGACACGGGGGTGCGCGCACCGCTCCCCGCCGAGCTGACCTCGCTCGCCGGCTACCTGGACGCCCGGCGGGACACCTCGGTGGGACTGTGCGTGTGCGCGGGCGTGCCGAGCGCGCTGACCGCCACGCTGACGGTGACCGCCGACCCGCGCCGGGACGCGGTGACGGTACGGGAGGCGGTCGGCGCGGCGCTGCTCGACCCGGCCGGCCCACTCGCGCCCCGACCGCGAGACCTCGGCGTGCCGGTCGACGCGAGCGACGTGCTGGCCGTGGCGCAGGCGGTCACCGGGGTCGTCGGCGTGGTGGCGCTGTCGGTCACCTCGGGCGTCCGCGCGCCGTCCGCCGCCGAAACCGCGATCGGCCGGACGCCAGCCGAACGGTACGAACTGCTGAGCGTGACGGCGGTGAATGTCCAATGAGCGAACGCTTCCTGCGTATGGTGCCGCCGGCCCTGCTGCACGCCGGACCGGCCGGTACCGACCCGCCGCCGCTGCTCGCGCTGTTGGCGGCGCTGGAGGAGCAGTGGCTGCTGCTCGCGGCGGACGTCGACCGGGTGCTCGACGACGCCTTCCCGGACAGCGCCGCGGACTGGGCGTTGCCGTACCTGGGCGCGCTGCTCGGGCTGCCGCCCGACGCCGACCGGCGCGAGATCGCGTACGCGACCGCGCTGCGCCGGCGCAAGGGGACCCCGGCCGCTCTGGAGGACTTCGCCGAGGTCGTCACGGGCTGGTCGGCACGGGTGCGCGAGGGCTGGACGGCGACGGTGTGGTGCCAGCAGCTGCGCCACCCGGTCCGGCGTACCGCCTCGCTGGACCTGCGCAACGGCGAGCACCTGCTTGCGGGCACCGGGCTCGACCCGGCGCGGCGGTCGGTCACCCCGGGCGGGTCGTGCCACCCGGCGGCGGCGACCGTGCAGGTGTTCCCGTGGCAGGTGCTCGGCTACGAAGAGGTCCAGGTGGCGCCACTGGGGGGCGGCCGGTTCGCGCTACACCCGCTCGGCGGGAGCGCGCCGCTGTACCTGCGGCCACGGCCGCTGGAGATCGCCAGCGACGCCGAGGACGAGCGACCACCCGGCGAGGCGCCCGTCCCGCGCCGTCCGTGCGCGCCGGGCGAGCTTCCGGTACGCGCCACGTGGCGACTGATCGACGCGCTCGGCGACGTGAGCTACGGGCCGGTGTGGACGCTCGCGGCCGACCATCCCCTCACCGGCGACGGGCCGGCGCTGCTGGAGCTGACCGTAGACGGCGTGCCGCTGCCCTGGGCGAAGATCGGGCTCACCGCCCTGCCGCCGGCCGGGTCGCCCGCAGCCCCGGCGGGGACGGTGCTGGTCGACCCGTATCGGGGGGTGGTGAAGCCGGCCGGGGACGTGTCGGGCACCCTCCGCGCCACGTTCTACCGGGCCGTCCCGGGCCGGCTGGGCGCGGTGGCGAGCACCGCCGAGACCCGCGACGACGCGGGCGTGGTGATCGTCGTCGACCCGGCGTCGGGCCCGCACCCGGCCGGGCAGATCGTGGTGCCCACCCTGAGCGCGGCGTTCACCGCCGCCGCCGCGGCGACCAGCAGTCCCAGCGAGCCGGACGCCCCGCAGGTGGAGATCCGCCTGCTCACCAGCGACCGGCTCGCCGCGCCGGCCGCGCCGGTGGCCGGCACCCCGGCACTGACCCGATGGCGGGTCGTCGCCCCGACCGGCTGCACCCCGGTGGTCACCGGGGACCTGTCCCTGCAGCTGACCGACGTGCAGATCGAGCTCTCCGGGTTTCTCCTCGCGGGCGCGCTGCGGATCGGCGCGCAGCTCGCCGGCGTCGACCTGATCGGGATGACCTGCGACCCGACGTCCGGGCACGGGATCGACGTGGACCCGACCGCGTGGACAGTCCGGCTGACCGCGACGCGCTGCCTGCTCGGCCCGATCCGCGCCGACCTGTCCGCGTACCCGATCCAACTGACCGACTGCGTCGTCGACGGGCGGGGCGCGGCATCGATGCCGTGCGGTGGGGACCCGGGCGGCGACCCGACCCGCGCCGCGGTCGCCGCCGCCGACCGGTTCCCGCCCGACCTCGCCGCCACCGGGGTCACCTTCGTCGGTCCGGTCGGGGCCGACGAGGTGTGGGTGACCGACTGCCTGTTCACCGGCGGGCTGCGCACCACCGTCACGTCCACCGGCTGCGTGCGCTACTGCCACCTCGGCGAGCACGACTCGCCGCAGGCTCACCCGCCCGCGTACCACTGCCTGACCGGGCCGTTGCCGCGCTTCGGCGGGATCGGCTTCGACTCGGCCGGCTACTACGCGCCGGTGGTCGACGCGCCGTCGGCACGCCCGTCGCCGGCACTGCTCACCGGCGCGAGCGACGGCGGCGAGATCGGCGCCTACCACCACGCCCGCCGCGGCCCGCTGGCCGTCCGGCTGGCGCAACGCCTGCCCGAGATGACCCCGTTGACCGTGCATCCGCACCTGAGCGTCGCGCACCCGGAGGAATAACATGACCGGAGACGTCACCAGCGTCCCGTTGCGCGCCACCGACCGGTGGACCGCGGCACTCATGCAGCAGGGCCGGGTGCTGCTCGACACCGACTGGAACCTGGTGGTCGGCGGCCCCGCCCGGGACGCCCGGCAGCTCGCCCGCGACGCGATCGGCCCGGCCGGCGTGCCGGTCGGCAGCACCGCCTTCAAGGTGGACTTCGTCGGCGGGGCGTTGACGGTCCGCGCCGGGACGATGTGGATCGGCGGGCTGCTCGCCCGCAACCCCACCGACCTGGCGTACGCGGCACAGCCGGAGATCGACGCGCTGCCCGCGTCCGGCCTGGTCACCGTCTACCTCGACGCCTTCGTGGAGGAGGTGCAGGCGGCGGAGGACCCGAGCCTGCTCGACCCGGCCCTCGCCGGGGTCGACACCACCACCCGCACACGGGTGGGCTGGCGGGTACGGGCCGCCGCCACAACGTCCGCCACGTGTTCGGTCGCCAGCCTGCCCGCACCCGTGTCGACGGGCCGGCTGGACGTGTCGCGGACCGCGGCGCCGGTCTCGGCGGACCCGTGCGCGCCCCCGGACGACCCGCGCAGCAAGCTGCCCGACGGGCTGCTGCGCATCGAGGTGCTCGACGCGGGCACGGAGAAGACGGCCCGGTTCGTCTGGTCGTACGCGAACGGCAGCGACGCGGTCGCGGCGACCGTGGCCGGCACGGCGGTGACCCTCGCCCCGTCGCCCGCGGTGACGTTCGCCCCCGGCGACGTGGTCGAGGTGTCGACCCTGTCGCGGCGGGCCGACCGGCGCAACCACGGCGCACTGTTCACCGTGGCGGCGGTGGCGCCGTCGGCCGGCGGCGACACCGTCACCCTCGGCACCGCCAGCCCGCTGGCAGGCAACCCGCCGGGCACCTGCCTGCGGCGCTGGGACGGGCAGGTCGTCGGCGCGGCCACCGCGGTCCCGCTGACCCTCGGTGGCGCCGACGTCGGCATCGCGTTCACCGCCCGCCCCGGCGCCTACCAGGTCGGCGACTGGTGGGGGGTGCGGGTACGCGGCAGCGCCGCGGACGCGGTGGAGACGTTGACCGACGCTCCGCCCGACGGCGTCGTGCACACCGCCGCGCCGCTGGCCGTGATGGACCTGACGAACAAGACCGTGCTCACCGACTGCCGGCCGACGTTCCCGCCGCTGACCGACCTGCGCGGCGGCACGTGCACGGTGACCGCGTTCCCGGGCGACGACCTGCAGGCCGCCCTGGACGCGTTGCCCGCCACCGGCGGCGAGCTGTGCCTGGCCGCCGGCACGTTCCGGGTCGGCGCCCCGCTGACCGTCAAGGGCAAGCAGCGGGTGGTGATCACCGGGGTCGGACCGGCAACCGTGCTGGTCGGCGAGAAGCACGAGGCGGTGCTGATCGCCACCCGTTGCCCGGACATCGAGGTCACCCGCCTGCGCGTGGAGTCCGGCCTGGCCCCCGGCACCCCGCCCGGCGACGAACACCTGCTGGGCGCGCTGACGTTCCTGGGCTGCGACGGGGTGCGGGTGCGCGACTGCGAGGTGTGGTGCCCGGACTCGCCCGGGAGGGCGCAGTCGGGCATCTACGCGGCGCCCGACCCGGAGGGCATGCGTCCCGGCGTGGTGGAGGTGCGCGGCAACCGGTTGGAGATCGGCGACCAACAGGCGGGCATCATCGTCGCGTCGGCGACCGAGAGCACGGTCGTGGACAACACCGTCGTGCTGTCGGCCGGTAAGGCGACGGTGGCGATGACCCGCCTGGTGGCCCGCGAGCTGGGCCGGTTCGTCGCTGGCCACCTGGCCGTCGACCCGGCGGCCGCCGGCGGCGCGGCGGTCCGGCTGGCCGACGAGCGCACGGTACGGATGGCCGGCCCAGCCCCGATGCGCCGGCTGGCCGCCGACTGGGCGAAGGCCACATCGGCGCGGCGCCTGACGTCCGGCGCGTCGCTGCACCAGAGCCTGGCCCGGTTCGTCGCGGCTAGCGCCACCGAACCGCACCAGGCGGCGGTCGGCTCGGTCAGCGCCCGGTTCCTCGCAGCGGCGCTGAAGGACGCCCGGGCCGTCGGGCAAGGCATCGTGGTGGCCGGCGACCGGGCGAACCTGGTCCGGGTCGAGGGCAACGAGGTGACCGGAGCGCTGCAGGGCGTCCATGTGGCGCTGCGGGCGGCCGGCGGGGGCCGGCGGGTGCTCGGCCAGGTGGTGATCGGCAACAACACGGTGTCCTGCGCGGTCCCGTTCTTCTGGGGCCGCCAGCGGCACGCCTTCTACGTGGGCAGCTTCACCAGCCTGACCATGGTGGACAACCACGCCCGGTTGCAGCGTACGGGCGAGCAGGCCGACGGCACGCCGGTCGACGCAGTGCGGGTGACCGGCCAGCTCGGCGCGTTCCTGCAACTGCGCGGCCTCGACGCGTCCGGCCCGTTCCGGGCCGGCGTGGTGCTGCACGACGAGGGGGCCGCCCAACGGGTGTCGCTGCGCTACCTCAGTGACGTGCTCAACCCGCTGGGCGTCGGGGTGCACGTCGAGTCGGGCTCGTTCCTGCTGGACCGTTGCGTCCCATGACAGCGGCGAATACGCTCGTAGTCCTGGGCATACGACAACCCGCGGTAGGGACAGCCGAGACCTTGTGTAGCGGATGAGGGGTTCGACACCCCGTATGGCTGGACAGCACGGATGAGAAGGCGCCGACTCGGTCGGCGCCTTCTCATGTGTCCGGGGTCGATTCGGCTCACCAGCCGTTGGCGGGGGTGATCGTGCCCCCGCCGGTGGGTGAGTAGTCGGCGTTGAGCTGGCGGATCCGGATCCGGCCGGCGGCGAACGCGGCCCGGATCGCGTTTTCCAGCGCGGGGTCGCCGAGGTTCAGCCGGCCCGGTGCGATGGCGGCCTGCAACTCGGCCCTCCAGGTGGGCTTGACGGTGGTGGCCGGCGTTGGGAACCTGCCCACGGTGGACAACTTCACGTCGCTCGCGATGAGAGTCACCTGACCGTTGGCGTCGATCTGGGCGGTGTAGAAGTCGCCGCCGGGCACGTTCGAGCCGGTCGGTCCCTGCAACCCGATCTCGCCGCGGGCCAGCGCTGCCCGCCAGGCCGCCGCCTCGCCCTCGTCGGCCCGGATGCCGGTGATCAGCGACCGGGCCGTCTGCGCCGACGCGGACCGCTGCCCAAGCACCTCGCCGGAGAACGGGTCGACGACCTGGCGGGCCGGGTTGGGGACGAACGCGCCGGTGGAGACCCGGATGGTTAGCGCCTGCTGCTGTTGCTGCGCAGGCGCCTGCTGCTGGACCGGCGCGGGCGCCTGCTGCTGCACCGGTGCCGGCGTCTGCTGCTGGACGGGGGTCTGCTGCTGGACCGGGGCCTGGCCCTGCTGGACGACCCCGCCCTCGATGTCCCGCACAGTAATCGTGGTCGGGGCGGAGGACTCCCCCAGCCGCAGCGACGGCCCGACGTTGCCCAGGCCGATCAACGCCGCGCCCGCGTACGTCCGCACGCCGCCCATGAACTGCCGGCCGAGCTGGAACGCGCGCTGCTGGGTCGGGGTGACCGCGGTCGACTGGCGGCTGGCCAGCCCGCCGACGGTGAGCCCCAACGCGCCGGCCTGCAACGTCTGGCTCCAGTCGCCCCCCGACTGCAGGTACGTTCCGCCGGCGCCGGCCAGGCTGGGCAGCCCCACGCCAACCCCGAACCGGGCTCCCGGCGAGCTGAGCCACCGGGAGCCGGTGCCGGCCGCGCCGCCGAACATGCCGAGCCCGGCGCCCCACGCCCCGGAGCGCAGCACGAAGCTCGCCCGGCTCTCGCCCTCCGGGACGTCGCTGAGCGCGGCGCCGGTCATCGACCCGATCGCGTTGCCGCCGCCACCGGCGAGCGCACCGCGCCACAACTGCCCACCGCGACTCAGCCCGGTCGCGCCCATGCCGAGGTTGCCGGCCACGGTGGAGAGGCGGCGCTGCGGACCGGCCTGAGCG
>NZ_POUB01000123.1 GCF_003236335.1 Micromonospora deserti
CCCTCCCATCGGGCGTGCTCCCGGCGGGTCCGGGGCGGCTCCCGGCGCCGATCCGCGCCGGGTCGGCGTTCCGGTTCCTCGGTTCCGGGAAACCGGTGGCACGATGGGGGGCATGGCGGCTCCGCAGGTTGCACCGGTCGAGACGCCGGACACCGATGAGGTGCCGGCTTCCGACCGGCCGTGGGTGACGATCGTGTGGGACGACCCGGTCAACCTGATGACGTACGTGACCTGGGTGTTCCAGAAGCTCTTCGGGTATAGCCGGGAGAAGGCCGAGAAGCTCATGCTGGACGTGCACCACAAGGGCAAGGCCGTCGTATCCACCGGCGCGCGGGAGCGGATGGAGCACGACGCGTCGCAGCTGCACGCGTACGGCCTGTGGGCGACGGTGGACCGGTCGTGAGCATGTTCCGGCGCCGCGGCGACCGGTACGTCGCCACCTTCGCCGTGGACGAGGTACGGGTGCTGCGCAAGGTCGCCTCGGAGGTGGTCGGGCTGCTCACGGACGGCTTCGACCACTCCGACCCGGTGGTCGGCCGGCTCTTCCCCGAGGTCTACCCGGACGACCCGTCCGGCACCGCCGAGTTCCGCCGGTACACCGAGGGCGACCTCAAGACCGCGAAGATCGACCAGGCCGGGGCGATCCTCGCCGCGCTGCCCGACGAGGCCGGCGGCGAGGTGCGCCTCGACGCCGAGGCGGCCGAGGCGTGGCTGCGGGCGCTCAACGACGCCCGGCTCGCGATGGGCGTCCGGTTGGAGATCAAGGACGGTACCGATCTCGGCGAGGAACTGGACGACGCGGTGGCCGAGGACCCGACCTCCAGCCGGGTGTTCCAACTGTCGGTCTACGCGTACCTGGGCTACCTACAGGAATCCCTGCTCAACGCCTTGATCGACTGATTCGTGACGGCCACCACTTCGCGGCACGCCGCGGGCAGGCGCTAGGCTGGTCGGCGTGCTGAGCATCGACCGGTCGATCGTCGACGCGATCGTCGCCCACGCGCGCCGGGACCACCCGGACGAGGCGTGCGGCGTGGTCGCCGGTCCCGCCGGCAGCGACACCCCCACCCGGCACATCCCGATGGACAATGCCGCCCGCTCGATGACGTTCTACGAGTTCGACTCCATCGAGCAGTTGCGGGTGTGGCGGGAGATGGACGACCGGGACGAGGAGCCGGTGGTCATCTACCACTCGCACACCGCGACCGAGGCGTACCCGTCGCGCACCGACATCTCCTTCGCCGGTGAGCCGGGTGCCCACTACCTGCTGGTCTCCACCCGTGAGCCCGACACCGAGGAGATCCGCTCCTTCCGGATCGTCGACGGCGTGGTGACCGAGGAGCCGGTCCGGATCCTGGACGCCGGGGTGGACCCGCATGCCGTGCAGTCCTACATGTTCGGGCAGAGCCCGGCGACGGTCGACTACGAGTGTTCCGGCCGCTGACCCCAGCGCCGCAACACCTGTCCACGTCCCGTCATCATCCGGCACACCCGATCAAGGAGCACGACATCATGGCCATCGAGGTTCGCATCCCCACCATCCTGCGCAGCTACACCGGCGGCGCGAAGGTCGTCGAGGGCACCGGCGACACCCTGGGCGACCTGCTCGCCGACCTGGACTCGCGGCACGCCGGCCTGCGCGGACGGCTGGTCACCGAGGCCGGCGCGCTGCACCGCTTCGTCAACGTCTACGTCAACGACGAGGACGTCCGCTTCCTCGGCGCGCTGGACGCCAAGCTCTCCGACGGCGACAGCGTGACCATCCTGCCGGCCGTGGCCGGTGGCGCCTTCGGTTTCGCCGCGGCGGCCGCGATCGCGCAGCACGGTGCCGCGACCGCCATCGCGTCGCACGCCGGCCGCCGCGCGGCCGGCGTCGCCCGCTGACGGCGGCCACACCGTGGCGCGGTACGACAGCCTGCTGGACGCCTGCGGCGGAACGCCCCTGGTCGGGCTGCCCCGGCTCTCGCCGGCGGTGCCCGACGGGGCGCCGCCGGTGCGGCTCTGGGCGAAACTGGAGGACCGGAACCCGACCGGCAGCATCAAAGACCGGGCGGCGCTGTTCATGGTCCGGGCGGCCGAGGAGGCCGGCCGGCTCCGGCCGGGGGACACCATCCTCGAACCGACCAGCGGCAACACCGGCATCTCCCTGGCCATGGTGGCGAAGCTGCGGGGCTACCGGCTGGTCTGCGTGATGCCGGAGAACGTCTCGACCGAGCGGGTGCAACTGCTCCGGATGTACGGCGCGGAGATCATCTTCTCGCCGGCCGCGGGCGGGTCCAACCAGGCCGTCGCCACCGCCAAACAGATCGCCGCCGAGCACCCCGACTGGGTGATGCTCTACCAGTACGGCAACGAGGCGAACGCCCGGGCGCACTACGAGACCACCGGTCCGGAGCTGCTGCACGACCTGCCCACGATCACCCACTTCGTGGCCGGCCTGGGCACCACCGGCACGCTGATGGGCACCGGGCGCTACCTGCGCGAGAAGGTCGAGGGGATCCAGGTCGTCGCGGCGGAACCGCGCTACGGCGAGTTGGTCTACGGGCTGCGCAACATCGACGAGGGGTACGTCCCCGAGCTCTACGACGCGACCGTACTCTCCCGGCGCTTCTCCGTGGGCACCCGCGACGCGGTGCTGCGGACCCGCCAGCTGGTCGAGGTGGAGGGCATCTTCGCCGGCTTCTCCACCGGCGCGATCCTGCACGCCGCGCTGGCCGTGGCACACGAGGCGGTCCGCGACGGCCGCCGGGCCGACGTGGCGTTCGTGGTCGCCGACGGCGGCTGGAAGTACCTATCCACCGGCGCGTACGGAGGCACCCTCGCCGACGCCGAGGACGCCCTGGACGGGCAGCTCTGGGCCTGACCGGCTGACGACGGGGCCGCCGGTGCGCACCGCCGGTGGCCCCTGTTATGGCAGGGCGGCGGTGAGGCCGACGGACAGCCCGACGGTGACCGTCGCCGCCGACAGGGCGAGCCAGGGCAGGGCGCGGCGCCCGTGCCCGGTCAGCGCGGAGCCGGCGAGCAGCAGGCCGGCCCCGCCGAGGCCGGCGGTGGTCGGCTGGTACCAGGACGGCACCACCCCGGTCAGCACCTGCGCGGTGCCGTGCCCGGCGGCGGCGAGGGTGACCACCCCGAGGGCGGTCGCCCACCCACAGATGCCGAGCATCCGGCGGCTGCCGCCGGGCGCCGGCCGGTACCGGCGGTGCCGGCCGGTCGCGGGAACGGGTGGGGCGACCTGCGGCGGCACGGTCACCGCCGCCGGGTCCGCCGTCCGTGCCGCCCCGCCCGCCACCGCACGCTCCGTCCTGTCGTCCCTGCTCGCCGTTGTGCGGCGCGCCCTCATCGGATGCAACGCCCCGGCCGGGCCGCCGTGACGCGGGATCGGCCGGACGGGTGACGGTGTGGGAAACGGGTGTCACGTTGGTGACATCTTCCGGCGGATGATTCTTGCCCTCCAGCGGGCGAGCGTAGGCTGCGCAGCGTGGCGTACGCGTCGGTAGAGATCATCGACGGAGCGGCGTCCGGCGCGACAACTACACAGCGTGACAGCGAGACGACTCGATGCGACTGACCGTCCTGGGCTGCGCGGGCAGTTTTCCCGGCCCCGAGTCCCCCTGCTCGGCGTACCTGGTCGAGGCCGAGGGTTTCCGGCTCCTGGTCGACTTCGGTTCCGGCTCGCTGTCCACCCTCCAGCGGTACGCGGGGCTGCACGCCCCGGACGCCATCCTCCTGAGTCACCTGCACTGCGACCACATCCTCGACGCCGCGTCGTACGTGGTGGTCCGCCGGTACGCCCCGGACGGCCCCCACCCGCCGCTGCCGGTGTACGCCCCGTCCGGCGCGCCCGACCGCCTGGCCGCCGCGTACGGGCAGGAGGACAGCACGGTCGAGGACGTCTACCGGTTCTACGCGCTGGAGCCCGGCACCTTCCCGATCGGCCCGTTCACGGTCACCGTCGACCGGGTCAACCACCCGGTCGAGACGTACGGTGTCCGGCTGGAACACGGCGGCCGGGTGCTCTGCTACTCCTCGGACACCGCCCCCTGTGACGCGCTGCTACGGCTGGCCCAGGACGCCGACGTGTTCCTCTGCGAGGCGAGCTACCTCGACGGCGTGGAGAACCCGCCGGACCTGCACCTGACCGGGCGGGAGGCCGGCGAGGCGGCGACCAAGGCCGCCGTCGGCCGGCTGCTGCTGACCCACCTGGTGGCAGCCTGGGGCAGCGAGGCGCACACCGTCTCCTCCGCCGCCTCCGCGTACGCCGGTCCGCTCGAGGTGGTCCGCCCCGGCGCCAGCTACGAGGTCTGACCCGCCGCGCGGGGTCTTGCCGAACTGTTCGCCGGCCGGTCAGCGGCGCGTCGTCTGGCGCACCGGTGGCACCCGCACGGTGAGGGCATGCGGATCGCCATCGTGACCGAGTCGTTCCCGCCGGACGTCAACGGCGTCGCGCACTCGGTGGTCCGGGCCGCGGAGCACCTGGTCGCTCGGGGTCACGAGCCGGTGGTCATCGCGCCGGCCCCGCCCGGCTCGCGGCGGCGGGACACCGAGCGGCACCCGTACCCGGTGGTCCGGATCCCGAGCGTGCCGCTGCCGCGCTACCAGGGCTTCCGGCTGGGCGTGCCCACCACCACCCGGCTGGCCGGCGCGCTGCTGTCGCACGCGCCGGACGTGGTCCACCTCGCCAGCCCGTTCGTGCTCGGCGCCCGGGCCGCCGCGCTGGCCGTCCGGCACGGCCTGCCGATGGTGGCCGTCTACCAGACCGACGTCGCCTCGTACGCCCGCGCGTACCGGGTCGGTTGGGGCGAGGCGGCGGCCTGGCGGCGACTCCGCGAGATCCACAACTCCGCGCACCGCACCCTGGCTCCCTCCACCCGGTCCGCCGCCGACCTGATCGCGAACGGGGTGCGGCGGATCTGGCTCTGGCGCCGGGGGGTGGACGCCGAACGGTTCCAGCCCGCCAGGCGGTGCGCCGCGCTGCGCCGAACCCTCGCCCCGGACGGCGAGGTGCTCGTCGGCTACGTCGGCCGGCTCGCGCCCGAGAAGCGGGTCGACCTGCTGGCGGCCACCTCCCGGCTGCCCGGCGTACGGGTCGTGGTGGCCGGTGACGGCCCGGCCCGCCGGCAGCTGGAACGGGCCCTGCCCCGGGTGACCTTCCTCGGCGTGCAGCACGGCGCGGAACTGGCCCGCACCTACGCCAGCCTCGACGTCTTCGTGCACACCGGCCCGCACGAGACGTTCGGGCAGACGATCCAGGAGGCGCTCGCCAGCGGGGTGCCGGTGGTGGCGCCGGCCAGCGGCGGCCCGCTGGACCTGGTCGAGCCCGGAGTGACCGGCCTGCTGGTACCGCCGGACGACGCCGGCGTGATCGCCGACGCGGTGGCCGCGCTGGCGGCGGACCCGTCGCGCCGGGTCCGGTACGGCGCCGCCGCCCGCGCCGCGGTGCGCCGGCGCAGCTGGACGGCGGTCGGCGACGAGCTGATCGGGCACTACCGGGCGGTCCACGCCGGGACCGCCGCGGTCGGTTTGCCGGCGGCGTCATGACCGGTGGACACGCCCGCGCCGCGGCACCGCACGGCCGGCCTTCCAGCGCGGGCGCCCGCGGGCCCGGCCCGGCCCCGACGCCGGACGGCGGTGCCCCCGCCCGCCGGGACGCCGGCGCGGGAACGGGCGGCCGAACCGGCGGGCTGCGCATCGTCCGGCTGGCGAACTTCGTGACCGGACGCTCCGGCGGGCTGCGCACCGCGCTGCGCCACCTCGGCGAGGGGTACGCCGCCGCCGGGCACGACCCGGTGCTGGTGGTGCCCGGGCGGCGCGACGCCGACGAGCACCACCCCTGGGGCCGGGTCGTCACCCTCGCCGGCCCCGAGCTGCCGCGCAGCGGCGGTTACCGGCTGCTCACCGACCGGCGCCGGGTGGCCCGGGCGCTGGCCGACCTCGCGCCGGACCGGCTGGAGGTCTCCGACCGGTCGACGCTGCGCTGGACCGGGGCCTGGGCGCGGGCGCACGGCGTGCCCGCGCTGATGGTGTCCCACGAGTCGCTCACCGGCCTGCTCGGCGAATGGGGCGTGCCGGACCTCGTTCGGCGAAGGCTCGCCGACCGGCTCAACCGGGGCACCTCCCGGTCGTACGACCGGATCATCTGCACCACGGGATGGGCGGCGGAGGAGTTCGCCCGGATCGGCGCGCCGCGGGTCGACCTGGTGCCGCTCGGGGTGGACCTGGACACGTTCCGCCCCGACCGGGCCGACGAGTCCCTGCGCGAGCGGTACGCCGACCCCACCGAGGTGCTGCTGGTGCACTGCGCCCGGCTCTCCACCGAGAAGCGGCCCGAGTTGGCCATCGACGCGCTCGCCGTGTTGCGCCGGGCGGGGGTGCCCGCGGCGCTGGTGATGGCCGGCGACGGGCCGCTGCGCACCGCCCTGGCCCGGCGGGCCGCCGGGCTGCCGGTCACGTTCACCGGGTTCCTGCCCGACCGGTCCGCCGTCGCCGCGCTGCTGGCCAGCGCGGACGTGGTGCTGGCGCCGGGCCCGGTGGAGACCTTCGGGCTGGCCGGGCTGGAGGCGCTGGCCTGCGGCACCCCGGTGGTCGTCAACGCGGCCAGCGCGCTGCCGGAGGTGGTCGGCCCGGCGGGTGTGGCCACCTACGGCACCGCGGAGTCGATCGCCCGGGCGGTGAGCCGGCTGCTGGTCCGCCCGGCGGCCGACCGGCGGCGGGCCGCCCGGGCCCGCGCGGAGGAGTTCGGCTGGCCCGCCGCCGTGGCCGGCTTCCTGCGCGCGCACGCCGCCCCGGTCGCGGCCTGAGCGGGGCACCCCGGGGCGGTTGGATCACGGCACCCGCATAGGGTGCAGGCATGGCGCGACCTGACGGGCGGCGACCCGACCAACTCCGACCTGTGACGTTGACCCGGGGCTGGAGCACCCACCCGGAGGGCTCGGTGCTCGTCGAGTTCGGCGCGACCCGGGTGCTCTGCACCGCCAGCGTCACCGAGGGGGTGCCCCGCTGGCGCAAGGGTTCCGGGCTCGGCTGGGTCACCGCCGAGTACGCGATGCTGCCCCGGGCCACCAACACCCGCTCCGACCGGGAAAGCGTGAAGGGGAAGATCGGTGGGCGTACCCACGAGATCTCCCGGCTGATCGGCCGGAGCCTGCGGGCGGCCATCGACCTCAAGGCGCTGGGCGAGAACTCGGTCGTGCTCGACTGCGACGTGCTCCAGGCCGACGGCGGGACCCGGACCGCCGCGATCACCGGCGCCTACGTGGCGCTGCACGACGCGGTGGGCTGGCTCGCCGGGCGCAAGGCCCTCTCCGGCAAGCCGGAGAAGGTGATGCACCGCTCGATCGCCGCCGTCAGCGTCGGCGTCATCGCCGGCGAGCCGCGCCTCGACCTCAACTACGACGAGGACGTAACCGCCGAGGTCGACATGAACGTGGTCTGCACCGGCGCTGGCGAGTTCGTCGAGGTGCAGGGCACGGGCGAGGCGGGCGTGTTCGCCCGCGACCAGCTCGACGCCCTGCTCGACCTGGCCGTCGCCGGTTGCGTGGAACTGGCCGAAGCCCAGCGGAAGGCTCTCGCATGAACAAGGTGCTGCTCGCCACCCGCAACCGCAAGAAGCTGATCGAGCTGCAGCGGATCCTGGACGGCGCGCTCGGCGCGCACCGGATCGCGCTGATCGGGCTGGACGACGTCGAGGAGTACCCGGAGCTGCCGGAGACCGGGCTGACCTTCGGCGAGAACGCCCTGATCAAGGCCCGTGAAGGGTGCCGGCGCACCGGCCTGCCGACGATCGCCGACGACTCGGGGCTGGCGGTCGACGCGCTCAACGGGATGCCCGGGGTGTTCAGCGCCCGTTGGGCCGGGCGGCACGGCGACGACCACGCCAACCTCCAGCTGGTGCTGGACCAGATCGCCGACCTGCCCGACGAGCACCGCGGCGCGTCCTTCGTCTGCACCGTGGCGCTGGTGTTGCCCGGTGGCAAGGAGCACCTGGTGGACGGCCGGCAGTCCGGCCGGCTGCTGCGGGCGCCGCGCGGCGACGGCGGCTTCGGCTACGACCCGATCTTCCTCGGTGACGGGCAGAAGCGGACCAACGCCGAGCTTACGCCGGAGGAGAAGGACGCGGTCAGCCACCGTGGCAAGGCGTTGCGCGAGCTGGCCAAGCTGGTCGCCAAGGTCCTCCCGCCGGCCGCCTGACCCGCCCCGCCCGACCTGGCCGCCGCCCCGGGAAGGCGCCCATCCGGCGTGAGCACTCTTCCCGGGACGGCGCCCACGGTGGGCCTCAGCCCAGCGGGCCGATCTCCCGCTCGATCGCGGCGCGCAGCTCGGGCCCGGCCACCACCGCCCGGGCCGCCTCCATCAGTGGGGCGAGGAAGACGTCCGGCCCCGGCTCGCCGGCGATCGCGCCGAGCGCCTCCACCGCCGCCCGCCCGGCCGGCGACGGGGTCAGCGGCGCGCGCAGCTGGAGCCCGCGCACCGCGGCCAGCAGCTCCACCGCGAGCAGGCTGGTCAGGTTGTCCAGCACGGTACGCAGCTTCTTGGTCGCCGCCCAGCCCATCGAGACGTGGTCCTCCTGCATCCCGCTGGTCGGCAGCGAGTCCACCGAGGCCGGCGCGGCGAGCCGGCGGTTCTCCGCGACGATCCCGGCCGCCGTGTACTGGGCGATCATCAGCCCGGAGTTGACCCCGGCGTCGGGGGAGAGGAACGCCGGCAGGTCCCGGGACCGGGTGACGTCGAGCAGCCGGTCGACCCGCCGCTCGGCGATCGCGCCCACCTCGGCGGCGGCGATGGCGAGGAAGTCCGCTGCGAAGCCCAGCGGGGCGCCGTGGAAGTTCCCGGTCGACTCGACCCGCCCGTCCGGCAGCACCACCGGGTTGTCCACGACCGAGACCAGCTCCCGGTCGGCGACCGTGCGGACGAAGTCCAGGGTGTCCCGCGCCGCCCCAGCCACCTGGGGTGCGCATCGCATCGAGTACGCGTCCTGCACCGCGTGCGCGAGGTCGTCGCGGTGCGAGTCCATCACCCGGGAGTCCTGCAGCAGCCGGTGGATGTTCGCCGCCGACACCGACTGCCCGGGGTGCGGCCGGATCGCGTGCAACTCGGGCAGGAACGGCCGTTCCGAGCCGAGCATCGCCTCGATGGCGAGGGCGGCGGTCACGTCGGCCACGGTGAACAGGTGCGCGGCGTCGTGGATGGCGAGCAGCAGCATGCCGAGCATGCCGTCGGTGCCGTTGATCAGCGCCAGCCCTTCCTTGGCGGCCAGCTCGACCGGCTTCAGCCCGACCCGGCGCAGCGCGTCGGCGGCGTCGACCCGCTCACCGGCCGGGCCGAGCACCCAGCCCTCCCCGAGCAGCACCAGCGCGCAGTGCGCCAGCGGCGCCAGGTCGCCGGAGGCGCCGAGCGAGCCGTGTTCCGGCACCCACGGCGTCACGTCGTGGTTGAGCAGGTCGACCAGGGCTTCGGCGACCAGCGGCCGGACGCCGGACCGGCCCAGCGCCAGCGACCGTACCCGCAGCAGCATCATCGCCCGCACCACCTCGCGCGGCATCGGGGCACCCACCCCGGCGGCGTGCGAGCGGATCAGGGCGTGCTGGAGTTCCGCCCGGCGCTCGGGGGCGACGAAGGTGTTGGCGAGGGCCCCGAACCCGGTGGAGACGCCGTACACCGGGCGGCCGGCGGCCTCGATGCCGTCCACGATGGCCCGGCTGGCCGCCATCGCGTCCAGGCTGGCCGAATCGAGGACGACCGTGGCGGCGCCGCGGGCCACGGCGAGCAGGTCGGCGGGGGTGATGCCGGTGGATCGGATGGTCACGGTCGACATTGCGGGACTCCGTTGTGCAGGACCTGGCGGATCAGTGGGACACCGGGCCGGTAGGCCAGGTGCAGGTGGGACGGGGCGTCGAGGATGATCAGGTCGGCCCGGGCGCCGGGGCGCAGCACGCCGACGTCGTCGCGGCGCAGCGCCCGCGCGCCGCCGGCGGTGGCGGCCCAGACCGCCTCCGCCGGGGTCATCCGCATCTCCCGTACGGCGAGCGCCACGCAGAACGGCATCGACGAGGTGTACGACGAGCCGGGGTTACAGTCGGTGGCCAGCGCCACGGTGACGCCGGCGTCGAGCAGCCGACGGGCGTCCGGGTAGGGCGAGCGGGTGGAGAACTCCGCCCCGGGCAGCAGGGTCGCCACGGTGGTCGTCTCCGTGCCCGAGGTCCAGTCCATCCGGGTCGAGGCGAGCGCGTCGAGGTCGGCGTCGCTGAGGTGGGTGCAGTGGTCGACGCTGGCCGCCCCGAGTTCCACCCCGAGCTGGACGCCGGGACCGGGGCCGAGCTGGTTGGCGTGCACCCGCACCCCCAGCCCGACCGCCTGCCCGCAGGCGAGGATCGCCCGGGCGTGGTCGATGTCGAAGGCGCCCCGCTCGCAGAAGACGTCGATCCAGCGCGCGTGCGGGGCGGCGGCGGCGAGCATCGGCCCGCACACCAGCCCCACGTAGTCGTCCGGGCGGTCGGCGTACTCGGTGGGGACGACGTGCGCGCCGAGGAAGGTGGTCTCCGGGGTGACCTCGGCGGCGATCCGCAGCGAGCGGGCCTCGTCGGCGACGGTGAGGCCGTACCCGCTCTTGATCTCGATGGTGGTGGTGCCCTGCCGCAGCGCCTCGCCGCGCAGCCGGCGGACGGTAACGCGCAGCTCGTCGTCGGTGGCCGCCCGGGTCGCCCCGACCGTGGTCCGGATGCCGCCGCCGGTGTAGGGCTGCCCGGCCATCCGGGCGGCGAACTCGGCGGCCCGGTCCCCGGCGAAGACCAGGTGGGCGTGGCTGTCCACGAAGCCGGGGAGCACCGCCGCGCCTTCGGCGTCGATGCGCCGGTCGGCGGCCGGCGCGTCCCGGGCCGGGCCCACCCAGGCCACCTCGCCGGCCTCGACCAGCAGCGCGGCCCGCCGGCGGATGCCCAGCGGCCCGCCCTCGCCGCCGCCGGCCAGGTTGGTGACCAGCTCACCGATGTTGTCGACCAGCAGGCTGCTCACCCGGTCACCTCCTCGATCGCCGCGCCAAGTTCCCGCGGCACGTCGACGGTCAGGTGCCGGCCGTCGCGCACCACCGGGCGGCCGTCCACCACCACGTGCGTGACGTCGGCCGCGTTCGCCGCGAAGAACACCCCCACCGGGGGTACGCCGGCGGTTCGCGCGCTGTCCAGCCGGACCGTCACCAGGTCGGCGCGGGCGCCGGCGGCGATCCGGCCGGCGTCGGTCCAGCCGAGCGCGGCGTGCCCGGCGGTGGAGGCCGCGTCGAGCAGGTCGGGCGGGGTGAAGTGGCCGCGCCGCCGGGTGCGCAGCCGCTCGTCCAGCTCGACCGCGCGGGCCTCCTCGAAGAGGTCGGTCACCGCGTGGCTGTCGCTGCCGAGGCTGAGCGGGCTGCCCACGTCGGCCATCCGCCGGGCCGGTCCGAGACCGTCGGCGAGGTCCCGCTCCGTGGTCGGGCAGAGGCAGACACCGGTGCGGCTCTCCCCGAGCAGGGCGAGGTCGCCGCTGGTGAGGTGGGTGGCGTGCACGGCCGTGGTGCCGCGGCCGAGCGCGCCGTGGTCGGCCAGCAGCCGGGTCGGCGTGCACCCGTGCCGCGCCCGGCAGGCGTCGTTCTCGGCGGGCTGCTCGGAGAGGTGCACGTGCAGCGGGGCGTCCCGGCGGTCCGCCCAGCCGGCCACGGTGGCGAGCTGTTCCGCCGGCACCGCGCGCACCGAGTGGATCGCCGCGCCCACCCGGGCGTGGTCGTCGGCCGGCGCGAACGCGGAAACCCGCTCGGCCCAACGCAGCGCGTCCCCGTCGCCGAACCGCAGCTGCGGCCCGGCGAGCGGTCGGCCGTCGACCCCCGCGGTGAGGTAGCAGGTGTCCAGCAGGGTGATCCGGATGCCGGCGTGCGCGGCGGCCTCGACCAGCGCGGCGCCCATCGCGTTCGGGTCGGCGTACGGCGTGCCGTCCGGGTTGTGGTGCAGGTAGTGGAACTCTCCGACGCAGGTGATGCCGGCGAGTGCCATCTCGGCGTAGGCGGCTCGGGCCAGTGCCAGGTAGGTGTCCGGGTGGAGGCGGGCGGCCACCCCGTACATCTGGTCGCGCCAGGTCCAGAAGTCCCCGTGACCGCCGTGCGTGCGCCCGCGTAGCGCCCGGTGGAACGCGTGCGAGTGCGCGTTGGCCAGCCCGGGCAGGGTGAGCCCGGGCAGCCGGATGGCGTCGGCCAGCACCTCCACCCCGGCGGCCGGTGTCGTCCCGGCGGTCAGCGGCGTCACCCCGGTGATCCGCCCGTCGGCGGTCTCGATGAGCACGTCGGGGGTCGGCTCGGCGTGCTCGGGCAGCCACGCCCACTCGGCCAGCCAGCGGGTCCCGGTCATCTCGTTCGCCCCCTGTCGAGCTGCCCCGTCCGTGCGACCGGCCGCCCCGGCTCACCCGCCGTCCACCACGCGCCCCGGCCACGTCGCCCAGCCGGCGCCCCCACCATGCCCAACGAGCCAGCGCTGTCCGGTCGTCGCCCCGTCGGTGCGGGCAGCTCGACAGTGTGCGTCGGGCGGGTTGGATGGGGTGGTTGTCCCGTCCGTGCGGGCAGCTCGACAGGACCGGGCTGGTGTCCCCGGTGACCGGCGCCGGGCCGGACCAGCCACCCGGCCGGCGGCGTGCTCACCGGCATGCCAGCTCCACCAGCACCCGGGCCAGGGCGGTCACCCCGGCGGCGCAGTCCGCGTCGGTGGCCGACTCGGCGGGGGAGTGCGACACCCCGGTCGGGTTGCGCACGAACAGCATGGCGGTGGGCAGGTGCGCGGCCAGCACCCCGGCGTCGTGGCCCGCCCCGGTGGGTAGCACCGGCGCGTCGAGCAGCGCCGCGAGCCGGCCGGCCAGCCCGCCGTCGAAGGCGACCAGCGGGGTCGCCGACTCCTCGGTCAGCGTCACCTCGGTGCCGTCGCGGCGGGCCCGATCGGCGGCCTTGGCGTGTACCGCGTCGACCAGCCCGGTCAGCGTCTCCGGCTCGGCGGCCCGGGCGTCCAGCCACCCGGTCACCCGCGACGGGATCGCGTTGGTGGCGTTCGGCGCCACGGACACCCGGCCCACGGTGGCGTGCGCCCCGCGCAGCCGGGCCTCCTTGTTCGCCGCGAGCACCGTGAACGCGTACGTCAGCATCGGGTCGCGGCGGTCGGCCATCCGGGTCGTACCGGCGTGGTTGCCCTCGCCGTGGAAGTCGAACCGCCACCGCCCGTGCGGCCAGATCGCGCTGGCGACCGCGACCGGCGCGCCCGCCTCGACCAGCGCGCGGCCCTGCTCGACGTGCAGCTCGACGAAGGCGGCGAAGCGGCCGAGCAGATCCGGCCGGCGGCCCGCCGGCCGCCCGCCCAGCGCCTCGGCGAAGCTCACCCCGGCCGAGTCGCGCAGCCCCGCCGCGCGGTCGACGTCGATCTCCCCGGCGAGCAGCCGCGAACCCAGGCACGGCACCCCGAACCGCGCCCCCTCCTCCTCCACGAACGCGCCGACGACCACTGGGCGGGCCGGCGTGGCGCCCGCCGCCCGCAGCTCGTCCACGGCGAGGAACGCGCTGACCACGCCCAGCGGCCCGTCGTACGCCCCGCCGTGCGGCACCGAGTCGAAGTGGCTGCCGGTCAGCACCGCGTCGCCGGCCTCCGGGTCGCCCCACCAGGCGAAGAGGTTGCCGTTGCCGTCGTCGGTGACCGGCATGCCGCGCCCGTCGGCCTGCTCGCGGAACCAGGCCCGCAGCCGCAGCTCCGGCTCGGTCAACGCGTAGCGCAGGTAGCCGCCGCTGTGCCCGTCCCGCCCGATCGGGGCGAGCTCGTCCCACAGCGCGCGGAACCGGCCGGCGAGGTCCTCGGCCACGCTCACCCCTCCGCCATCGGCACGCGCACGCCGCTGCGTGCCGCGACCTCGCGGGCGCTGTCGTAGCCGGCGTCGACGTGCCGGATCACGCCCATCGCCGGGTCGTTGCTGAGCACCCGCTCGATCTTCTGCCCGGCGATGGCGCTGCCGTCGGCGACGCAGACCTGCCCGGCGTGGATCGACCGGCCGATGCCCACCCCGCCGCCGTGGTGGATCGACACCCAGGACGCCCCGCTGGCCGTGTTGACCAGCGCGTTCAGCAGCGGCCAGTCGGCGATCGCGTCGGAGCCGTCGGCCATCGCCTCGGTCTCCCGGTACGGGCTGGCCACGCTGCCGCAGTCCAGGTGGTCCCGGCCGATCACCACCGGCGCGGAGAGCGCACCGGAGGCGACCATCTCGTTGAACCGGACCCCGGCGCGGTCCCGCTCGCCGTAGCCGAGCCAGCAGATCCGGGCCGGCAGGCCCTGGAACGCGACCCGCTCGCCGGCCATCCGGATCCACCGGGCCAGGGAATCGTTCTCCGGGAACAGCTCCAGGATGGCCCGGTCGGTGGCGGCGATGTCGGCCGGGTCGCCGGAGAGCGCCGCCCACCGGAACGGGCCCTTGCCCTCGCAGAACAGCGGCCGGATGTACGCCGGCACGAAGCCCGGGAAGTCGAAGGCCCGCTCGTACCCGCCGAGCTTCGCCTCCCCGCGGATCGAGTTGCCGTAGTCGAAGACCTCCGCCCCGGCGTCCAGGAAACCGACCATCGCCGCCACGTGCCGGGCCATCGACGCCCGCGCCCGGTCGGTGAACTCGGCCGGCTTCGCCGCCGCGTAGTCCCGCGCGTCGGCCAGCTCCACCCCCACCGGCAGGTACGACAGCGGATCGTGCGCGCTGGTCTGGTCGGTCACCACGTCGATCTCGACGCCCCGGACCAGCAGCTCGGGGAAGACCACCGCCGCGTTGCCGACCACCCCGACCGACAGCGCCCGCCGCTCCCGTTTGGCCGCGAGGGCCCGCTCGACCGCGTCGTCGAGGGAATCGGCGATCTCGTCCAGGTAGCGGTCGTGCACCCGCCGCTCCAGCCGGCTGCGGTCCACGTCGACGATCAGGCAGGCGCCGCCGTTCATGGTCACCGCCAGCGGCTGTGCCCCGCCCATCCCGCCGCAGCCGGCGGTCAGCGTCAACGTCCCGGCCAGGGTGCCGCCGAACCGCTTCGCCGCGACCGCCGCGAACGTCTCGTAGGTGCCCTGGAGGATGCCCTGGGTGCCGATGTAGATCCACGAGCCGGCGGTCATCTGCCCGTACATGGTAAGGCCGAGCTGCTCCAGCCGCCGGAACTCCGGCCAGGTGGCCCAGTCGCCCACCAGGTTGGAGTTGGCCAGCAGCACCCGCGGCGCCCACTCGTGGGTGCGCATCACCCCGACCGGGCGCCCGGACTGCACCAGCATCGTCTCGTCGTCGCGCAGGTCGGTCAGGGTGCGCACCAGCGCGTGGTACGACGGCCAGTCCCGGGCCGCCTTCCCGGTGCCGCCGTAGACCACCAGGTCCTCGGGGCGCTCGGCCACCTCCGGGTCGAGGTTGTTCATCAGCATCCGCAGCGCGGCCTCCTGCGGCCAACCACGGGCGGTGCGCTCGGTGCCGCGGGCGGCACGGACGGGCTGGGACATCTCGGTCTCCTCTCAGCCGAGGAACAACTGTCGGCGGGTGGCGGACGCCTCGAACGCCTCCAGCCTGCGCTGGGTGTCGGTCGGGGCGGCGTCGCAGATCGCCTGGAGCAGCACCATGGCCAGGGTCATCGGGGCGGTGTGCAGGTCGAACACGAGCTGGGCGCCGACCGCGGCGGGCAGCACCACGTCGGCGTACTCGGTGGCCGGGCT
This sequence comes from Micromonospora deserti, assembly GCF_003236335.1. Taxonomy (GTDB): domain Bacteria; phylum Actinomycetota; class Actinomycetes; order Mycobacteriales; family Micromonosporaceae; genus Micromonospora; species Micromonospora deserti. The sequence continues at coordinate 15,714 of NZ_POUB01000123.1, forward strand.
GACCGGCGAGTCGGTGATCGCCACCACGGTCAGCCCCGCGGCCCGCGCCTCACCCAGCGCGTCCAGGGTCTCCCGGGGGTAGCGGGGCAGCACGAACGCCAGCAGGGCGCTCGCCCCGGCCTCGGCGGCCTGCTCGAGGCGGTCGGTGAGCAGGCTGCCGCCGTCGTCGAGCACCCGCACGTCCGGGTGCACCTTGGCGGCGAAGTACGCGAAGTAGGCGGCCAGCGGGGCGGCGGCCCGCAGCCCGAGCACCGGCAGCGGGCGGCTCGCGGCCAGCATCCGGCCGGTGTCGGCGATCCGCTCCCGGTCGGCGAGTTGCCCGGCCAGCCGGTCGAGGTTGCCGATCTCGGCGCGTACCGCCTGCTGGAGCTCGTTGCCGGCGTCGCTGGGACCGCCCGGCGCGCCCGCGGTCAGCTCGCGGAGCCGGCGGCGCAGTGCGGGGTAGCCGTCGTGCCCGAGCGCGACCGCGAACCGGGTCACCGACGGCTGGCTGACCCCGGCCAGCTCGGCCACCTCGGCCGCCGACAGGTACGCCACCGCCGGCGCGTGCTGCACCAGGCAGTGCGCGATGCGCCGCTGCGTCGGGGTGAGCCGGACCCCCTGGAAAAGGTCCAGCACCTGCTCGGCGGGGGCCAGGACAGCTCCCTCATTCATGGCCTGACTCTATGCATAAAATCTTTCATAAGGCAACCGCCCGCGTCGCGTGCCCCGGCAAGTCCTCTCGCGGCCCCGCCCGTCAGCCCGCGTCCGGGGCGCCCGTGACCGGCGTCCGGCCGGCGCCGCGGGTCGCCGGCATTGCCTCCGTCCACAAGGGATGGCACAGCCGGATCGGGGCAGCCGCCGCGCTGGCGCCAGCGATCGGGGTCGCTACGGTGACGGTGAGGGGGCGTCCCGAGGTGTGTCCGGCCAGCGACCGGCGCAGAGGGAGGAGCGCCGTCTCTGTAGTATCCGCACGGCGGTTGAGCAGAGGAGTTGGCATGCAGCCGGTTGGCCCGTACAGGTTCACCCACGTGCTGGGCGGGTCCCCGGTCGGCAAGGCCTGGGCGGCCATTGATGAGCAGGGCCGGTTCGTCACGGTGGCGGTGCTGGAGACCACGGTGGCCGGCGACCAGCGCTGGCGGGAGGCGTTCGCGGCGACGGCTAACTCGCTCGCGCAGACGCCCGGCGGCCAGGCCTACGCGTACGCCGACTTCTCCGCCGCCGCCCCCTGGGTCGCCTACCCAGCCGACGTGGGCCCGGGAGCGGAGAAGCTTCTGCGGGCGCTCGGCGGCGACTACCAGCCCGTGCCGACGGAGATGGAACCCCCGATGTCGGCCCCGCCCCAGCAGGTCTCCGCGCCCCCGCAGCCGACATCCGCGCCGCCGCACCTGCCGTGGGCGATGCACGCTGGCCCGGTACCCACCCAGCCGGTGCCGTCGACCCCGCAGCCGGACTCGGCTCCGCCGGCCTGGGACGCGCCGACCACCTCGACACCGGTGCAGCCGACCTCCGGCGTCCCCCAGTCGCCCGC
>NZ_POUB01000124.1 GCF_003236335.1 Micromonospora deserti
GGGGTGGCTAGCGGGCTGGGTACGGGGGCGCCGGCCATGCCCGGGGCCACGCCCGCCGGGTCGGCGCCCAGCTCGATCACCTTGTTGTCGGCGTCGACGTGGACGATCCGGGGCCGGTGGGAGCGGGCCTCGGCGTCGTCCATCTGCCCGTACGAGATCAGGATGACCAGGTCACCGGGGTGCACCAGGTGGGCGGCGGCGCCGTTGATGCCGATCACGCCGCTGCCCCGCTCGCCCGGGATCACGTACGTCTCCAGCCGGGCCCCGTTGGTGATGTCCACGATCGCCACCTGCTCGCCGGGGAGCAGGTCGGCCGCGTCGAGGAGATCCTGGTCGACCGTGACCGAGCCGACGTAGTGCAGGTCGGCCTGGGTCACCGTGGCCCGGTGGATCTTCGACTTGAGCATGGTCCGGAGCATCGGGGCTGCCTTTCCGCGGGTGTGGTGGTGGGGTCAGGAACGGGGGGCGAGCCGGATCGCCGCGTTGTCGATCAGCCGGGTGGTGCCGACCCAGGCCGCGACGAGCAGCCGCGCCGGACCGGCCACTGGCCCCGGCTCCAGATCGGGATCGGTGAGCACCAGGTAGTCGAGCTGCGCACCCGGCGCACCGGCGCCGAAGGCGGCGTGCGCGGCGGCCAGCACGCCGCCGGCGTCGCGCCCCGCGTCGGCGGCCTCGGCGCCAGCCCGCAGCGCCGCCGACAGGCTCAACGCCGCCTCCCGCTCGACCGGGGACAGGTAGCGGTTGCGGCTGGACAGGGCCAGCCCGTCCGGCTCCCGGACCGTCGGCACGCCGACGACCTCCACCGGCACGTCCAGGTCCCGGGCCATCCGCCGCACCAGGGTCAGCTGCTGGTAGTCCTTCTCACCGAAGAACGCCAGGTCGGGGCGGGTGAGCTGGAGCAGCTTCAGCACCACGGTGAGCACCCCGTGGAAGAAGCCCGGCCGGCTCTGGCCCTCCAGGTCCGCACCGAGCGGGCCCGGGTCGATCCGCACCCGGGGCTGGCCATCCGGGTACATCTCCGCCACCGAGGGCGCGAACACCACGTCGGCGCCGGCCCGCCGGCATACCTCCAGGTCGGCGTCGAGGGTACGCGGGTAGCGGTCGAAGTCCTCGTTCGGACCGAACTGCAACGGGTTGACGAAGATCGTCACGATGACCTGGTCGGCCTGCTTCCGGGCCGCCCGCAGCAGCGTCTCGTGCCCGGCGTGCAGGGCGCCCATCGTCATCACCACGCCGACGGTGCCCGTCAGCCCGGCACGCGCCGCCGCCAGCTCGGCGCGGGTGTGCACCAGTTCGGTCACGCGGCCACCTCCCGGATCGTCACCAGCTCCCTCACGCGGCCATCTCCCGTGCCGTCCCGGCGAGCACGCCCAGCAGCGACTCCGCGTCGACCGGGCGGAGCCGGCCGGCGGCGATGGCCCGGTCGGCGGTGCGCCGGGCCAGGGCCAGGTAGGCCGCGACCGACTCGGGCGCGGTGGCGGCGAGCCGGGCCAGGTGGCGCTCCACCGTACCGGCGTCGCCCCGGGAGACCGGGCCGGTCAGCGCGTCGTCGCCGAGGCGCAGCGCGTTCTCCAGGGCCGCCCGCAGCAGCGGCGCGAGCACCTTCTCCGGCTGCGTCACCCCGGCGTCGCGCAGCCGGTCGGTCGCCTCGTTCACCAGGGTCACCAGGTGGTTGGCACCGTGCGCCAGCGCCGCGTGGTAGAGCGGCCGGTCCGCCTCGCCGATCCACTCCGGCACACCACCGAGGTCGGCGACCAGCCGGGCGGCCAGCGGACGCAGCTCCGCCGGGGCGGTCACCCCGTACGAGATGCCGGTCAGCCGGGCCACATCGTCCGGCGTACCGGTGAAGGTCATCGCGGGGTGCAGGGCCAGCGGCCGGGCGCCGACCGCGACGGCCGGGGCGAGCACGGCCAGCCCGTGTGCGCCGGAGGTGTGCGCGACCACCTGGCCGGGGCGCAGCGCGCCGCCGTCGGCCAGGGCGGCGACCACCCCGGCGAGCGCGTCGTCCGGCACCGCGATCAGCAGCAGGTCGGTGGCCGCCCGGGCCACCGACGGGGCGGAGCGGCGGGCGACGGTGGGTAGCAGCAGCGCCAGCCGGGCCCGGGAGGCACCGGAGCCGCCGGTGGCGGCGACCACCCGGTGGCCGGCGGCGGTGAGCGCCGCGCCCAGCACGGCGCCGACCCGACCGGCGCCCACGACGCCGGCGGTCAGGGAACGGGAGTAGCTGGCAGGGACGCCGCCCGGCGGTACGGCGGCCGCACGCGGGGCGGCCGGACGCGGGCGCAGCGGTGCGCTCATGGCAATCGATCCAGTCCTCGACGGGGGTACCGGTCGACCGCAAGTATGCGCCGGGGTGACGGAGCTGAAACAAGGATGTGTGAAAACCTTCACCGGCGGTGCGAACCGGGCCGCTCCGGTGGCCCGGAGCGGCCCGGTACGCGAGGTCAGCGGCCGGCGCGCAGGAAGCCGGCGTCGAGGAACTTGACGTTGGTGTCGGGCCGGGCCTCGCCGTCCTCGCCCGGGGATTCCGGCGTGTTCCGGCCGTCGTGCACCACCAGCAGGCCGCCCGGGAAGCCGGGCAGCGGGGTGGCGACCACGGCCGCCCCGTCGCACTCCTGCGCCCCGTCGACCCGCCCGTCGACCACCGCGAACCGGCCCGTTGGGCGGCCGGTGCGCCGGTCGTAGGTGAAGAAGGTGTCGTCGCCCTGGCTGGAGACGACCAGAGTGCCGGTGAACCGGCCGGTCCGGTAGATGGTCAGCCCCTCCACGTCCTGCGCGATCCGGCCCCCGAAGCCCGGGTCGGCGGAGTGGTCCGTGACACAGTCCTCCTCCTCGGGGTCGTAGGCGGCCGGGACACCGTACTCGCGGACCCGCTCGACGGACACCGGCGCGCCGGCGAACCGGCCACCCACCAGCCGGGTACGCCAGAGACCAACCTGCTCCTGGGCCAGGTACACCACCCCGGTGGCCGGGTCGACCACGGTTCCCTCCACCTGCGGCCCGTCACCGGGGTCGGTGCAGGGCGACCAGCTGCCGCCGTCGGGCAGGGTGAAGGTCGACGGCAGGACGAGCCGGTCCACCGGGCGGTAGGTGACCCGCCCGGCGCGCTCCACCAGCCGGAACACCCCCACCTCCGAGGTGCTGCGGCGGCTGACCACCGCGTAGGCGCCGCCGGCCGGGTCGGTGTACGTGCCCAGCCCGTACGCGGTGCGCTGCGCGTTGACCTCGGCCTGGTGCCGACTGAAGGCGTACGGCACGTCCGGCGCGGTGACGTCGACCAGCCGCCGGGTCGCCGGGTCGATCCGGTAGAAGCGCAGCTGGTCGCGACCCCGGTCGGTGACCACCGCCAGGTCCACCCGCCGCTGACCGAGCCGGAAGCCGGTGACCAGGTCAACGTTGTTGAACCGGCCGGCTTCGTCCGCCGGCCCCGGCGCGGGCGGGGTGCCGATCACCTGCCGCTCCCGGGCCCGCAGGTCGTACACCCGCAGGCCGCCGTTCTTCGCGGTGGCCACGACCAGGCTGCCGGCCCGGTCAGTCGGGTGCACCCAGATCGCCGGGTCGTCGGCGTCGGCGTCGCCACCGGCTTCGTCGTCGAAGAGCGAGGGGGTCTCGGCCACCGCCCGGACCGGGCGCGGCTCGTCGACCGCCACCGGGGCGGTGGCCGGCGCGGCGTCCGCGGGAGCACCGGCCAGCAGCAGCGGCACGACCGCCAGGGCGGGGATGAACAGTCGTCTCATACCGGCTGACCGTAGGGTCGGCACGGTGACGGACCCTGAACGAGGGATGAACTGATGTCGATGCTCTGGCGGGACGCGATGCGCCGGGCGCTCTACGGCCCCGGCGGATTCTTCGTCTCCGGCGCCGGGCCGGCCGACCACTTCCGCACCAGCGTGCACGCCGCCCCGGCCTTCGCCGGCGCGCTGCTGCGCCTGGTCCAGCAGGTCGACGCCGCCCTCGACCACCCGCCGTCGCTCGACGTCGTCGACGTCGGCGCGGGGCGGGGGGAGCTGTTGCGGACGCTCGCCGCGTTGGTCACCCGCGGGGGCTCCGCCGCCGGGTTCCCGGTCACCGCCCGTCCGCTGGCTCAGCGGCTGCGGCTCACCGCCGTCGAACTCGCCCCGCGACCGGAGGACCTGCCCACGGCGATCACCTGGACGGATCGGGTCCCCGGGGGGATCACCGGCCTGCTCGTCGCCACCGAGTGGCTCGACAACGTGCCGCTGGACGTGGCGGTGCGCGTCTCGGACGGGTGGCGTTACCTGCTGGTCGACCCGCTGACGGGCGAGGAGAACGTGGGCGACCCGGTCAGCCCCGACGATGCCGACTGGCTGGCGACCTGGTGGACGGCAGCCACGGGAGGGCGGGCCGAGATCGGCCGGACCCGCGACGAAGCCTGGGCCGACGCGGTGCACCACGTCGACCGGGGGCTGGCGCTGGCCGTGGACTACGGGCACCTCCGGCAGGGCCGCCCGGTGAACGGCAGCCTGACCGGGTACCGGGGTGGGCGGCAGGTACCGCCGGTGCCAGACGGGTCCGCCGACATCACCGCGCACGTCGCCGTCGACTCGGCCGCCTCCGCCGGTGAGCGGGTCGCCCGGTGTGCGTACACCCTGATGTCGCAGCGGGAGGCGCTGCGGACGCTCGGGGCCGACGGCGGGCGACCGCCGCTGAGCCTGGCCGGCACCGACCCGGCCGGGTACGTGCGGGCGCTCGCCGCCGCGTCGGCGGTGGCCGAGCTGACCGACCCGGCCGGGTTGGGCAGGCACTGGTGGCTGCGGCAACCGGTCGGCCTCGACCCGCAGCGGCTCAAGCCGCCGGCCGGGACGACGGCAGCGGCCGCAACGACGGATTAGACGCCGGCCACGCCGGGTGACCGGCGGCGACGAGGCGCAGTAACCGCGGACACCGGCGACCGTCGCTCGTGGCACGATGACGGGCATGACCACGGACGCCGACCTCCGCGAACTGACCGTCGGCACCGGCGCCGGCGGGGAGCAGCTCGGCACCGACATGGTGCTGAACATCGGCCCGCAGCACCCCTCCACGCACGGGGTGCTCCGGCTGCGGCTGGTGCTCGACGGTGAGCGGGTGGTCTCCGCCGAGCCGATCGTCGGCTACATGCACCGGGGCGCGGAGAAGCTCTTCGAGGTCCGCGACTACCGGCAGATCATCGTGCTGGCCAACCGGCACGACTGGCTGTCGGCGTTCGCCAACGAGCTGGGCGTGGTGCTCGCCGTCGAGCGGCTGATGGGCATGGAGGTGCCCGAGCGGGCCACCTGGCTGCGGATGGCCCTCGCGGAACTGAACCGGGTGCTCAACCACCTGATGTTCCTCGGCTCGTACCCGCTGGAGATCGGCGCGATCACGCCGGTGTTCTACGCCTTTCGCGAGCGGGAGACCCTCCAGGCCGTGATGGAGGAGGTCTCCGGCGGCCGGATCCACTACATGTTCAACCGGGTCGGCGGGCTCAAGGAGGAGGTGCCGTCCGGCTGGACCGGCCGGGCCCGGGCCGCCATCGGCGAGGTCCGCCGGCGGATGCCGGACCTGGACCACCTGATCCGGCGCAACGACATCTTCCTGGCCCGCACCGTCGGGGTCGGGGTGCTCTCGGCGGCGGACGCCGCCGCGTTCGGCGCGTCCGGGCCGGTCGCCCGCGCCTGCGGGCTGGACCTGGACCTGCGCCGCGACGAGCCCTACCTGGCCTACGACGAGCTGGACGTGCCGGTGGTGACCCGCACCGCCGGGGACTGCCACGCCCGCTTCGAGGTGCTGCTCGACCAGGTGTACGCCTCGCTCGACCTCGCCGAGCAGTGCCTGGACCGGGTCGACCGGCTGACCGGGCCGGTCAACACCCGGCTGCCGAAGGTGCTCAAGGCGCCGGAGGGGCACACCTACGCCTGGACCGAGAACCCGCTCGGCATCAACGGCTACTACCTGGTCTCCCGTGGGGAGAAGACGCCGTGGCGGCTCAAGCTGCGCACCGCGTCGTACGCGAACGTGCAGGCGCTGGCCACTCTGCTCCCCGGCTGCCTGGTGCCGGACCTGATCGCCATCCTCGGCTCGATGTTCTTCGTGGTCGGCGACATCGACAAGTGACCCCGGTCCGCCGGCCGGCGTCATGCTCCGGTGGCGCCGACGTCCCCGACGGGCGGCGGCGCCACCGGACGAGCGGGCGCGACGCCGGCCGCGGTCAGCGCCAGCGGTCGGCGGAGCGGGCGCCGCCCGCGCGGGGCACCTCGTCCTGCGGCGGGTAGCCGTACCGCTCCTCCTGCCGCCGGCCGTACGGCTCGGGCTCGGGCTGGTAGGCCCGCTGTTCCTGGTGACCCCGCTGGCGAGGCGGGCGCCACTCGTCCGGCACCGGCACCCCGCCGACCGGCAGCGCGGGCCGGCTCTCCGGCTCCACCCAGCCACCCCGCCAGGCGTCGTCGCCGTCCCGGTCGTGGCCCCGGCGCGGTTCGTCCCGGCGGACCGCGGCCCACCGGTCGGCCACCCGGTACTCGGTGCCGCCGGCGTCGGCGTGCACCTCGGCCCGCCGCTCACCGAGCCGTACCTCGCGGCCCCGGTCGTCGTCCCGGACGGCGGCCCAGCTGTCACCGGCACGCAACTGCGCCCAGTACTCGCCGCTCTCCACGCCCGCGTCGTCCGGCTGGTACGACGCGCCCCGCCCGGACTGCTCCGCCGGGGCTTCCCAGCCGTGCTCGCCGCCGCCCGTCCAGCCGCGGTCGTCCCGCTGGTCGGCCCACGGGCGGTCGTCGCGCTGCTCCCACTCGTCCCACCGCTGCCCCGACCGGTCCCGCTCGTCGGACCAGGACCGCTCCTCACCCGGGGACGCCGACCACGCCCGGTTGTCATCGCGGCGGGACCGGTCGTCCGGCTCGCCGTACCCGGCCCAGGGGCGGTCGTCCGAGTCGGTGGGCGCCCACGACCCCTCCTCCGGCCCGGCGGACCGTCGGCCGGCGTGCCCGCCGCCGTAGCGGGCGCCAGAGTCAGCAGGCACCGGGGCGGCACCGTCCACGATGGTGTGCCGGGTGGTGACGTGCACGGTCTCGGTGTGCCGGACCACCCCGAGCGGGCGGGGCTCGGAGGCCGGGCGGGCCTCCTGCTCCGGCTGCCGGGCGCCGTACACGCCGCCGGAGCGGTCGGTGCCGTACACGCCGGCCGAGCCGGCGGCCGGCCGGTCGGCGCCGTAGCCGGTCGCGGACCGCTCGGCGCCGTAGCGGGCCGGCTGGGTGCGGTGGGCCGGCTCCTCGTCGTCCTGCCCCCACCGGGACGGCGCGTCGTCCTGCGCCGGGTGGCGGCCCCGGCCGGACACCGCCTCTCCGGGCGGTTCCACGGCCGGCACCCGGGCCCGGCCCGCGCCGGCGGGCTCCTCCGCGCCGGCCAGCGCGGCGCTGCTGGCGTCCAGTCGCCGGCGTACCGCGGCGACCGCCTCCTGGGCCCGCTGGGCCTGGTCGAGCGCCTGGTTGCCGCGCTGGGCGGCGGCCACGATCTCGCCGCGCAACTCGCGGCGGAGCTGCTCGATCTCGTCCTGCAACTCCTCGGCCACGGCCGGCCCGTCGCCACCGTCGGGACGCAGGGCGATCGACAGGCCAATCAGGACCACCGCGAGGATGGCGAGCACGGCGGCGAACCGCAGCGGGCCGTTGCCGTCGGCGACCAGCAGGATCAGCGCGGCCACCGGCGCCACCGCCACGCCGATCCAGAAGAGCACGGTCAGCAGTGGCGGATTGCGCCTGTCGGCGGCGACCGAGGCTGGCATGGGTGTGCAGCCTACCGAGAGTTGCCCGGCCTGGGAACGGTGGAAAGCGCCGTTCGACTGGCTTCCCGGAAGTTAACCCGCTGTTGACAAACGCCCGCCGGACAGCGGCCCCGGCTCGCCATCGCAGCGGGTCACGAACCGCCGCGGGCGGCACCGCTCCGGCGGGCCGCCGGTGTGCGGAAACCGCGCCGGCCGGCCGTCGGCGGCGGGGGCCGGCCGGCAGCCGGCCGGCATCGGGATGACAGGGGCTACGGTCAGCCCGTGGCCAGCGCGCCGTCGGAGGAGAAGACCAGGCCGACGCTGGCGACACCGGTCTTCAACGCGTTCTTGGTCTGCGGGCCGCCGGCGTCCAGCGAGCTGAACGAACCGGCCTTGAAGTCGTAGACCTGGATCAGCCCGGCCTGGCACTTCGGGCGCTGCGGGCACTCCGGCGGACCGGCCAGCACGGTCGCCTGGCCCGAGCACTTGGCGGCCAGATCCGAGAGCGTGCCGACCCCGTACTTGTCGGCGAACGCCTTGGTCACGGCGAAGGCGTTCTGGTCCTGCGCGGCGGCCGGCGTGCCGAAGACGATGCCGACCTTGTCACCGGCGGCCTTGAGCGCCGCGACCGTCTTGTCCAGCTCGGGCGAGGAGACCGGCTCGGCATCCTGCCCGTTGGCCTTGGTGTTGAGGAACTCGGCCATGGTCGCGGCGTACTCCGGGACGACCTGGATCTCGCCCTTCTCCAGGGCCGGCTCGTAGAGCTCCCGGCTGCCGATCTGCTGGACCCGGACCTGGTAGCCCGCGGCGGTCAGCGCGATCCGGTAGAGCTCGGCGAGCGTCTGGCTCTCGCTGAAGTTGCCGGCGCCCACCACGATCCGCCCACCGGTGCCGGAGGCGATGCCCGCGGTCAGGCTGTTGGCGGTGGCGAACTCCTTCGCGGCCACCTCCGGCGTCTTGCGGTCGACGTCGACGGCCTTGTTGAGCTGGATCAGCTTGGGAGTGTCCAGCGCCGCGGAGACCTTGTCGAGCGCCGCGACCAGCTGCGGGGTGGCCACGTCGACGTTGACCGCCGGGATGATGTTGTCGGTGTTCTGCAACTTCTTGTCGTCGGCCAGGACGACGAGCTGGTCACCGGCGACCGGGGCACAACCGGCCCCGGAGGCGGCCTGCTCGGGCGCGTCCGTGCCGGAGGAGCCGGCGTCGCCGCAACCGGTGAGCAGCCCGGCCGCGGTGAGGGCCCCCACCGCACCGAGCGCCAGGCGTGTACGTGCGCGCATGCTGCCCGCCTTCCGTGTCCCGGCGCGACCCCTCCGGGGCCGGCCGCGTGTCCGACGGGCGATCCTCCTCCTCGGCCGCCCGCGAATTACCACCCAACATCTTCCGCACGGGTACGACAACTTCCAGCGGCGTTTGTCACCGGATCGTCACCCGGTGTCCGGACGGCGCGGACCGGCCACCGCGTCAGCCACCGGCCACCGCGTCGGCCGCCCGTCGGCCCGCCCGTCGGCGGCGGGCCCGCAGCGGTCGCGGGGTGACCACCCGCTCGACCAGGGCCAGCACCAGTTCCACCAGCACGGCGAGCCCCGCCACCAGCAGGCCGCCGGCCAGGATCTGCCCGCTGCCGGCGGCGATGTTCAGCCCGAAGCCGGCCCGAATGATCTGCCCCAGGCCGCCGCCGTTGACGAAGGAGGCGAGCGCGGCGGTCGCCACCACCTGCACCGCCGCCGTCCGGAACCCGGCCGCCAAATAGGGCACGGCCAGCGGCAGCTCGACCCGGCGCAGCAACTGCCACCCGGAGAACCCCATCCCCCGTGCCGCGTCCCGGGCTTCCGGGTCGGCCTGCCGCACCCCGGTGTACGCGTTGGCCAGCAGCGGCGGCACCGCGAAGACCGCCAGGGCCACCACCACCGACGGCCGGCCGAAACCGAGAAAGGTCAACGGCAGGATGGTGAGCAGGGCGAGGGTCGGGATCGCGAGCGTGACGTTGGCGACGAGCACCACCAGGCCACCACCCCGGCCGGTGTGCCCGAGCCAGAGCCCGATCGGCCAGGCGACCAGGCAACCCAGGGCGACCGCCGCCGCCGACATGGCCAGGTGCTCGCCGAGCCGGTCCAGGATGCCGCCCGGGTTGGTCCAGTTCAGCGGGTCGTTCAGCCAGATCACGGCCGCCTCGACGGGGTTCACCCGGCGCACCTTCCGGTCGTGGCCGCGCCGCCGGGCGCGGCCGGCTTCCCGCCGTTCACCCGGCCCCCCGCCGCAGCCACGGGGTGAGCAGCCGGCCGGCCCCGGCGAGGAGCAGGTCCAGCACCAGGGCGAGCAGCACGCAGAGCAGCGTCCCCGTCATGATCTGTGCCTTGTAGAAGTTGTTCTGGAAGCCGGCGAAGATGATCTGCCCGAGACCACCCCGCCCGATCACCACACCGACGGTGACCAGGGCCACCGTGGAGACCGTCGCCAGCCGCAGTCCGGTGAGGACGCCAGGCAGCGCCAGCGGCAGCTCGATCCGGAACAGCCGCCGCCAGCGGCCGTACCCCATCCCCTCGGCCGCCTCGCGGACCTCGGGCGGCACCTGGTTGAACCCGGCGATCGCGTTGCGGACGATCACCAGCAACGCGTACAGCACCACCACGCTGAGCACGGTCGCCGCGCCGATGCCGAGATAGGGCGCGATGAAGGCGAAGAGCGCCAGCGACGGGATCGTGTAGAACACCCCGGTGAGTGCGAGAATCGGGCCGGCGAGCGAGCGGAACCAGTACGCGACGACGGCCAGCGGCAGGGCGACCAGGGCGGCGATCAGCACCGCCCGGGCGGTCAACGAGGCGTGCTCGCGCACCGCCGTGATGACCGTGTCAGAGTTGTCCCGCAGGTACTGCCAGGAGAACCACGGGTTACCCGGGTCGGCCCGGTAGCTCAGGCGGAAGGACATGTGTGGACGTTACCCCGGAAACCGCCGGCGACGCCGAGCCCGGTGCGGCGTCGATCACACTGGAGGGCATCCGCAAGCGCTACCCAGACGGCACCGAGGCGGTCCGTGAACTCAACCTGGACATCCCGGCCGGCGAGATGGTGGTGCTGATCGGGCCGTCGGGCTGCGGCAAGTCCACGGTGCTCCGGATGATCAACCGGCTGGTCGAGCCGACCGGCGGGCGGATCCTCCTCGGCGGTGAGGACGTCACCCGGGTCGACCCGGTCCGGCTGCGCCGGCGGATCGGCTACGTGATCCAGAACGTCGGCCTGTTCCCGCACCAGACGGTCAACGCCAACGTCGCCACCGTGCCCCGCCTGCTCGGCTGGCCGCGCGACCGCAGCCGGCGCCGGGTGGCGGAACTGCTGGAGCTGGTCGGTCTGGACCCGGCACGGTTCGGCCGGCGCTACCCGCACGAGCTCTCCGGCGGGCAGCGGCAGCGGGTCGGGGTGGCCCGGGCGCTCGCCGCCGACCCGGTGGTGCTGCTGATGGACGAGCCGTTCTCGGCCGTCGACCCGATCGTCCGGGGCCGGTTGCAGGAGGAGTTCCTGCGGTTGCAGGCCGAGGTGCGGAAGACGATCGTGCTGGTCACGCACGACCTCGACGAGGCGGTCCGGCTGGGCGACCGGATCGCCGTGCTCTCCCAGGGCGGTCGGCTGGAGCAGTACGACCCGCCCGCCGCCCTGCTCGGCGCGCCCGCCACGCCGTTCGTCCGCGAGTTCGTCGGCGCCGACCGGGGCATCCGCCGGCTGGTGGTCACCCCGGTCACCCGGGAGGCGGTCGACCCGCTGCCCGCGGCCGGCGCCGCCGGCCTGCCGACGGTCCCGCTGGGCGGATCGGCGTACGACGCGCTGGCGGTGCTGCTCACCTCGGCCAGCGACCGGGTGGTGGTGGCCGACCAGGGACGGCCGGTCGGTGTGCTGAGCCGGGAACGCCTGCTGGAGCTCGGCCGCCCCGGCGGCTGACGTCGGGCTGCCTCACCGGCCACCGGGACGAGCGCGGCGGGCGTGCCGGCGCCTGCCGCGGTGTCGCCGCCGGAGAGAGCCGAGATCAGGTCACGTCCCGGCCGGCGGAAGGCAGACCAGCCCGCCGCCGGTCACCGGGTGTGCTTCATCAGATAGTCGATGAAGGCGGCCCGCAGCAGCGGCGCTGACTCCTCGTAGCCGTGACCGGTCAACTCCCGCCACAGCGCCACCGCCTCGTCGATGGTCGGGCCGACCGAGTTGGGCGCACCGTCCAGCGCGGCGGCCTCGTCCGCGTTCGGCAGGTGCCGCAGCACCGACCAGAAGAAGCCCACGTCGCGCCGCTCCCGGGCCACCGCGAACGCCCGCTCCCGCAGTTCCTCAGTGGACAGCGCGTCGAGTTCCTCGAACGACCGGCCGGCGGCGGGGGTCGATGGTGTATCGGTCATGCCGCCGAGCCTAACCGGCGAGATCAGTCCCGGCCCGCCGGACGCGGCACCGGTTCAGCGGTCGCCGGCGTCCCACCCGCGCGGGCCGGTCTCCCACTGCGGGACGCTCCACGGATCGGCCGGGCTCTCGGTGGTCTGCGCGGGCAGGGCGGGCGGCCAGTTGGCGACCGGGTCCGACCGGGGCACCGCCCAACCGGTGCCGATCCGGCCATCACCGCCCGGCAGCGGCTCCGCCGCCGCACCGGTCACCGGCCGCCCGTACGACTCGACCAGCCGGGTGACCACCAGCCCGACGGCCAGCGCCACCCCGCCGACCGCCCAGCGGCTCACCACCCAGCCCCGGGCCTCGGCGTACGCCTGGAAGAGGGCGACCAGGCAGACCGCCAGCAGGGTGCCGAAGATCCCGCCCCGGCGCCCGTACGCGCTGGTCCCGGCCAGCAGTGCGACGCCCACCGCCAGCACCGTCCGGTCGAGCCCGGTGTCGGGCGCCACCGGGCCGGCGCCGCCGGTGGCGAGGAGCGCTCCGGCCAGCATGGCCAGCACGGTGGAGCAGACGAGCGCGCCGGCGGTGACGACCGCCGCCACCGCGCCCCGGCGCCGGGCCGGGTCGGCCACCGGCCGGAACCGGCCGACCAGCCGGCGGATCGGCCGGATCGCGCCGAACAGGCCGCCGAGCACGGCCACCGCGGCGAACCCGGCGGCGAGGTGGAACGCCACCTGGCGCGGGTCGTAGTCGCCCTGCGGCAGGACCGGCGCGGAGCGCTGCTCGATGTACACGATCACCCCGGCCGCGCCGGCGAGACTCGCCGCCCAGCCGGGGACGTGCAGCACCACCACGGCCAGCGCCAGGGCCAGCCCACCGAGCGCGGTGACCACGGCGGCCGGGCCGAGGGCGGCGGTGACCCCGCGGTCGCCCTGCTCGGCCAGGTGCAGCGCGGCGGCGACGGCGACCGGCCCGATCGCCAGGTTCACCGCCGCGGTACGCAGGCTCAGCCCGGCGGCCAGCGCCAGCAGCCCGAGGGCGACCACGTCGACCAGCAGGGCGCGCAGCCCGTCGCCGCGCAGCGTGTCCGGCTCCGCCCGCCACAGCAGGTACGCCAGGACGGCCAGCCCGGTGAGGAGCAGCACCTCCCAGACGACGTGGACGGCGAGCCGGTCCCGGCCGGGCTCACCGTGCGCCGGGTCGTCGAAGACGTTCTCCAGCACGGCCGCAGGGACGCCCGACGAGGGCTCGGCGGAGGTATCCCGCCCCGGTTCGTCGTACCCCATTGACGCCGCCTCCCAGGTGGCCGCTCCTCCTTGCCGACAGGCGCGGGCGGGCCGGGGCGGCCATTGCTCTCCGGTCGCAGGGCAACCTACCCGCGCCGGCAGCCGGGCGTAACCCCCTGGTCAGCGCGGACCGGGACCGCTCTCCCGGTCACCGGGCTCGCGGTCCTCGTCGTCCTTCTGCTCGGGAACCCGGCAGGAGCGCTCCAGCCACAGCGCCGCGGCGACCAGGGCGGCCGCGGCGAGCAGGCCGGCACCGGCCATCGGCCGGTCGTCCATCGCGGCGTCCGTGCGCTCCACGAACAGCCATCCGGTCAGGCCGGCGTAGAAACCGGCGAAGATCGCTCCGGCGAGCGAGGACGCCTTGGCCAGCACCACGAACCGGGCGACCAGCAGCGGGTTGACCGGATCCCGGCCCGGCCTGCGCTCGATCCGCCCCCGGGTGTTGACCGCGGCGTACGCCTCCAGCACGGCGAGCGTGGCCAGGGTGACCACCGGCAGCCAGGGCAGGTCGGGCAGGAAATCGTAGTAGAGGGTGCTGATCAGCAGCCAGGCCACCGCCGCGGCGGCGAGGCCGGCCACCACCAGGGTCGAGAGCCGGGTGGGGCCCATCCGGAACCGGTCGGGGCCCTCGCCGCCCGGGGACTTCGCCTGCGTCATGCCGGCTGGCTCCACTGGGTCATGTCGTCGACTCTATCCCCAGATCGGGCCGGGGACGCAGTTCCAGGGCGTCCCCGGCGACCGGCTCGGCGTTGAGCAGGTCGGTCAGCCACCCGTGCCCGGGCAGCCGGCCGTACGGCTGGATGTCGATCCACGGCCGCAGCACGAAGGCCCGCAGGTGCGCCCGGGGGTGCGGCAGGATCAGTTCCGGGTCGTCGCTGAGCACCGGCTGGTCGTCGTCGTCCCACACCGCGACGACGTCCACGTCGAGGGTGCGGGGGCCGAACCGACGCTGCGGGTCGCGGGTGCGGCCGGCGGCCCGCTCGGCGTCCCGGGCCCGCTCCAGCCAGTCACCGGGCGTGGCGGCGGCGTCCTGGGCCAGCACCACCGCGTTGAGGTACGCGGGCTGGTCGGTGTCCCCCCACGGTGGAGTCTCGTAGACCCCGGAGACCACCAGCACGGCGTCGCCGAGCGACTCGACCGCCGACCGCAGGTGGCCAAGCCGGTCACCGAGGTTGCTGCCCAGCGAGAGCACGGCCCGGGTCACCGGGCGCGCGTCCGGGTCATGGTGACGGCGACGTCGGTGAAGGCGTGCGGGACGGGGGCCTCCGGCTTGTGCACGGTGACGGTGGCGGTGGCGACCCGGGGATCGTCCAGGCACACGCCCAGGAGCCGGTCGGCGAGCGTCTCGATCAGGTTGACCGGCTCGCCGGTCACCACCGCGACCAGCCGTTCGGCCAGTTCGCCGTAGTGGACCGTGTCGGTCACCTCGTCCGAGCGCGCGGCCGGGGCCAGATCCAGCTCCAGGACGGCGTCGACGACGAAGTCCTGCCCCTGCGCGCGTTCGAAGTCGTACACCCCGTGCCGGCCGTGCGCCCGCAGGCCGGTCAGCTGGATGCGGTCGGTCATCGGTCTCCTCCGTCGGCGGGAAGGCCGGCGCCCGGCCCGGCGGCGGTGCCGGTGGTCGCGGCGCCGGCGGTCCGGGCGCCGGGGGACGGGCCGGTGCCGGCCGGGGCGAGGCGGGGCGCGCCGGTGGCCTGCCAGACGGCCAGCGCGTCGGCGGTCGCCCGGACGTCGTGCACGCGGACGCCCCAGGCACCGGCCGCCACGGCCAGCAGGCTGGTGGCGACGGTGGCCACCTCCCGGCCGTCGGTCGGCCGGGGCGTGCCGTCCGGAGCGGCGAGCAGCCGGCCCAGGTAGGACTTGCGGCTGGCCGCGAAGAGCAGCGGGAAGCCGAGTTCCAGCAGTTCGGGCAGGCGGGCGCTGAGCTCCCAGTTGTGCGCGGCGGTCTTGGCGAAGCCAAGGCCCGGGTCGATCACGATCCGGTCGGCGGCGACCCCGGCCCGCACCGCCTCCTCGACCCGCTGGCCCAGCTCGGCGCGGACGTCGGCGACCACGTCGGTGTAGCTGGCCAGCTCGCTCATCGTGCGGGAGTGGCCCCGCCAGTGCATGAGCACCCAGGGGCAGCCGGCATCCCGGACCACCCGGGCCATGTCCGGGTCGGCGAGGCCGCCGGAGACGTCGTTGACCACCACCGCGCCGGCGCCGAGCGCCGCCTCGGCGACCCGCGCCCGGCTGGTGTCGATGCTGACCGGCACGCCGGCCGCGGCGAGCTCGCGGATGACCGGCAGCACCCGGGCCGCCTCGGTCTCCGCGTCGACCCGGTCGGCGCCGGGCCGGGTGGACTCGCCGCCGACGTCGACCAGGTGCGCCCCGTCGGCCCGCAGCCGCACGCCGTGTGCGACGGCGGCGTCGAGGTCGGCGTACCGTCCGCCGTCGGAGAAGGAGTCGGGCGTGACGTTGAGGACGCCCATCACCACCGGGGCCGGGGCCCGCACCAGATCGGTCACGACTAGACGGTACCGGTCGGCGTGACGGCCCGGATCGGCCCGGGTCGGGGGCGCTGACATGCGAATTGGAACAGATGTACGATCGGTCGTCCGGGTCGGATCGGGTCGTCTCTTCGCGGCTTGTCGCAAACAGGGCCGGCCCGTACGCTTTGGAACTGCCCAGCATCGTGATGGCGAAGCCTGGAGGGAGGGCCGAAGCGGGAGTATTTGCCCAAAACTCACCACTCTGCGTGGTGGGCGACGAACACAGGGTCGTAGACGCTGTGCACAGTGAGCACCGTTCCCGCCAGGCATGCCTACTGCACCGCCGCGGCGCCGCCGGCCGCGCTTTGGGGAGGTTCCAGTGATCGCCATCGAGCTGATGGAGACGGCGTCGTCCGGCGCCGCCCACCTGCTCTCCACCTTGGCGTCGACTCCACTCGCCGAGCCTGCGCCGAAGGGCATCGACACCGAGGGTGTCGTCACGTTCTTCGCGAGCAAGATCGCACCGATCCTGCTGGCCGTGCTGGGCGTCATCTTCATCGGGCGGGCCAGCCGGGGCGAGATCTCCAAGGTGCTCACCAGCTCCGCCATCGCGATCGTCGGGCTCGCCTTCATCGCCGGAGCCGCCACGCTCTTCTTCGTCGGCGACTACCTGATCGACCTGATCTTCGAATAGGCGCGGGCACGAGATGCGGCTGCGCACCGACGACGACATCTACCGGGCTCGCCTGGTCTACCTCGGGCCGCCCGGCTACACCCTTCCGGTCCACCTGCCGTACGCCCAGTATGGGCTGTTCATGCTGCTCGTCCCCCTCTACATGTTCATCCACTGGTTGTTCACGCTGCAGGTCGAGCTCTTCCCGGCCTGGGAGATCGCGCTCGCCATCGTGACGACCTCGTTCGTCTTCCGGTACGTCGACCCGGACCGGCCGGCGCGCATGGTGATCCGCACCGCGCTGACCGACTGGCGTCGCACCCGGGAGCCGGCCGCCGAACAGCGCGATCCCCGCCTGCTCGGCAGCCGGATCAGGATCCGGGAGGAACTGGCATGACCGGCCGTACGGGGCAGCTGAACGACGCGGGTGAGGCGATCGCATGAGCCCCTCTTCCACGCCGGGTCCCCCGGCCGGGCGCCCGGCCACCCCACGCGGTAACCGTGCGCGATCGTTCGACTACGCGGACATCGACGAGCAGGACGACGCCGCCCTGGACCCGGCGCTGGTGACCACGCCCGGGCACGGTGCGGTCGGCGTCTTCCAGGCGCCCCGGCCGGCGCCCCACCGGACCCCGCCGGCCACCCCGGCCAACGCGGACAGCGCGGACATCGAC
>NZ_POUB01000125.1 GCF_003236335.1 Micromonospora deserti
GGCGTGAGCCGGCACCGCCGGCCGGCGCGGTGGCACCGGCGCCAGGCGGGTGTACGGGGAGCCGAGGGGCGGACGGGGATCCGGCTCGCCCCGGTTCGGCCAGTACGACATCGCGCGTTCCGCCTGGGCGGTGATGGTCAGCGACGGGTTCACCCCGAGGTTGGCCGAGACCGCCGCCCCGTCCACCACGTGCAGCCCGGGATGGCCGTAGACGCGGTGCCAGGGATCGATCACCCCGTCGGCCGGGGTGGCGCCGATCACCGCCCCGCCGAGGATGTGCGCGGTCATCGGGATGTTGAACGGCTCGGTGAGCGCGCCGCCCGGCGTACCGCCGATCTCCTCGGCGAGCAGCCGCACGGCCTGGTTGCCGGCCGGGATCCAGGTCGGGTTGGCCGCCCCGGGGCCGGGGCCGGAGACCAGCCGCCGGCCGAGCGGGCCGCGCCGCAGCCGGGTGGTCAGCGAGTTGTCCACCGACTGCATGACCAGGGCGATCACCGTACGCTCCGACCAGCCGCGCACGGAGAGCATCCGGGCCGCCAGCCCCGGCTGCCGGAGGATGCCGCCCAGCCAGCGGCGGACCCGGCGCGGGCCGCCGTCGACCAGCAGCGACTGGAGCAGCCCCATCGCGTTGGAGCCGCGCCCGTAGCGCACCGGTTCGATGTGCGTCTGCGGGTCGGGGTGGAACGAGCTGGTGATGGCCACCCCCTCCGTGAAGTCCATCCGCTCGGCCCGGGCACGCTGGCGGGACACCGAGGCGCCGAGGATCGCCTCGGAGTTGGTCCGGGTCAGCTCGCCGAGGCGGGACGACAGCCCGGGCAGCGCCCCGACCGCCTTCATCTCGTGCAGCAGGCGCTGGGTGCCCAGCGCGCCGGCGGCGAACACCACCTGGTCGGCGTGGATCACCTGGCGCCGCCTGCGCAGCCAGGCGCCGGTGCGGGCGGTGTGCACCGCGTACCCGCCGCCGCTGGCGGGCCGGACGGCAGTGACCGTGGTCAGCGGGTGGACCTCGACGCCAAGCCGCTCGGCCAGCCAGAGGTAGTTCTTCACCAGGGTGTTCTTCGCCCCGTGCCGGCAGCCGGTCATGCACGAGCCGCAGTGCGTGCAGCCGGTGCGCTCCGGGCCAGCGCCGCCGAAGTAGGGGTCGGCCTCCCGCTGGCCGGGTCGGCCGATGTGCACCCCGACCGGGGTGGCGTGGAAGGTGTGTCCCACCCCCATCCGCTCGGCCACCGCCCGCATCGCCCGGTCCGCGCCCGTGACGACCGGGTACGTGGTGACGCCGAGCGACCGCTTCGCCTGGTCGAAGTGGCGGGCCAGCTCGTCGCGCCAGTCGGTGACGTCCCGCCACTGCGGGTCGGCGTAGAAGGCGTCCAGCGGCTCGTAGAGGGTGTTCGCGTAGACGAGCGAGCCGCCACCCACCCCGGCCCCGGAGAGCACCAGCACGCCGCCGCCGGCCTTCCGGTCCGCCGCGCGCAGCAGGGTGATCCGCTGCAGGCCGTAGCAACCGAGTCTCGGCGCCCAGAGGAAGCGCCGGACCCGCCACGAGGTCTGCGGGAACTCGTCGTCGGCGAAGCGGCGTCCGGCCTCCAGCACCCCGACGGAATAGCCCTTCTCAGCCAGCCGCAGCGCCGTGACGCTGCCGCCGAAGCCGGACCCGATGACAACCACGTCGTAGCGCATGACCGCATCATTACCGGTCGGTAGCTATCGCGCCAGGGGCGGTTTTCGCGCGATCATGCAACATCCACCGACCCGGGACGCGCCGGCCGCAACCTGGGCACCCCGTCGGAGCGTTGAGTCAGTACGGGAAGGGGTCACCGAATGGTCCTCGGGTCGGGAGCACCGCGCCGACGGTGGCTGCTGGGGCTGGTCGTCCTCGCCGTGATCGGGCTGCTGGGTGCGGGCGCGGTGGCGGTCGGCCGGGCGGTCTCCGACCGGGGCGCCGACCGCGGCCGGGCTCCGGTGGCCACGGCGAGCGGCCCGGCGACACCCACGCCCGCGCCCGGTCCGACCACCCCCACCGGTCCGCCACCGGGGGCGGACATCACCGGCCCGCTCAACCTGCTGCTGGTCGGGGTGGACACCCGGGTCAGCGCGCCCGGCTGGGAGCCGCACGCCGACGCCGTGCTCGTGCTGCACGTACCGCGCGGGCTCGACCGGGCATACCTCTTCTCGCTCCCGCGCGACCTGCTGGTGGACATCCCGGCCTTCCCCCGGGCCGGCTACGCCGGCGGCAGGACCAAGCTCACCCACGCGATGAGCTACGGCAGCCGGGTGCCGGGAAAGCCGAAGGAGCCGAGCGCCGCCCAGGGGTACGACCTGCTGCGCAGCACGGTCAGCGGCTACACCGGGCTGCGGATCGACGCCGGCGCGGTGCTCACCTTCGCCGGCTTCGACAAGCTGGTGGACAGCCTCGGCGGGGTGGACATCTACGTCGACCAGAAGGTCACCTCACTGCACCGGCGCCCGGACGGAAAGCACCGGGACCCGGCGCCCGGCGGCTACACCGGACCGCAGATGGTCTACGAGAAGGGCCAGCGGCACCTCAACGGCTGGCAGGCCCTGGACTACGCCCGCCAGCGCTACATCGACGGTGGCGACTACGCCCGCCAGCGCCACCAGCAGCAGCTCGTCCGGGCCCTGGTCCGCAAGATCCTCGACGAGAACCTGGCCCGGCAGCCGGAGCGGGTCCAGCAGGTGGTGGACGCGCTCGGCGACACGTTGGTCTACGCGGGCGGGCCACGGATCGTCGACATCGCGTACGCCCTGGGCGGGCTCCCGGCGGACCGCCTCGTCCTGGTCGGCCTCCCCGGTTCGGGCGTCGGCAGGGGCACCGCGTACCGGGGCGAGCAGCTCAAGGCAGTCGGCCGGGAGTTCCTCACCGAGCTGCGCGCCGGCCGGGCGGATGCCTACCTCGCCGCCCATCCGGAGCTGCGGATCAGGAGCTGACCGGTCAGCGCGGCTCGGGGCGGGCGGGCCGCTCGGTGCCGTACAGCCAGGCGTCGAAGAGCTCGTCGAGCTGCTCGCCGGAGACCCGCTCGGCCAGGGCGACGAACTCGGCGGTGGTGGCGTTGCCGTCGCGCTTGCGCGCCGCCCAGGTCTTCAGGATCTCGAAGAACGCCTTGTCGCCAACGGTCACCCGCAGCGCGTGCACGGTCATCCCGCCCCGCTGGTAGACCGACTCGCTGAACAGGTTCGCCACCCCCGGCTTGCCGGGCGGGGTCCGCCAGACCCCGCTGGGTGAGCCGGCGTACCGGGTGTCGAACGCCTGCTGGGCGGTCCGCCGGCCGTCGTGCTCGGCCCACAGCCACTCCGCGTACGTGGCCAGCCCCTCGTTGAGCCAGATGTCCTGCCACTTCGTCAACGCCACGCTGTTGCCGAACCACTGGTGCGCCAACTCGTGCGCGACCACCCCGGTGTTCTCGCCCTGCCGGAAGAACCCGGCCGAGTAGACCGGCCGGCTCTGCGTCTCCAGCGCGTACCGGATCCGGTCGTCGGAGATCACCACCCCGCCGTACGACTCGAACGGGTACGGGCCGAAGACGCTCTCCAGGTAGTCCGCCACCCTCACGGTGTCGGCGATCGACCGGTCCGCCGCGCCCACCGGCAGTTCGGTGGTGACCGCGTGGAACACCGGCCGTCCCTTGTGCTCGCCCCGGGTGAGCCGGAACTTCCCGATCACCACCATGCTCAGGTAGCTGGCCATCGGGCTGCGCTCGGCCCACGTCCAGGTCGTCCAGCCGTCGGCGCTGGTCTTCCCCGCCGGTACGCCGTTGCTGACCGCGGTCAAACCGTCCGGGACGGTGATCTCGACGTCGTAGGTGGCCTTGTCGGAGGGGTGGTCGTTGACCGGGAACCAGGTGCTCGCCGACTCCGGCTGGCCGAGCGCGACCGCCCCGTCGTCGGTGTGCAGGAACCCGCCCAGGCCGAGCACCTCGTTGCGCAGCGGCTCCGGCTCGCCGCCGTACGCGATCTCCGCCACGAAGCCGTTGCCGGCGATCAGGTTGCTGGCCGGAGTGATCACCAGCTCGTCACCCTTGCGGGTGTGTTTGGCCGGGGCGCCGTCCACGGTGACCAAGCGGACGGTCAGGCCGGCGAGGTCCAGGTTGAACGCGGACAGATCGGTGGTGGCGGCGGCCCGCACGGTGGTGGTGCCGCTGAGCCGGTCCGTTGCCGGGTCGTAGCGGACCTTCACGGTGTACTGCCCGACGTCGTAGCCGCCGTTGCCGTACGTCGGGAAGTACTCGTCGCCCGCGCCGGCCGCCCCCGGCTTGAACGTGCGGGGGGCCGGCGACGCGGTGGTCGACGTCGGGCCCGGCTCCGGGGCCGAACCGCACCCGCTCAGCCCGAGCGCCCCGGTCAGCAGCAGCCCGATACCCGCGCGCCCAACCCGCCGCCACAGCGTCATCGCCTCGTCCCTCCCCTGCGCCGCCGGCTGCCCCGCCGGCGGCCCTCTGCGGACCCGCGGCAGGCCGGTCCGGCGGCAGCCTACCGAGCGCCGCCGGGAACCGCGTCAGGGCAGGGCGGGAGCCGTCCCGCCGACGAGCCATGCGTCCAGGAGCGGGCGCAGGGACCTTCCGGAGACCCGTTCGGCCAGCGCCACCAGATCCTCGGTGGTGGCGTTGCCGCCCCGCCGCTCCGCCGTCCAGGTCCGCAGGATGCGGAAGAACGTGTCGTCGCCCACCGTGCGGCGCAGCGCGTGCACCGCGAGCGCGCCGCGCTTGTAGACGGCCGTGCCGAACAGGTGCGACCGTCCCGGGTCGACCGACGGCCGGGACCAGTCGGTGGCGGCGTACTCCAGCTCGAAGGAGCGCTGTGCGGTACGGCCGCCGTCGTGCTCCTCCCACAGCCACTCGGCGTAGCTGGCGAAGCCCTCGTTGAGCCAGATGTCGCTCCACCGGCTCAGCGCCACGCTGTTGCCGAACCACTGGTGGGCCAGCTCGTGGGTGACCACGCCGTAGTTGGGGCGGCCGCCCCGGAAGAAGCCGGGCCCGTAGACCGGTCGCGACTGGGTCTCCAAGGCGTACCCGAGGCGGCTGTCGGTGACCACGATGCCGCCGTACGAGTCGAACGGGTACGGCCCGAAGCGGCTGGCCAGGAAATCCGCGATCTCGCCGGTACGGGCCAGCGACAGCGCCTCCGGACCGGTCGCCGGCAGGCTCGCCGGCACCGCCGTGACGATCGGCCGGCCGGCGTGCGTGCCGGTCTCCACCCGGTAGTCGCCGACCACCAGTGTGGTGAGGTAGCTCGCCATCGGCGCCTTCTCGGCCCAACGCCAGGTGGTCCAGCCCCCGGCGCTGGTCCTCCCGCCGGGCACCCCGTTGCTCAGCGCGGCGAGCCCGTCCGGGACGGTCACCTCGATGTCGTAGGTGGCCTTGTCGGACGGGTGGTCGTTGACCGGGAACCAGGTGGCCGCCGAGTACGGCTGGCCGAGCGCGACCGCCCCGTCGTCGGTGTGCAGGAACCCGCCGCTGCCCAGCTGACCGTCGGGCTTCGCGGTGGGCACGCCGGCGTACTCCACCTCGACGGTGAACCGGCTGCCGCGACGCAGCCCGTCGCGTGGGGTGACCACCAGTTCGTCGCCGTCGCGCTCGTGCCGGGCGGGAGCGCCGTCGACGCGCACCGCGGCCACGTCCAGCCCGACGAGGTCCAGGTTGAACCGGGACAGCGGGGTGGTGGCGGTGGCGGTGACGGCGGCCCGGCCGGTGAGCCGGTCGGTCGGCGGGTCGTAGCGCACCGCGAGCCGGTAGTGCGCCAC
The DNA here is from genome assembly GCF_003236335.1 of Micromonospora deserti. Classification (GTDB taxonomy): domain Bacteria; phylum Actinomycetota; class Actinomycetes; order Mycobacteriales; family Micromonosporaceae; genus Micromonospora; species Micromonospora deserti. Next base: position 5,756 of record NZ_POUB01000125.1, read on the forward strand.
GTCGTAGCCACCGTTGCCGGCCCCGGGGACGTACGGGTCACCGAGGTCGGCGGCGCCCGGCCGGAAGCCGTCGCCGTCCTCGTCCCCGAGGCTGATGCAGCCGGTGACCACCAGCGCAGCCGCGACGGCGACGGCGAGGGCCGGGCGGAACCGGGCGGAATGACGACGCACCGGCCGAGCCTATCGGCGCGACCGGAGCGTGCGGTGCATCTTTGGCCGGTCAGCGGTCCAGGACCAGGCCGACCTTCTGGAACTCCTTGAGGTCGCGGTAGCCGCACTTGGCCATCGCCCGGCGCAGCCCACCGAAGAGGTTGAGCTGGCCGTCCGGCTCGTCGGCCGGGCCGAAGAGCAGGCGCTCCATCGAGCCGAGCGGCTCACCGGCCACCTCGAACGCGCCCCGGGGCAGCGATGGGTGGCTGGCGGCGGAGTGCCACCAGGCACCGCCGGCCGGCGCCTCCGCGCAGAGCGACAGCGGCTCGCCGAGCATCACCGCGTCCGCGCCGCAGCCCAGGGCCTTGGCGACGTCACCCGAGGTCTGGATGTCGCCGTCGGCGATCAGGTGCACGTACCGACCGCCGGTCTCGTCGAGGTAGTCCCGGCGGGCCGCCGCCGCGTCGGCGATCGCGGTCGCCATCGGCACCCGGATGCCGAGCACCGACTCCGTGGTGGACCACTGGTCGCCACCGATGCCGACGATCACGCCGGCCGCGCCGGTGCGCATGAGGTGCAGCGCGGTCTTGTAGTCCGTGCAGCCGCCGACGACGACGGGCAGGTCGAGGTCGGCGATGAACTCCTTGAGGTTGAGCGGCTCGTCGGTGGTCGAGACGTGCTCGGCGGAGACGATGGTGCCCTGGATGACCAGGATGTCCACGCCCGCGTCGAGGATCACCGGGGCCAACGCCAGGGTGTGCTGCGGGGAGACCCGCACCGCCACCGTGCCGCCGCCGGCACGCAGCTCGCGCACCCGCTCGGCGATCAGGTCCGGCCGGATCGGCTCGGCGTACACCTCCTGGAGCCGCTTGGTGGCGCGGGCCTCCTCGTCGAGGGTGGCCAACTCCTCCAACACCTTGGTCGGGTTCTCGTAGCGGGTCCACAGGCCCTCGACGTTGAGCACGCCGAGACCGCCGAGCTGCCCGAGCCGGACCGCCGAGGCCGGGCTCATCGTCGCGTCGGAGGGGTGCCCGACGCAGGGGATGCCGAACGGGTACGCGTCGAGCTGCCAGGCGGTGGAGACGTCGTCGACGTCCCGGGTCCGGCGGCTCGGCACGATGGCGATGTCGTCCAGGTGGTAACCGCGCTGCGCGGTCTTGCCCAGTCCGATCTCGACCACATCACGCATGGGGGCTCCAGGTGCTCGGGGGATGGTCAGCGGGTGTGGTAGTTCGGCGCCTCGACGGTCATCTGGATGTCGTGCGGGTGGCTCTCCTTGAGCCCGGCCGCGGTGATCCGGATGAGCTGGCCGCGCTGGTGCAGCTCGGGGATGCTCTCCGCGCCGGCGTACCCCATCGCCAGCCGCAGCCCGCCGATGAGTTGGTGGGCGACCGCGGAGAGCGGGCCCCGGTAGGGCACCTGACCCTCGACGCCCTCCGGAACCAGCTTCTCGTCGCTGGTCACGTCCTGCTGGAAGTAGCGGTCCTTCGAGTACGACTTGGCCTGGCCGCGGGACTGCATCGCGCCGAGCGAGCCCATCCCCCGGTACGCCTTGTACTGCTTGCCGTTGATGAAGATCAGCTCGCCGGGGCTCTCCTCGCAGCCGGCCAGCAGGCTGCCCAGCATCACCGTGTCGGCGCCGGCGACCAGCGCCTTGGCGATGTCGCCGGAGTACTGGATGCCGCCGTCGCCGATCACCGGCACGCCGGCCGGGCGGGCCGCCCGGGCGGCCTCCATGATCGCGGTGATCTGCGGGACGCCGACCCCGGCGACGATCCGGGTGGTGCAGATCGCACCCGGCCCGACCCCGACCTTGATCCCGTCGACGCCGGCCTCGACCAGCGCCTTGGCGCCGGCGTACGTGGCGATGTTGCCGCCGACGATGTCGACGGTGACGTCCCTCTTGAGCCGGCGCACCATGTCCAGCACCGCCCGCTGGTGGCCGTGCGCGGTGTCCACGATGAGCGCGTCGACGCCCGCGTCGACCAGCGCCCGGGCCCGCTTGTACGCGTCGTCGCCCACCCCGACGGCCGCGGCGACCCGCAGCCGCCCGGCGGAGTCCTTGGTGGCGTTCGGGTACTGCTCGCTCTTGGTGAAGTCCTTCACGGTGATCAGCCCGCGCAGCCGGCCCGAGTCGTCGACGATCGGCAGCTTCTCCACCTTGTGCCGGCGCAGCAGGCCCAGCGCGTCGTCCTTGCTCACCCCAACCGGGGCGGTGACCAGCGGGGCGCGGGTCATGATCTCACGGACCGGGGTGGTCGGGTCGGAGACGAAACGCATGTCACGGTTGGTGACGATGCCCACGAGCTGGCCGTCGCCGTCCACCACCGGCACGCCGGAGATGCGGTACCGCCCGCAGAGCGCGTCGACGTCGCGCAGCGTGTCGTCCGGGCTGGCGGTGACCGGGTTGGTGATCATGCCCGACTCGGAGCGCTTGACCAGGTCGACCTGGAGCGCCTGGTCCTCCAGGGAGAGGTTGCGGTGCAGCACACCGATACCGCCCTGGCGGGCCATCGCGATCGCCATCCGCGCCTCGGTCACCGTGTCCATCGCGCTGGAGAGCAGCGGCACGCTGAGATTGATGTTGCGGGTCAGCTTCGTCACGGTGTTGACCCGACTGGGCACCACGTCCGACTCGCCCGGCTGGAGCAGGACGTCGTCGAAGGTCAGCCCGAGCGGTACCACCCGGGCCGAGCCGGCGGGCAGCTCGGGCAGGTGGCCGCCCAGCTCGCCACTGTCGGCGCCGGCCGGACGATCGGTGCTGGGCGAAATTTCCACGATTGCTCCCCTGAGCTGCTCGGACGGGCTTCAGCGAGGTGGCGCGGCGGGCACCGGCGCGCGCGCCTGGTGACGGCGCGTCGCCCCATCGTACCCAGTGACCCGCTCCGCCCCCGCCGGTGGCGGGCCAGGTCACCAGCGGCCCGGGGGCGGGCATCGGCGGGACGTTGGGTCTACGGTGAGGGGGTGCACGACGAGCCCATCGACCCGTTCAACGGCGACCCGGCCGATCCGGCAGCGGGCCTGCACGATCCCGGCGACGACGCCGCGCTCGACCCGCTGACCGACGTCGAGCGGCAGGACGTGCTGGAGGACCTCGCCGACCTGGAGATCTACCAGGCGCTGCTGGCGCCGATCGGGGTCCGCGGGTTGGTGATCGAGTGCGAGGACTGCCGGGAGCCGCACTACTTCGACTGGGACCTGCTCCGCGGCAACCTGCGCCACCTGCTCAGCTCCGGGCGCCCGCGGGTGCACGAGCCGGCCTACGACCCCGACCCGGACCGCTACGTCACCTGGGACTACGCGCGGGGGTACGCCGACGGGGTGCACGACACGCTGACCGAGGGCACCGACGAGGAGTCCGGCACCGAAAGCTGAGGCCGGCCCGACCGGTCCGGACGACCGGGCCCGCCCCCGCTCCGCCGCCGTCCGGCCGGCGCTGGGCGGCGGCGCGTCGCGGGCAGGGTTCAGGCGACCAGACCGGCCCGACGGCGCTGGGCAGCGGCGCGGGCGGTTCAGGCGACCAGACCGGCCCGGAAGCCGGCGGCCACCGCGTGTGCGCGGTCCCGCGCGCCGAGCTTGCGGAACAGCCGTCGGGCGTGCGTCTTGACGGTGTCCTCGGAGACGAACAGCTCCCGGCCGATCTCGGCGTTGCTCTTGCCCTCGGCCATGCCGAGCAGCACCTGAAGCTCCCGCTCGGTCAGGCCGACCGGGGATCGGCCGGCGCGTGCGCCGGGGCTGGCCCGCTCGCCGTCCGGCCCGGGCTCCTCCGGCTCGGCCGGGTCGTCACCGCGCTGCACGGGCACCACCGCCGGTGCGCCGCCCGCGCCCTCGGCCGCGGGGGTCGGCCAGCCGGGACCCGGATCGGCCGGCGGTCGGCCGGCCGGCGTGGGGCGTGCCTGCCCGCCGACCGCCGCCGCGTCCCGGGCCGGGTCGGTGATCCGGTGCCGGGCGGTCCGCCCGGGCGCGGCGAGCAGCAGCAGGGCTTTCGCCACCGCGCTGGTCAGATCGTGGTCGACGCCCTGGATCAGGCCACGGGCGCCGGCGCTGATGGTGGCGGCGGCGGCCTCCGACTCCTCGATGCCGAGCAGCAGCACGGCGGCCTGCGGCGCGCGGGCGAGCACCCGGCGGACGAAGCCGGGGCTGTCCGGCCGGGTCAGCGCCGTGTCGGCGAGCACCACGTCGGCCGGGCGCTCGGCCAGCCGCAGCATCACTTCGGGATCGGAGACGGCGGTACGCACGACCCCGGACAGCCCGAGCCGCGCTGCCGCGGAGGTCAGGTGCTGGGCCGCGAGCGGCGTCCGAACGCACACGAGAACCGTACGCACAGGTGCTCTCCTCTCCGCTCACGAGCAGACCATGACCGGGTCGGGTCGCGAGGAGGTTCCCGGCAATCCTCCGAACTTTTCCGACAAGTGGGGCATATGCCGCTACTTGTCCGAGGTTTTCGATCACGGACGTGTGAGTCGACACGTACCCGGGTACCGGGACGCCAGGCCGGATACGGCGCGCCTGCGCGGACCGCCGCCCGGACGCCGGTTCACACGGATCTCCGCGGTACCGCGCGGGAGGAGGGGTGCTGATGTCGAACGTACGCAGACTGCCCGGACCGATCGTCGACCTCTGGGACTGGCAGCGGCTCGGTGCCTGCCGGGGGCGCGACAGCGCCCAGTTCTTCCACCCGGACGGGGAGCGAGGCTCGTCCCGGCTGCGCCGCGAGTCCGGCGCCAAGGCCGTCTGCCGCACCTGCCCGGTGCGCGCCGAGTGCGCCACGCACGCGCTCTCCGTCCGCGAGCCGTACGGCGTGTGGGGCGGCTTCAGCGAGTCCGAGCGGCTACGACTGCTCGCCGTGGGCTGGGAGGACCTGGCCGACCGCCGGAAGACCCGGGTCGACGTCGCCCGGCTGGAGGCCCGCCTGGGCCGGCCGCACAAGTCGACCGTCCCCGCCCAGCGCAGGATCGCCTGAGCTCAGCCCGTCCGCCGACGCCGCGCCCCGGACCGGGCGCGGCGTCGTCGCGCGTCCCCGGATCCGCCGGGCCTCCCGGCACCCGACTGCCGGCCCGGCGATCAGGCCGGCGATCGGGCCGGCCGCCCGGCCGACGAGGGCGGGTACCCGCGCAGGTCAGCGGACGGTGACCCTGACGGTGTGCCAGCCGGTGGCGCCGTCCGGCGCGACCGCCTGCCGCCGCCCGGTCTGGGTCTCGCCGGTGGCGTCGGTGGCGCGCACCTGGAGGGTGTGCTCGCCCGGCGTGGCGTCCCACCGCCACGACCACTGGACCCAGGTGTCCACCGAGACCGTGGCGGCCAGCTCGGCCTGCTGCCAGGGCCCCTCGTCGACGCGCACCTCGACGGCGCGGATGCCCCGGTGCTGTGCCCAGGCCACCCCGGCCACGGTGATCCGGCCGGCGGTCAGCCGGTTGCGGGGGCGGGGCGTGTCGATCCGCGACTGCGTCTTGACCGGCCCCTGCGCCGACCAGCCCCGCGGCACCCAGTACGCGTCGAAGTCGGCGAAGCTGCTCAGCTCCAGCTCGGTCACCCACTTGCAGGCCGACACGTAGCCGTACAGCCCGGGCACCACCATGCGGGCGGGGAAGCCGTGCTCGACCGGCAACGGCTCGCCGTTCATCCCCACCGCCAGCAGCGCGTCCCGCCCGTCGCGCAGCACCGCCGTGGGGGTGCCACAGGTCCAGCCGTCCACCGAGCGCCCCACCACCTGGTCGGCGCCCTCCAGCGGGTCGGCCTCGTCGAGCAGTTCCCGGATCGGCACGCCCAGCCACCTCGCGTTGCCGATCAGGTCGCCGCCGACCTCGTTCGAGACGCAGGCCAGCGTGACGTACCGCTCGACCATCGGCCGGGCGAGCAGGTCGGCGAAGCTCAGCGTCATCGGGTTGCGTACCCGGCCGTGGATGCGCAGCCGCCAGGTCGCCGGGTCCACCTGCGGCACGACCAGGGCGGTGTCGATCCGGTAGAAGCCGAGGTTCGGGGTGACGTAGGGCGCGAGCTGGGTCAGCGACAGGTCGGCCCCGGCCGGCACCGCCGGCGCGGCCGACACCGGGGCGGGCAGCCGCACCGCCTCCCGGGCCGCCGACACGCCCCGGCGGCCGGCCAGCCAGCGCCCGCCGAGCCCGGCCACGCCGGCCGCGCCGAGCAGCATCCCGGCCCCGGTCAGGAACCGCCGTCGCGACTCCGGGTCGGTGCGTTCCAACGGCTCCCACCCGGGCGGCGGTGCGGACGGGACCACCGCGCCGCCCGCCCCGGCGCGGGCCATCGGCGCCGGGTGGGCCGCCGGCTTCCGGTCGGCCTCCGGACCGGCTGCCGGCTCATGGTCGGCCCCCGGCCGGGCGTCGGGCGCCGACCCGAAGCCGGGCGCCGGTCCCGAGCTGGCCACCGGTCCGGGGCCGGCCGGGGCCGACGAGGTGAGCAGGGGTGCCGGCGGCGACCAGGGCCAGGGGTCGAGTTCCAGCGGGCCGGCGACGAACGCCCAGAGCACCAGCGCGCCGGCCCCGCCGCCGAGCAGCGACGGCAGGGCGTCGGTGGCGTCCGCGCCGGCCCGGGTCAGCGCCGCCGCCACCCCGAGCGCGGCGAAGGCGGCCACGCCGGCCAGACCGACCCCGAGCCGGCGCACCGAAACCACCCCGAGCAGCGCGGCGAGCGCGCCCAGCAGCAGCGCCGTCCCCACCAGCAGAGCGATCTTGTCGTATGTGCCGAAGAGCGCGATGCCGAACTGCTTGAGCGGCTCGGGCACGGTGTCGACGACGAGCCCGCCGACCGCGACCAGTGGTGCCGAGCGGGGGCCGGTCAGCACCGCCACCAGTTCGGCGGAGCCGATCGCGACCGCGGCGGCGGTGAACCCGGCCAGCGCGGCGTACCGGCGCGTCGTGGTGCTCATCGGCCCAGTGTTTCCGATCACCCGCTGCGGGCGGTAGCCACGTCAGCGTTCCGTAATCGGGGCCGAAAGGGGCCGGGGCACACCGCCGGTCGGACGGTGTGCCCCGGTGCGGATCGTGCTGCCGGTCAGAAACCCGGGCCGTGCTGGTGGCTGTGGCCGTGGCCGTGCCCGTGGCCACCGGCGGCGGCCGGCTCCGGCTCCTTCGGCTTCTCCACCACGAGGCTCTCGGTGGTGAGCAGCAGGCCGGCGATCGACGCGGCGTTGACGACCGCGCTGCGGGTCACCTTCACCGGATCGACGATGCCGGACTTGACCAGGTCGCCGTACTGGCCGCTGGCGGCGTCGAGGCCGTGGCCCCACTGGCTGCCGACGACCTTCTGCACCACCACGTAGCCGTCGTGGCCGGCGTTCTGGGCGATCCAGCGCAGCGGCTCGACCAGCGCCTTGCGCACGATCGAGACGCCGACCTTCTCGTCCCCGGTGAAGCCGAGGTCGTCGTCGAGCACCGGCAGGATCTGCGCCAGGGCAGCGCCGCCGCCGGGGACCGTACCCTCCTCGACCGCCGCCTTGGTGGCGGCGATGGCGTCCTCGATGCGGTGCTTACGCTCCTTCATCTCGACCTCGGTCGCCGCGCCCACCTTGATGACGGCGATGCCGCCGGAGAGCTTCGCCAGCCGCTCGGCGAGCTTCTCCCGGTCCCACTCGGAGTCCGAGGCCTCGATCTCCTTGCGGATCTGGGCCACCCGGTCAGCGACCTCGCTGGCCTGGCCGCCGCCGTCGACGACGGTGGTGTTCTCCTTGTCGACGACCACGCGGCGGGCGCTACCGAGCACCTCCAGGCCGACCTGGTCGAGCTTGTAGCCCAGCTCCGGGGCGACCAGCTCGGCGCCGGTGAGGATCGCCATGTCCTGCAGCATCGCCTTGCGGCGGTCACCGAATCCGGGGGCCTTGACCGCGCAGACCTTCAGGGTCTTGCGGATCGCGTTGACCACCAGGGTGGACAGCGCCTGGCCCTCGACGTCCTCGGCGATGATCAGAAGCGGCTTGTTGTTCTGGAGGACCTTCTCCAGCAGCGGCAGCAGCTCCTCGATCGCCGAGATCTTCTGCGTGGTGATCAGGATGTACGGGTCCTCCAGGACCGACTCCTGCGCCTCCGCGTCGGTGACGAAGTTCGGCGAGATGAAGCCCTTGTCGAACTGGAGACCCTCGGTCACGTCCAGCTCGGTGGCGAGGGTGGAGCCCTCCTCGACGGTGATGACACCGTCGCGGCCGACCTTCTCCATCGCCTCGGCGATCAGCTCACCGATGGTGGCGTCCTGCGCGGAGATCGTCGCGACGTGCGCGATCGACTCCTTGTCGGAGACCTCGACGGCCTTGGCGAGCAGCGCCTCGGAGACCTTGCCGGCCGCCGCGTCGATGCCGCGCTTGAGGCCGGTCGGGTTGGCGCCGGCCGTCACGTTGCGCAGGCCCTCGCGGACCATGGCCTGGGCCAGCACGGTGGCGGTGGTGGTCCCGTCGCCGGCGACGTCGTTGGTCTTGGTCGCCACCTCCTTGACCAGCTGCGCGCCGAGATTCTCGTACGGGTTGGTGAGCTCGATCTCCTTGGCGATGGTCACGCCGTCGTTGGTGATCGTGGGCACACCGAATTTCTTGTCCAGGACGACGTTGCGCCCGCGCGGGCCGAGGGTGACCTTGACCGCGTCCGCGAGGGCGTTGACACCGTGCTCGAGCAGGTGCCGGGCATCGTCCGAGAAGCTCAGGATCTTCGCCATGAATGTCCCTTCAAAGCGACGTCGCCCCGGCCCGGCGAGCCGGACCGGGGCGACGACACTGATCGGTTGCTTACTTCTCGATGACCGCGAGGACGTCGCGGGCGGAGAGCACGAGGTACTCCTCGCCGGCGTACTTGACCTCGGTGCCGCCGTACTTCGAGTAGATGACGGTGTCGCCGACCTTGACGTCAACCGGGATCCGGTTGCCCTTGTCGTCGATCCGGCCCGGGCCGACAGCGAGGACGGTGCCCTCCTGCGGCTTCTCCTTGGCGGTGTCGGGGATCACGATGCCCGACGCCGTGGTGGTCTCAGCCTCGTTCGCCTGGACCAGGATCCGGTCCTCGAGCGGCTTGATCGCAACCTTGGTCGCGGTAGTCACGGGCATACCCTCCTGGGGTACTGGTTTCGTTGCCGGCCGGCAGGGCCGACCAGCGTCAATCTGCCACATGCCACCGGGCGGGGCCGTCGTCGCGGGTGCCGGTCCGCCTGGCGTTCAACTCCCGGACACCAGGGCCCGGAGGTTGGCACCCTCAGGGTGAGAGTGCTAATCGCAGGTTATTCCTCGGCTAGCACTCCGTCAAGGAGAGTGCCAACCGTCCGGTCCGGCGCGTCGCACCGGGCGCGGACGCCGGCATCCGGCCGCGGCAGGGGGTGGCCGGTCGGCGCGGGGAAAACGACCACCTGCGGCCACCGACAAGGTCGACGAGGGGCCGGAGAGGCCGACCCGGAGAATGGGCGGGTGGACCTCGACCAGCTGGCCGCGCTGCGTACGCCCGAGGGGTCGGCCGCCCTGGACGCGGCCGCCCGGGTGGCCGGCGGCGACCCGCTGGCCGCGGCGGCCGCGCTCCGCTCGGCCGGCGTGCCGGCCGGGCTGGCCGCCGCCGCGCTCACCCAGGCCGAGCTGCGCCGGCGGGCGGTCGGCAAGTTCGGCCCGGCGGCGGCCGGCATGTTCCTCACCCGGGCCGGGCTGGAGCAGGCCACCCGCAATGTGGTCGCCCGCCGCCGCGCCGACCGGTTGCGCGCCGCGGGCGTCGGCACCCTCGCCGACCTGGGCTGCGGCCTGGGCGCCGACGCGCTCGCCGCCGCCCGGGCCGGCATCCGGGTGTACGGGGTGGAGACCGACCCGGTGACCGCGGCGATGGCCGCCGCCAACGCCGAGGCGGCCGGACTCGCCGACCTGTTCACCGTGGAGTGCGGCGACGCCACCGCGTTCGACGTGACCCGGGTGGACGGGGTGTTCTGCGATCCGGCGCGGCGGACGGCCGGCACCGGCCGGCGGATTTTCGATCCGAACGCCTACTCGCCGCCCTGGGACTTCGTCGTCGGGCTGACCCAGCGGGTGCCGTACACCGTGGTGAAGGTGGCTCCGGGGCTGGACCACGCGCTGATCCCAGCGGGCGCCGAGGCGGAGTGGGTCTCCGTGGACGGCGACCTGGTCGAGGCGGCGCTCTGGTGCGGCCGGCTCGCCGAGATCCCGCGGCGCGCCACCGTGCTGCGCGGTGAGGCCACCCATGCGCTGATCGGCTCCGGCGAGGTCGAGGCGGCGGTCGCGCCGGCCCGGCGGTACGTGCACGACCCGGATCCGGCGGTGATCCGGGCGCACCTGGTCGCCGAGCTGGCCGACATCCTCGACGCGACGCTGGCCGATCCGACCATCGCCTACCTCTACACCGACACCCCGGCGGCAACCCCGTTCGCCCGCTGCCTGGAGGTCACCGACGTGTTGCCGTTCTCGCTCAAGCGGCTGCGCGCGCTGCTGCGGGAACGGCGGGTCGGGCGGGTGGAGATCCTCAAGCGCGGCTCCGCGCTGGAACCGGAGCGGCTCCGGCGCGACCTGAAGCTGGCCGGCGACGAGGCGGCGAGCCTGGTGCTGACCCGGGTCGCCGGCGCCCCCACCGTGCTGGTCGGCCGCCCCGTCGGGTGAGGCGGCTCGGCTGGCCCGCACGCCGGAACCGCGGTTAGGTTGTCGGGCATGGCGGGACAGGGCACGCCGGCGACCGCGCTGCTGGCGAAGCGGAAGATCGCGCATCGGGTCCACCCGTACGACGTGTCGCCGGACGCACCGAACTACGGAGGGCTGGTCGCGGCGGCACTCGGCGTACCACCGGAGCGGGTGTTCAAGTCCCTGGTCACCGAGGTGGGCGGCGCGCTCGTGGTGGCGGTGGTGCCGGTGACCGGGGAGCTGGACCTGAAGGCCCTGGCGGCGGCGGTGGGGGGTAAGCGGGCCACCATGGCGGACCGGACGGCGGCCGAACGCGCCACCGGCTACGTCCGGGGCGGGATCAGCCCACTCGGGCAGCGCAAGCGCCTACCCACCGTGCTCGACGTCACGGCGCTGTCCCACCCGACGGTCTACGTCTCCGCCGGCCGCCGCGGCCTCCAGCTGGAACTCGCCCCGCAGGACCTGATCACCCTCACCCAAGCCCACAC